>DATASA010000108.1:0-7481 GCA_036269435.1 Acidimicrobiales bacterium | reverse complement strand
CTGGCCACCGACCTGGCCGGCGTCGGCGGTCCCGAGCTGCCGCTCGAGGTGTCCGCCATCGACTCGTTCGGCTCGGTGACCGACGCGCCGGAGCGCAGCCTGACGATCGTCGCCCGCCAGCAGGTGTCGTTGGCGAAGGTCCTGGCCGGCGAGGAACTCCTGTGCGACCTGCTCGACCGCTGCCTGGCCGTCAGCCGCTTCCTGCTCGAAGCGGCACCGGCCTGGGGGGTCTGAAGAAGTCCTTGACAGGCGGGAGGCTCATCCTTACAGTGAGCCTCGGAGTCCCAAGGGGGCAACGCAGAGACCGGCTCTCGGGCCGGACGAAGCGGAACTTCCTCGGGGCTCCACCCTTTTTCGCGCCCGGGCGCGGGTACGCTCCAGCGTCCGCCCGGATGATGGAATGGTAGACATGGTGGCCTCAAAAGCCACTGTCCGAAAGGGCGTGCGGGTTCGAATCCCGCTCCGGGCACGTCGCGCTGGCGCCGGGGCGCGGGGCGCCACACCGGCCAGCCGGAATGGCTTCGACTCTGTCGCCTGAAGGGGGGGACCGCCGCAGGCCCCTTCGCCGCCCGGCTACGCGCCCTTGCCGTGGGCCTGGTCGGGCCGGGTGAGCCACGAGTAGGCCTCGGCCAGGTCGAGGGCCTGGGACGCGGTGTCCGGGGTGAGCTTGCCCGCGCCGACCTGAACCTCGATCGCCTGCAGCATCGCCAGGCGGGTGTTGATCCAGGCCTGCTGGAGTTCCTCTTCGGTTGCCATGGCGGGGACTCTATGCGGCGGCGCGCCGCGGGGTATGCACCCGCGCGACGACAAGGAGGATCAAGATGTCGGCGATGAGCAGTGGGCGGGCGACACGGCGGGGCCGGCGGAGGCGGGCGGCGCAGCGCGGCGTCCGGGCGGAGGTGCCGGCGCCGGCGGTCGCGTGGGGGCGGATCGGGTCGTACGAAGCGGTGAGTCGCGACGGCATCCTGTACCTCCTCGCGCCCCGGCCGGGCCACCCGGCCCGGCGGGTCACTGCGGACGCTTGACCGCCTTCGCCAGCCAGAAGAAGCCCACCATCCCGGCGACGGCCGTCTTCTCGAGGAAATGGTCGGCCTTGTACCCGCGCTCGGTGAGGGCGCCGAGCAGGCTCTGGCCACCCTTGCGCCACCCGACGCTGTTGAGCGCACCGGCGAGGCTGCGGGCCGGAATGTTGCGGATGCCGGTCAGCTCCTCGACGTCGAAATAGGCGGCCAACTCGCGGCGGAACTCGTCCCGGTCGTAGCGGCGGTAGTGGTAGTCGTTGCCGAGCACGTGGCTTCCCTCGCGCGCCCCGGTGTTGCCGAGGGCCTTCCAGGCCCGGAACACCAGGTTGTAGTTCAGCGTCGAGATCGACAGCGGCCCGCCCGGCGCCAGGACCCGGGCCAGCTCGGACAGGTACCGCTCCCGGTCGCCGTCGCGCACGTGGGGATGGACCTCGATCGAGATGGCGGCGGCCATGACCTCGGAGCGGATCGGGAGGTTCCGCAGGTCGGACTGGACGGGCAGGACCCGGGCGCCGGCGGTGCGCTCCTGCATCCGGCGCAGGCAGGCGTCGCTGTAGTCGACGGCGATGATGGGCTGGCCCAGCGGCACGAGGGCCTCGGTGATGCGCCCGGTGCCGCAGCCGGCGTCGAGGATGGGCCCGGACGGGTGCCCGAGGCGGCGGACGACGGTGGGCACCTCCACCCGGTCCGTGTAACCGACGTACATGTCGTCGTACCAGGCGCTTTCCTCGCTGCGGAAGTTGCGCTCGGTTTCCTCCTGGTCCGACAGCTGCTGCGCGGTCAGGAACACGACGATCCCGTCGACGATCGGGAACACCGTGCCGCACGTCGGGCACGTCAGCGCGTCGACCGACTCGATCAGCGGCGTCGCCTGGTCGCGCGGGCAGCAGAGGAGAGCGAGCAGCGCCTGGTCCACCGGGGCCACGCTATCCGAGGCTTGCGAGCACCTCTTTGAGGAGCTGGGCCGTTGTCTCGTTGGAGGCCCGGGCCCAGTCGGATCCGCCGGCGAGGCGGTGCCGGGACTCGTACTGGTCGAGACCAATCGACCAGGCCCGGTTCGCCTCGGCGATGTCGCGGTGCAGGGACATGTACGTCTGGGGCATGGGGATGAGCGAGTACTCGACCGTGGCCGAGCTGCGCGACGTCTGGCGGATGACCACGCTCAGCGTGCCCGCGAAGTCCGGCGGGATCGTGGTGTGCCGGGAGATGATCTCCAGCTCCTCGGGGGCGCGGGGGTAGTCGACGAGCAGCAGTTGGAACAGCGGGGCCGCGTCGAGGACCGAGATCATGTCGTCGACCAGGGCCGCGGCCTTGGCCGGCGTCTTGTTCGACAGGAAGGCGGCGAAGGTCTGGCGGTTGAGCACGACCTGGTAACGCTTGCGGCCGCTCAGGGCCAAGGCGCGGAAGTGGGCCTGGTAGTCGGCGAACAGCGACCGGAAGGTCGCCGCGTCCTCGGGGGTGAGGTTCATGCCGTCGGTCCAGCGGGTGCGGTCCTCGTCGTCGAGGAACAGCAGGGGCGGCTCGTCGGCCACCAGCATCTCGAGGCCGGCGTACTCGCGCTCGAGCGCGAACAGGTAGGCGAAGGCCTCGGTGTTCTGCAGGTGGGCCGCCCCGGGCACCCGGAGGAGGTCCTCGGCCGTGGTCGGCAGCGAGGCGACGAAGGCGGCGAAGCCCTGGCCGCCGGCCAGGCGGGGCGCCGCCGCGGCCCGCCGGTGGGCGAAGCACGAGCGGGCCAGCTCCTCGTCGGTGAAGCGATCGAGCAGGTCGTCGAGCTCCACGTTGAGGGCCCGTGCCACCGTCTCGATGGCCAGCCCGCGGGTGCTCAACCGGGTGGGCAGACGGTAGGGCGTCCGCCGACTTTCCATGAGGCCGATCATGGCCACCGACACCGGCCGCTGGGGGTCGAGCTCGGCCGTGCGGACGCTCAGCCCCTCGCGGGTGAGGTGCTCCTTGGCCCGCAGGTTGCGCAGGTGGTCGGCGAGGGTTTCAGGCTGGTTCGCGCCCTGCAGGCTACCGCCTGTGAGCCGTGGCTCCCGGGATGGTTTCGGGTACGGTTCCTGTCAGATGAAGGTCCTGCCCCTGAAGACCGCGTTGCTCGTCCCGGGCGACGACATCGTCGAGGTGGCCCAGGGCGCCCTGGAGGCGGCCGGGGTCCAGCCCGAGCCCGCCGACATCTTGGTCATCTGCGAATCGCCGCTGGCTATCACCCAGGGCCGGATCGTCGACCTCGACGACGTGCACCCCGGCATCGCCGCACGGATCCTGTGCCGCCTGTTCGATTTCGACAGCAGCCTGTGCAATCCGTATGCCTTTCAGGTCGCGGTCGACCTGGCCGGGCTGCCCCGGATCCTGCTCGCCCTCGCCGTGGCCATGCCCGGGCGCATCTTCGGCCGCCACGGGGACTTCTACCGGGTGGCCGGCCGCCAGGTAACCTGGATCGACGACGTGCCCGGGAACCTTCCGCCGTACACCCAGGACATCGTGCTCGGCCCCGACGATCCGAAGGGGGTCGCCTGCGAGGTCGCCGCCGCCCTCGGCTGCGGCGTTGCCGTGGTCGACGCCAACGACCTCGGCCGCGTCGAGATCTGCGGGGCGTCGCCGTTCATCGACCACGACCTGCTGGTGGCGGCCATGCGCCCGAACCCACAGGGCAACGCCGACGAACGGACGCCCCTCGTGCTGGTCCGGGCCTCCTGAGCCCCGGACCGCCGGCGCCACCCTCTGTGGACCAGTCCTCGGCCCCGTACTTCGAAGCCCTGTGCGCCTACGCCAAGGTGCCGCGGGCGGCCTTCCACACGCCCGGGCACATCCAGGGCCGCGGCGCCCACCCGGCCCTGCGCGCCGCCATGGGCGACGGCATGCTGTCGCTCGACATCAGCCCGGGGCTCGGCAACCTCGACGGCGTGCCCGGATCCGCGCTCGACCAGGCCCAGGAGCTGGCCGCCGCCGCCTACGGGGCCGACCGGACCTGGTTCCTGGCCAATGGGTCCACCCTCGGCAACCAGATCATGGTCACCGCCGTCTGCCATCCGGGCGACGTGATCCTCACCTCCCGCAACACCCACCGCTCGATCATCTCGGCCCTGATGATCGCCGGCGTGCGGCCCATCTACATCCCGGCCGAGCTCGACCCCGAGAGCCACATCGCCCACGGCGTCTCTCCCAGCCAGGTCGAGGCCGGGCTGGCCGCTCACCCCGAGGTCCGGGCCGTGCTGATCGTCTCCCCCACCTACTACGGGGCCTGCTCGGACGTCGCCGGCATCGCCGACGCGGCCCACCGCCATGGGGTGCCGCTGCTGGTGGACGAGGCGTGGGGGCCGCATTTCCCCTTCCATCCCGACCTGCCGCCCCACGCCCTCTCCCAGGGGGCGGACATGGTCGTCGACGGCGCCCACAAGCTGCTCAGCGCCTTCCTGCAGGCGTCGCTGCTCCACGTGCGCGGGGACCTGGTCGACCACGACCGGGTCGAGGTGGTCAACCGGATGCTGCAGAGCACGAGCCCGTCCTGCCTGCTGCGGGCGTCGATCGACGCGGCCCGGATGCAGATGGCCACCGAGGGCGAGGCGCTGCTCACCACGGCCATCGAGCTGGCCGAGGACGCCAGGGCGCGCATCAACGAGCACCCCCTGCTGTCCTGCCTCGACAAGCGGCTGGTCGGCTCCCACGGCGTGGTGGCGTTCGACCCCACCCGACTGTCGGTCAACGTGATCAGCACCGGCTACACCGGCTACGACGTCGAGAAGATGCTGTTCGACGACCACGCCGTCACCGTCGAGCTGGCCGACTACGCCAACGTCCTCTGCAACGTGACCATGGGCCACCGCCAGGCCGACCTGAACCAGCTCGTCGAGGCCCTCCACGCCATCGCCAACGAGCCCAGCGAGCACGGCCTCGACTCCCAGGGCTTCGTCGAGCGGGCCCTGTACGAGGTTCCGGAGCAGGTCATGAGCCCCGGCGAAGCCTTCCACGCCCGCCAGCAGCGGGTCCCCCTGGCCGAGGCGGTCGGGCGCATCTCGGCCGAGATGGCGGCGACGTATCCGCCGGGGATCCCCGTCGTCGTGCCGGGCGAGCGCCTCACGCCCTCGCTCGTCGCCCACCTGGCCGCCCAGGTGGCCGCCGGCGGGCGGATCGTCGGCCCCGAGGACCCCCGGCTCGACCGCATCCAGGTCGTCTGCGAGTGACCGCCCGAACGAGTACCACCTGCGCATTCGTTGCTGCTTCCGTTTGCCGGACAGGTGGCGCACGGAATGCGTGGGTGGTTCTCTGAGGACCTTGGTCCGCACCGTCCTGGGAGCCGCGGGGATGGCGGGAGCGGCGGCCACCGCCGGCTGGTTCGTCCTGGCCCGGGTCCAGGGCGACAGTGAGATGGGCTTCGGCCCGAGCACGGTGATCGGCACCGCCGAGGGAAGCGTCCACGCCGAGATCGAGCTGGTCAACCGGGGACGCGAGGCGGGCGTGATCCGCAAGGTGAACGGCGTGCTCATCGAAGGGCCGCCGGGCCGGGTGCTGGTCACCCGCAAGGACAGCCAGCCGCCCGAGCGGGGCTGGTGGGTGTCGAACATCCTCAAGCCGGGCGAGACGTGCGTGGCCGAGGTCGACGTGGAGTTGGTCGGGCCCGGGCCGGGCCCGGTGATCATCCAGCTCGACGTCCACGAGATCGGCCGGCGGCTGCTGGTCCACCGCCGTACCCGCCTGACGCTCCCGGTGGGGGTGCCGTCTGCGGCCTCAAGTTGACCCTTGGTTGACGGTTCGCTCCCTGGTATCGGCGTAGGCGGGCCGGGATACTGCGACAGACGCTTGTAAGACTGTCCCTCCCGGAGGCCGACTTGCCGAACCGCCCGCTCGACCCCGCCGGCGACGTCCTCGTCGCCGACGTCCCCCTCCAGCCGGAGGACCCCGTCGAGTGGAAGAGCCTGCCGGCCCAGGAACTGCGGGCGGTCGAGGCCGCGACCCGGGGACTACCCCGCGGCTACAAGCTGCCGGCCGCAGCACGGCCCATCCTGACGGCGGCGGCCAAGACCGACCTGCGCCGCTCCACGCTCACCGCCGTCGGCGACATGGCCCTGTTCGTCGGCACGGGCGTGCTCGCCGCGCTGGCCCACGTCGTGCTCCCCTCGCCCGTGGCCTGGGCGCTGACCGTGGTCGCCGTCATCGTCATGGGCCGCTGCGGGCGGGCCCTGGAGTGCATGGTCCACGAGGCGTCACACCGCAACTGGCAGCGCCAGGGCCGGTGGAACGACCTGCTGGCCAACGTGCTGGCCGGGTTTCCCACCGCCAGCCAGGTGGGCGAGTACCGCCGCAGCCACATGGTCCACCACGCCCGCCTCGGCAGCGACGACGACCCGGACATCCAGCGCTACGAGAAGTTCGACCTCGAGTCCATGACCGGCCTGCGGGGCACGGAGCTCGCCCAGGGCGTCGTCCGCCGCCTTCCCGCCTACAACTGGTCGTGGTACACGACCATCGGCACCAGCCCGCTGACGCTGCTCCTCTCGGGCGCCTGGTACGCGGCCGTGCTGGGGGCCGTCGCCCTGGCCACCAACGCCGGCGTCGCCCTGCTGGTCTGGGCCCACATGCTCGTCGCCTTCGGCCTGGTCCTGCCGGTGATCCGCATGCTGGGCGAGGCCGGCGAGCACCGTTTCCTCGCCGGGGACACCGCCTTCAACGCCACCATCTCCAACCTGGGCTGGGCCCACCGCTGGATCATCCACCCCCACGGCGACGGTCACCACACGCTCCACCACCTGTGGTCGTCGGTCCCCCACCACCAGATCGCCAAGATGCACCTGACCCTGGCCGAGCTGGACGCCGCCAACTTCGCAGCCAACATCCAGTGGCGGAAGAAGGTCCTGGAGAGCGTCCGTACCGGACTGGATGCCTGACCCGTCCCTGCGGATCGCCGGCGAGATCGGCGAGCGACATCCGGACGTCCTGGTCGGCGGATTCATCGCGTCGGGGCTGCGGGATGCGGCCGCCGTCGTCGCCGCCCAGCCGTTCCCGACCGACACCGCGCAGGCGCTGGTCAGCCAGGACGTCACCATCGAGCTGGTCGCCGATCACCCGTTGATCAAGGACTGGCGGTCGGCCATCGCCGCCTGCGGGCTCAAGCCGTCGACGTTCAAGTCCAGCCCCGAGCAGTTGGCCCGCCGGACGCTCAAGAGCGGACCGGTGCGCACCGGCCTGGCGCTGGTCGACCTGTACTGCGAGGTGGCCACCCGCCACCTCGCTCCCCTGGGCGGCTACGACGTCGGCCGCCTGCCGTCGCCGGCGATCGTCCTGCGCCTGGCCGATCCGACGGCCGACACGTTCGCCCCGCTGGGCGGCCGCGACGGCGACATGGCGCTCACCGACCGGGTCGCGGTGTACGCGGCCGGGTCGACCGTCGTGTGCTGGGCCTACAACTGCCGTGACTCGCGCGCCACCTGCCTGACCGGGGAGACCGACGTGGGGCTCTTCGTG
>DATASA010000107.1:0-8007 GCA_036269435.1 Acidimicrobiales bacterium | reverse complement strand
GGCGGGCGAAGTAGTCGGCGTAGCGGATCCACACGCGGCCGTCGGCGATGTCGACGTCGATCAGCACGTCCGGCGTGTACGGGTGCAGCCCGCACAGGAACAGCAGCTCGAGGTCGTCGACCAGCTCGGACTCGGTGACGTCGAACCGGGCGCAGACGTCGGCGACGAGAGGGCCGTCCCGGCCGGCCACCCACGGGATGAGGGCCAGCAGGCGCTGCAGCCTCCCGTCCGCGCTCACCCGGGCCACGGCGTCACCTCCCGCACAGGCTCATCCGGCGCACAGGGCCTCGAGCCACTCCACAAGGTCGGCCCGCAGCTCCGACGGCCCGAGCACCTCGGCGTGGTCCAGGAAGCCGAGGACGAAGGACCGGAACGCGTCCCGGTTCGTCACCCGCACCGCCAGCACGACCGAGCCGTCCGGTCGCCACTCCTCCACCGCCTCCGGGCCGACGTGGCCGGCGGCCCAGCCGGCCTGGCCCGCGTCGACCAGGAGACGGGCCGTACGCGCCTCGTCGCCCCCCGTCTCCCACGGCTGCGGCACGGCACCGCCCTGCGGCGGGCGGGGGAAGGCCCCGTCCGGGCCGGCGGCCTGGACGTCGCCGTCGATCCGGTCCAGCCGGAAGAGCCGCTCGTCGGCCGCGTCGTGGTCGTAGCCGGCGAGGTACCAGTGCCCGTTGCGGAACGACAGCCTCCACGGGTCCACCCGGCGGCCACGGCCCCGGTAGGCGAACCCGACCGGCCGGCGGACCGAAATGGCCGCGAACAGCGGGGCGAGGTGGGCTGTGCCCGGCAGGGCGGCCACCGCCGGCGTCGGCCCCTCCTCGGCCACTTCGCCGCCCAGCTTCCACAGCGCCTCGACCCCGCTCGCTCCTTCCAGCCGGACGGCCGACGCGGCCAGGTGCAGGGCGGCCAGCTCGTCCGGCTCGAGGCCCGGGTCGGTCAGGTAGTACTCCTCCTTGCGGATCCGGTACCCGAGCACGCCCGGCTGGGTGGCCTCGTCGACCGGCTCGACCACCACGGGAATCCCGAGGTCCCGCAGCGCCTCCTTGTCCCGTTCGAAGGCCCGTCGGAACGCGCCCCGGTCCTCGGCGTAGCCGGGGAGGCGCTCGCGCAGCTCCTCCGCGGTCAGCGGCCGGTCGGCGTGCAACAGCGCGGCCACCAGGTTGATCAACCGCTCCAGCCGGTGCACGCCTCCGATGCTACGGCCCGGGATCGGGGACCCGGCCGCCCGCCCGCCCCCCGCCCGGAGCGAGCAGCTCCACGCGTCAGCCTCCGGTAACCTTCGGGGCGGTGGGCTCCCGGCATCAGCTCCTGCTCCTGCTACGCAAGCGGCCGGGCGTGACCGTCGCCGAACTGGCCGGCGTCCTCGGGATGTCCGGCATGGGCGTGCGCCGCCACCTGGCCACCCTGGCGGCCAGCGGGCTGGTGGAGCAGGCCACGTACGTCCGCCGCAGTCGCGGTCGCCCTCCCGCCGGCTGGCGGCTCAGCGCCGCCGGCCTGGAGATGTTCCCGCGCCGCTACGACGCGCTCGCCCTCGACCTGTTCGAGGACCTGGCGCCCGAGGAGATGGCCGTCGCCCTGGCCCGTCGCAACGACCGGCAGGTGGCCGAGTACGACGCCGCGCTGGCCGGCTGCACCGGCCTGGCCGAGCGGGTGGCCGCGCTCGCCGACCTCCGGGACCAAGCCGGCTACCTGGCCGAGTGCGGCCCGGCGGCCGACGAGGAGGGGACGGTCGTGCTGACCGAGAACAACTGCGCCGTCCATCGGGTGGCCGAGCACCAGCCCGCGGTGTGCGCCATGGAGCTCTCCCTGATGCGCCGGGTGCTCGGCCCCGACGTCGAGGTCAGCCGGATCTCGCACGCCATGGCAGGCGACGCGGTGTGCTCGTACCGCATCCGCGCTCGCAGTTCCCAGGCTCCCGCTGAGTAGCGACATCCACGACGTCCTCGCCCCGCACGGGAGCGGGGGCACGAGCACGGGTGCGCCCGCGCTGGTCGCCGCCGCCCGCCGGGTCGCCGACGCGGTGCTGGCTCCTGCGGCCGCGGCCACCGACCGCGCCGACGTCGTCCCCCGGTCACACCTCGACGCCCTGGCCGGTGCCGGGCTGTGCGGGCTGTTCTGTCCGCCCGGGGCGCCGCCGGCCGACAGCCGCCGAATCTTCGAGATCCTGGCCGGGGCCTGTGGAGTGACGTTCTTCGTGTGGGTCCAGCACCACGCGCCCGTCCGCATGCTGGCCGACTCGGCCAACGCCTCGCTGCGCGAGCGACACCTCGACGACCTGTGCGCGGGCCGCACCCTGGGCGGCGTCGCCTTCGCCTACCTCCGCCGGCCGGGGCCACCGGCCGTCGTGGCCACGCCGGTCGCCGGCGGCTACCGGATCGACGGTGAGGCGCCCTGGGTCACGTCGTGGGGCCTGGCCCGCCTGTACGCGGTGGCCGCCCGCTGCGACGACCAGGTCGTGTTCTTCGCCGTGCTCGCCGACGACCGCGGCCCGGCGGGCGTGCGTGCGTCGCCCCGGCAGGCGCTGGCCGCGATGAACGCCTCGTCGACCGTGCGACTGGCCTTCGACGGCCTGGTCGTCCCCGCCGAAGACGTCATCTCGACCGTACCGTTCGGGCGGTGGCAGGCCCAGGACCGCGTGGCGACGGCCCAACCGAACCCGGCGGCGTTCGGGATCGCGGAGACGTGCGTGCGCCTCCTCGGCGAACGGGCACCGGAGGCGGCGGAGGACCTCGGCGGCGAGGTGGAGGCCTGCCGACGACGGTCCTACGACCTCGCCGACATGGACCGCACCGACGACGCTCACCTGCGCATGCTGGTCGAGGCCCGGGCGTGGAGCCTGGAGCTCGGCGTGCGGGCCGCCACCGCGCTGGTCACGTCGGTCGGGGGCCGGGCCATGAGCGCCGACCATCCCGCTCAACGCCTGCTCCGGGAGGCCGCCTTCTTCACCATCCAGGCCCAGACTGCGGCCCTGCGGCAGGCGACCCTCGGTCAGCTCACGCTTCGGCGCTGACCAGCCGCGCCGCCACTGTTCCCGCCCACGCCGCGTACCGGAAGAAGTCCGGGTCCTCGGCCTGGGCGCGGCCCATGGTCGTGGCCGGGAACGGCACGACGGGGCCGGCCCACCCGTCGGGCGGGACGGGCGCGGCGGCCTGCGTCGACGCCAGCCCGAGCACGGCATCGGTGTGGTGGCTTCGACCGCGGTGGCGGGGCCGGGAGTCGGCGCCCGAGTAGCGCACGGCGACGACCGCCCGTCCCCCCAGCGCGGCGGCGACGTCGATCACCGCGGCCATCTCGATGCTGCCGAACCCGAGACGGGTGCCGGTGCCCACCACGCCGGGACCGGGCGCCACGACGATCACGTCGCCCCTGGCCAGCAGCAGGGCCGACGGCATGCTCACCGCCTCCCGGTCGCCCCCGAACGCCTGCCCGCACGTGATCGTCTCGCAAAGCAGGTTCCGCGTCCGCAGCTCGGCGACCATGTCGGACAGGACCAGCGGCAGAGCGGCGGAATCGGTCATCACATAGCTCAGCCGCCGACCGGCCGCCGCGTCGGCGAACCCCACGGCGACGGCGGCCAGCTGGCTGTGGACGTCGCAGACCACGACCGGCGTGCCGCCCAGGTCCTCTCGCCGCTCGGGCTCGTGCTCCTCGGCCACCCCGGTGTCGACCTGCAGGCTCGTGTAGCGCAGCTTCAACACGTGGCCGCCGCCCGCCTGCGACCAGCCGTCCCGGGACAGGTTCCAATGCACGACGTCCCATCCGCCCGTACCCAGACCGAGGTCCATCGCGGTGCTGTTCACCACGACCCGGTCCCCGACCGCCACCGGACCGATGAGCTGCGTCAGCACGTACGCCCGGCGGCCGTTGTCGAGGTCGACCCGCTGCAGCCCGTCGCGCTCGGCGGTGATGGCTGCGACCGCGGCGGTCGAGAAACTGGGCACGCCGGCGATCTTTGCCGGATTTTCCACCTCCACGGTGGCAAACCCGACAGAGAGCGGCGGGCTACAGGCTGGCGATGAGCTTTTCCACCCGCTCGTCGCGCGACTTGAAGGGGTCCTTGCACAGGACGGTGCGCTGGGCCTGGTCGTTCAGCTTCAGGTGGACCCAGTCGACCGTGTAGTCCCGCTTGCGCTCCTTGGCCTTGCGGATGAACTCGCCCCGCAGCCGGGCCCGGGTCGTCTGGGGGGGCGTGGTGACGGCGGCGTCGATGGCCTCGTCGGTGACGACCCGCTCGACCATGCCCCTGTCCTGGAGCAGGTAGTACAGGCCGCGCTTGCGGTTGACGTCGTGGTACTGCAGGTCGAGCAGGGCGACCTTGGGGCTGGTCAGGGTGAGCCCGTGGCGTTCCCGGTAGGCCTCGATCATCTTGTACTTGATGACCCAGTCGCACTCCCGGTCGAGGCTGAGGGGGTCGACCTGGATCTTGGTCAGGCAGTGCTCCCACATCTTGAGCGCCTGCTCCTCGAGCGGGCTCAGGCCGCGGCTCTCGGCGTAGCGCAGGGCCCGGTTGAGGTACTCGGCCTGGATCTCCAGCGCCGACAGCTCCCGCCCGTTCTCCAGCCGCACCCGCCGCTTGCAGGTGATGTCGTGGCTGATCTCACGGATGGCCCGGATCGGGTTGTCGAGGGTCATGTCCCGCAGGACGACGCCCGGATCCTCCAGCATGCGCAGCAGGATGCTGGTGGTGCCCATCTTGATGAACGTGGCGTACTCGCTCATGTTCGAGTCGCCGACGATGACGTGCAGGCGCCGGAACCGCTCGGCGTCGGCGTGGGGCTCGTCCCGGGTGTTGATGATGGGCCGGCTGCGGGTGGTGGCCGACGACACGCCCTCCCAGATGTGCTCGGCCCGCTGGCTGATGCAGTACGTCGCCCCCCGGGCCGTGTTGAGCACCTTGCCGGCCCCGGCGTAGATCTGGCGGCTGACGAAGAACGGGATCAGGACCTCGGCGTAGTGGCCGAAGTCGTCACGCCGGCTGGTGAGGTAGTTCTCGTGGCAGCCGTAGGAGTTGCCGGCCGAGTCGGTGTTGTTCTTGAACAGGTAGACGATGCCGCGGATGCCCTCCTCGCGCAGCCGCTGCTCGGCGCTGGACAGCAGGCTCTCCAGGATGCGCTCGCCGGCCTTGTCGTGGGCGACGAGATCCTCGATGGAGTCGCACTCCGGCGTGGCGTACTCCGGGTGGCTGCCGACGTCGAGGTACAGGCGGGCGCCGTTCTCCAGGAACACGTTGCTGCTCCGGCCCCAGGACACCACCCGGCGGAACAGGTAGCGGGCCACCTCGTCCGGGCTGAGCCGGCGCTGGCCGCGGAGCGTGCAGGTCACGCCGTACTCGTTCTCGAGTCCGAAGATCCGTCGCTCCATACGATGCCAAGCTACCGTTGGACCCGATGCAACAGACGCGCATGGTGCGTTTGGCCACTGTGGGGTCGTCCTTCCATGCCCGCGTCATCGCCGCCCGCCTCGGCGCCGAGGGGATCGTCACCGACCTGCGCGGCAACATCGACGGCGTCTATCCCATGGGCGACGTGCACGTCTACGTCGACCAGGACGACCTCGCCGAGGCCCAGGAGCTCCTGATGGCCGACGAGGTGGAGTCCGCCTTCGACGCGCCTGAGGAACCGGTGGCCGGGCCCACCCCGCGGGAGTTGTGGATCGTGCTGGGCGCCATCCTGGCCATCGCCGCGGTGGTGTTCGTCCGGGCCTTCTGAGCTATGTCGGGACGACGTCGTGCACGTCCCCGAGCCGCAGCGTGTAGCGGGCTCGCCCGGTGTCGAGAAAGACGACCCGTCCGCGCTCCGGCACGTACAGCTCGCCGGTCAGGGCGGTGATGAAGCCCTTGAATCCGACCTGAAGCGTCACGACTCGACCATCCAGGGGGCGGATGGCCATTCGGATCCGGTTCTCGTGGGCGATCAGCCACACGTGACCATGCGCCCAGCCGGCGCCGAGGAGCGCCAGCGCGGCGACCGCGCCGGCGGCTTCGACGTCAGGCGGCTTCGACGTCAGGCGGGCGCAACCAGCAGCGTCGTCAGCTCAGCCTCCGGAATGCGGCGGAACGCCCGGCGGGCGGTGGTGCGGGACAGGACGGCGACCTCGAGGTTGCCGGCGGTCAACGTCCTCTCCGGGCCGGCCAGGGCGCCGACGGCGGCCCGGAGGGCGGCGCCCATGTCCATGGTGTCGGCGAGGTTGGCCTTCAGCCGCTCGTTGACGGTGTCGGCGTCGCCGCCCAGCACGGTCGAGCGGTCCTCGTCGACGATCGTGCCCTCATAGGAGATGCGGAACAGCTGGTCGGACCCGGGGTCGGTGCCGACCTCGGCCACGAGGATCTCCACCTCCATCGGCTTCATCTCGTGGGTGAAGACCTGGCCGAGGAGCTGCGCGTAGGCGTTGGCCAGCGAGCGGGCGTCGACGTCCTCCCGGGAGTAGGTGTAGCCCTTCACGTCGGCCAGGCGGACGCCGGAGGTCCGCAGCGAGTCGAACTCGCTGAACTTGCCCACGCCGGCGAAGGCGATGCGGTCATAGATCTCGGCCACCTTGTGCAGGGTCCGGGACGGGTTCTCGGCGCAGATGAGGATCCCGTTGTCGTAGCTGAGGGCGGCCAGGCTGCGGCCCCGGGCGATGCCCTTGCGGGCATAGTCGGCCCGGTCCTTCATCACCTGCTCGGGCGCGACGTAGAACGGCATACTCATCGGGTCACCGCCTCCGGCGGCGGCCCCGCTGCGCAGGGCCCTGTGCTTGTCTGGTCGCTCACCTGCGGCCCGCTCATGGGGTCACCGCCTCGCTCATCGGGGGTGCCCGGCGTCGGTCTTGCGCTGCAGGAGCTCACCGAAGCGCTGGGCCACCTCGGCGTCCTCGACCCGTTCGAAGCCGTCGGCGGTGATGGTGGCCACGGTCGGGTAGATGCCGCGGACGACGTCGGGCCCGCCGGTGGCCGAGTCCTCGTCGGCGGCCTGGTAGAGCCCCTCGACGGCCAGCTGGATCGCGGCGGCCCGGTCGAGGCCCTCCCGGTAGCCGAGCTTGATGGTCGTCCGGGCGTCCCGGCCGCCGGAGCCGGTGGCGTGGAAGTCGCCCTCCTCGTACCGGCCGCCGGTGAGGTCGTACTTGAAGATGCGCCCGATCCGCCGGCGCAAGTCGTACCCGGCGTAGATGGGCACCACCGCCAGCCCCTCCATGGCCATGGGCAGGTTGCGCCGGATCATGCCGCCGAGCTGGTTGGCCTTGCCCTCCAGGCTGAGGGCCATGCCCTCCACCTTTTCGTAGTGCTCCAGCTCGGTCTGGAAGAGCCGCACCATCTCGATGGCCGGGCCAGCGGCGCCGGCGATGGCCACGCCCGAGTGGCCGTCGGCGGGATAGACCTTGTCCAAGGCCCGGGAGGCGATGCTGTAGCCCTCGGTGGCCCGACGGTCGCCGGCCATGATCACGCCGTCGGCGTAGCGGAGGGCGACGATGGTCGTGCCGTGCGTGATCTCGACCGCGCCGGTGTTCCGCAGCAGCGGCTGGTCGCCGTTCACGCGCCGGAGCAGCTCGGAGAAGCTCGGACCGGGGTCCTGGCCGGAAGCGAAGATCGGAAGGCTCATCGACGGGCGAGGCTAGTCGCGCCCGACTACGACGCCGGGGCTCACCGCCCGACCAGCGCGAGCGCCCGCCCTCGGGCCAGCTCGATCTCGTCGGCGTGGGTCTGGCGATCGAGGGTACGCCGCTGCCTTGGCCAGCAGGATCGGGTCCTCCTGGAAATCGGCGAGGGCGTTGTTGCACCGGAAACACAGAATCCCGCGAATCTCGCCCGTGAAATGGTCGTGGTCCACGTGCAGCGAGATGTCCTCCCGCGGTGGTCGCCCACAGATAAAACAGCCACCACCCTGGGCTTCGAGCATGGCGTCGTACTGCTCGATCGTGATGCCGTACTTGCGCTTCAGGTGACCGGCGCGCTGGCGCAGCTTCCCTTCGGGCGTGCCGCGCATCCGACGCTGGTTGGCCTGGAATCGCTCCAGGTTGTCTTCCCGC
>DATASA010000106.1:0-24005 GCA_036269435.1 Acidimicrobiales bacterium | reverse complement strand
GGGCTCAGCGGCTCCCTGCTGGCCGCCGAGGGGTGGTTCGCCCCGGCGGTGGTCCGGGTGCTCGGCGCCGGCGCCCGCATCTACAGCAAGCCCGGGTACGTGCCCAACCTCGACTGCATGGACGTCACCCTCATCGACGCCAAGGGCCAGCGCCTGCTGCTGGCGGCCACCGTCCCCGACGCGTCGGGCGGGTGCGCGGCCCTCGTGAGCCTGGCCGCCGGCGTGCTCAGGCTGCTCACCGCGTAGCGCCGGTCGGCGCGCCCCGGCGGTCAGCCTCCGCTGCAGAGGTCGACGTAGAGCTTTTCGCTCTCCGGCGTGGGCTCGAGGTCGATCTCGACCAGGCGGGCCTGGAGGCGGCGGAAGGTGGCGGCCGCGTCGTCCGGGCGGCCCAGCTTGGCCTGCAGGCGCATGATGCGCCGGTAGATCTGTTCGGCGTAGGGGTCGACCTCGACCGCCCGCTGCAGCGCTTGCCACGAGCCACGGGCGTCGCCCGACGCCCACCGGACGTCGCCCAGCCAGACCAGGACGTCGAGCACCCGCTGGCGGAGGTCCTCGCGAGGCGTTTCCGCCCAGGCCCAGTCGGCCCCGGCCAGCAGGTCGCCGGCGTAGGCCTGGGCGACGCGGTCGTAGGCCGCGGCCCGGCCGAAGTCGTCGGCCTCGGCGGCCCCGTCGCTGAGCGCCTGCTCCAGGCGCCAGAGGTCGACGTCGAACAGCGGCTCGACCCGGTACCGGTCACCCTCCCGCTCGATGACCTTGAGCTTCTTGTCGCCGGCCGCGTCGCGGAGGCGGCTGCGGAGGTTGCCCAGCGCGGTCCAGAACCACTCGGACCCGCGTCCCGGGTCGGCCTCCGGCCACAGGGCCTCGACGGCGGCGTCGAGCGTCGCCCCGGCGGGGTGCAGGAGGTAGAAGGCGAGGAGCTCCCGGGCCTTGGCCCGCAGCCCGGCCCGGATCTCGGTCCCGTCGACCTCGATCCGGTAGGTACCGACGAGCTGGACCGAGACGATCGGCGCGGCGGGCATGGTGACCTCGAAGGGCTCCGGCTCGCCGACGGCGGCGGCGATGACGTCCTCGTCCGTGCGGGCGCTGGCCAGCACGGCCAGCAGCTCGGACGCCGCCTCCCGGCCCAAGGTGTACATGCGGGCCCCGACCAGCTTGGCCGCCACCGCCTCCGAGCTGGCCTCGGCGACCCGCTCGCCCGGGCCCAGGCGCACCGACGATCCACCCTCGGCTCCGGTTCCGACCAGCACGGCCAACAGCGGCGCCCCGGGGCCGTTGCCCTCGCCGTTCCCACTGTCGTTGCCGAGCAGGTTGTTCAGAGCGACCAGCTCGTCGGCCGCCGGCTCCCGGGCGACGAGGAACGTCGGAGCTCCGACCCGGTTCGGGCCGAGCTGCTCGAGGGCGGCGCCCAGGTCCGGCGGCTGGCTCAGCCCGGGGAAGGCCTGGCCGGGGGGCAGCAGGTCGCCGACGACCACGGCCGCACCGCCGTCGGCGCCGCTCTGGGCCAGGAACGACGTCACCAGGAAGCGGGCCGCGTCGGCGGCCGACGGGCCCGTCAGGGCGAGCGCGCCCCCCTCGGCCAGGTCGAGGGTGACCTCCTCGGCGTCGCGGAAGCCGACGGCGAGCACCGACGGTGAGGCCGGAGGCTTGCCGTTCCCGGCTGCGGCCGGCTTGACGGCGGCCAGGTCGGCCCGGGCGCGGGCGTAGCGGTCGAGGCGACGGGTCACCGGGGTGGCGAACGGGTCGCGGCGGTGGAGCCCGGGAGTCGGCTTGGCCGGGCGACGCCGCCGCCGCCGGCGCAGGCCGGCGCGCCGGATCGCCTCGCTCACGCTCACCGCGAGCGAGGGGCCGACCACGAGGCCGGGCATGGTGCAGGCCAACGGATCGTCGCCCACTCCGCCGTCCGCCGTCGCCACGCCGACGGGTTCCGGAGCGGGAGGCGGGCCGAAGGCGGCCGGGGCGGCGACCTCCTCGGCCGGCTCGTCGGCCAGCGGGCTGGCCGTGGCGGCCCCCGCCGCACCGCCGGGACCGGCCCCGGCGGCCCCGCCGGCCCCGCCCAGGCGGAAGGCGGGGGCGCCGTGGTCGGCTGCGGTCGCCGCCACCGGGGCGGCGCTCAGGTCGCCCGCGAACCGGTTGGCGGCCGACTCGGCCGGAGTCGGATCCTGCGCCGGTGGGGCAAACGGGGCGGCCACGGCCGGCTTGTAGGCGGCGAGGGCTTCGCGGACGGCGGCGTCGACGATCTTCGGCAGCTGCGCGGTCAGGCCGTCCCGCATGCTGCGCAGCTGTGCCGCCTCTTCGCGCAGCCCTGCGGTGATGGCCTCGACCTCCCGCAGCGCGGCCCGCAGCTCGGGCTGGACGGCGTCGGCCACCACCTGGGGGAGCCGCTCGGTCATCTCCCGCTCGGCCTCCCGCAGGCGGGCCGACTCGCGGCGCAGCTCGGCGCCGTCCTCCTGCAGGCCGCCGGCGTCCCGGCGCATGCGGGACGCTTCCGTCCGCAGCTGGGTGGTCGAACCCTCCAACTCGGCCAAGGCGCTGTCCATCTCGCCGCCCCGGTGGTTGGCCAGATCGGCGACCAGGGCCTGCTGGTGGGCCAGCCCGCTGGCGATGGCGTGGAGCTGGGACCGGACCCCGTCGAACTCGGAGCGCATCCAGTGCAGGATCCGCGTGCCGTTCTCCCGGGACAGGAACCCGCCGGGCTGGGCGGCCGGCGCAGCACCGGTACCGGTGCCCGAGGCGGCCGCCGGCGCCAGACCGCCTCCCGCGCCTTCCGGGCCTCCGGCGCCTGCGCCCGGGGAAGGCGGGGCCGCGGCGGATGCGCTCGCCTGGGGGGCGCCCTGCTGCGGGCCGGAGGAGGCGGTGCCGGACGGGCCAGGCGGAGGTGCGGCCGCCGACGCCGAGACCACCGGTCGGGCGCCCTGGGTCTGGCCGCGGGCCACGGTGGCGGTGACCGGCTGCGCCGGCGGACGGGGAGCTCCGACGGTCACGGGGGAATCGGTCGCGGGCTGGCGGACCGCCGGGGCGGACAGCGGCACGGAACCGCTGCGGGCGAAGACCTCGGGGCAGCCGGAGAAGCGGCCTTTGCAGACCGTCTCGCAGACCGAGCACGTGCATGCCGCCGCCCCGGCCTTCATCGGGTGGTTGCAACCGCTCGTGATCTGGCACCCGAACTCGTGGCACCAACCCATCGGGCGACCATCGTAGGTGCCCGCGGCGATAGCGTCGCGGGACCGTGGCTTCGACCCTCGACCGGCGGCTCCCACTGGCCCTGCTGCCGACGCCGCTGGAGCCCGCCGACCGGCTTGGGGCGGCGCTCGACATGGAGCCCGGAGCCCTGTGGGTCAAGCGGGACGACCTGACCGGCCTCGGCGGTGGCGGCAACAAGGCCCGCAAGCTCGAATACCTCTGCGCCGACGCCCGCGAACGGGGCGCCGACACCCTCGTCACCGGGGGTGGGCCCCAGAGCAACCACGCCCGGATGACCGCGGCGGTGGCCAACCGCCTCGGCCTGGCGTGCACGGTCGTGATGGCCGGCGCCCGCCCGGCGACGGCGGCCGGCAACGTCCTGCTGCTCGAGCTGTTCGGCCCGGAGATCGTCTGGGCCGACGAGGCCGGACTGGGCGGCCCGAACGGCGAGCTCAGGGAGGGCCCGATGGACTACTACGCCATCGAGGCGGCCATCGACGACGCCTGTGCCCGCCTGGTGGCCGCCGGGCGGCACCCCTACCGGATGCCCATCGGCGGCGCCAGCCCGGTCGGCGCCCTCGGCTACGTCCGGGCCGCGGCCGAGCTGCGCGAGCAGGCCGCCGGGGCGTTCTCCGGCGCCCAGCCGGACCTGGTGGTCGTCGCCGACGGCTCGGGCGGCACGCACGGGGGGCTGGCGGCAGGGCTGGGCGACCTGGATCTGGTCCTCGGCGTGGACGTCGGGGCCCGCCCCGACCTCGACAGCCAGATTCCGCAGAAGGCGGCCGAGGCGGCCGAGCTGGCCGGGCTGGTGCCGCCGCGGGGGACGGCGCGCATCGACCACGACCGCGTCGGCGAAGGGTACGGCGCCCCCACGGATGGGTGCCGCGAGGCCGTCGTCCTGGCCGCCCGCCAGGAGGGACTGATCCTCGATCCGGTCTACACCGGCAAGGCCCTGGCCGGGCTGGTCGCCGCGCGCCGTGACGGCACGATCACCGCCCGCACCCGGACCGTGTTCGTGCACACCGGCGGGATGCCGGCGCTGTTCGTCCCCACGTACGCCTCCTGGGGCCGGACCACCTGAGCCGGGCCGTGCCCGCGGCCGCTCGTCGGCTGTCAGACTGAGCCCGATGCTGTCCGCCTACACGGACGATCGGCCGGCGCCGGTCGTGCTCGCCCTTGGTGCGGGCGTGGTCATCATGCTCGTGGCCGCCCTGGCCCTCGTGGTGGTGCGCCGCGGCGGCCCGGGCGTGCCCCGGGCGACCAACGTCGGCCCCGGCAAGATCGTCTTCGCCAGCGACCGCAAGAACGACCTCGACATCTGGTCGATGAACGCCGACGGATCCGGGGTCGCCCGTCTCACGGACAGCCGGTCGGTCGACTCCTACCCGTCGTGGTCGCCCGACGGCACCAAGGTCGCGTTCGACTCCAACCGCGACGGCAACGGCGAGGTCTACGTGATGAACGCCGACGGGAGCAATCAGACCCGGCTCACCAACGACAAGGGCGAGGACGGCTTCGCCAAGTGGTCGCCCGACGGCGGCCGGATCGTGTTCGCCAGCACGCGGGACGACAACTTCGAGATCTACGTCATGAACGCCGACGGCAAGAACCCGACCCGGCTGACCAAGGATCCCGCCTCGGACGTGTCGCCCGCCTTCTCGCCCGACGGCAGCAAGATCGTGTTCCAGAGCCTGCGAGGCGACAACGCCGACATCTGGGTCATGAATGCCGACGGCGGCAACCAGACCCGGCTCACGACGGACGCCTCCGACGACCAGCTCCAGGCCTGGTCGCCGGACGGGACGAAGATCGCCTTCCAGAGCAACCGGGGCGGAGGTGGCGACCGCTTCGACATCTGGGTCATGAACGCGGACGGCACCGATCAGCACCAGCTGACCAGGACCAAAGCCGGAGCGTTCGCGCCGACGTGGTCGCCGAACGCCACCAAGCTCGCCTTTCAGAGCAACCGCTCCGGAGGCACCAAGATCTTCGTGATCAATGCCGACGGGACCGGCGTGGCCCAGGTGACGGGCGGGTCCGGCTACGGCGATTTCGTCCCCGACTGGCAGCGCGTGGCCTCCGCGCTCCCCCCGACGACCACCACGACCACAGTGCCGCCGTCCACCACGACCACCAAGGCACCGGCGCGGACGACGACCACCAGGCCGGCGCGGACGACGACGACGCGCCGGCGTGGGTAGGCCCGCTTTCCCCTCGCGCTCGCGTCGCCGTAGTGTCGGAGCGCAATGACCGAGGCCGTTCCCGCCGCCGTGCCCTCGGGGGCCGTGCCGGGCAGGGGCCGAGTGGCCGCGTACGTCGCCCTCACCAAGCCCCGCATCATCGAACTGCTGCTGGTGACGACGGTCCCGGCCATGGTCGTCGCCAAGCGGGGCATGCCGGCCGCGTGGCTGATCCTCGCCACCCTGGTCGGGGGGACGCTCGCGGCGGCGGGCGCCAACGCCACCAACATGGTCATCGACCGCGACATCGACAAGCTGATGCGTCGCACCAGCCGCCGACCGCTGGTGACCGGCGAGATCACCCCGCGCAACGCGCTGATCTTCGCCATCGCCCTGGAAGTGGCCGCCGCGGTGTGGCTCTCGCTCGTCGTCAACCCGCTGAGCGCGGCGCTGGCCGTCGCGGCCACCCTCTTCTACGTCCTCGTCTACACGATCTGGCTGAAGCGCACCTCGACGCAGAACATCGTGATCGGCGGGGCCGCCGGCGCGGTGCCCGTGCTCGTGGGGTGGGCGGCGGTGACCGGGCGGCTCGCCGTCGCCCCCTTCGTGATGTTCGCCATCATCTTTGCCTGGACCCCGCCGCATTTCTGGGCCCTGGCCATCCGTTACCGGGAGGACTACGCCGCGGCCGACGTCCCCATGCTGCCGGTCGTGGCCAGCTTCGACGACACGGCCAAGCGGATCGTCGGCTACACGGTGGTCCTGTGGGCGGTCAGCCTGGCGTTCTGGCCTCTGGGGCACATGGGGTGGATCTACCTGGCCGCGGCCGTCGCCCTGGGCGCCACGTTCACCGGCAAGGCCGTCCAGCTCGCCCGCAGCCACCGCCCCGAGTCGGCCATGCGGCTGTTCCACTTCTCGATCACGTACATCACCCTGTTGTTCGCGGCGATGGCGCTCGATCAGCTGCTTGTTCACTGAGCAGGTTGCGCCGCTCCTCGTCGCGGGCCCACGCCGCGGCCATCAGCAGGACCGCCCCGAGCAGCAGCAGGTCCCCGGCCACCCACATGATCCCGCCGCCCAGACGCTGCTCGCCCAGTGGGTCCCCGCCGCCTGCGTAGTGGGGGTACAGCACGTGGCCGGCGGTGGAGATGGCCAGGGCCAGGAACGTGTTCTGAGGCATGGCCACGGCCAGGTAGAGCAGGCGCAGCGGGTACGACATGGTGGCTCGCGGCCCGATGACCACGGCCCAGAACAGCAACGCGCTGCCGAACAGCAGCGCGTGCTCGAACACGTGGACGCCGACGTTCTCGGCCGCCGCCTCGAACAGGCCGGTGAAGTGCACGACCCAGCCCGTCACCGCGAACAGCAGCCAGGCCGCCACCGGGTGCAGGCGCGGCAGCCGGGTCAATCCGGCGGCCACGAGCGGGGCGGCCACCATGGTCAGCAGCACGTGCTGGACCATGTGGGCGGGGAAACCGGCGTCGGCCCGGGCGTCGAGCGGCGGGCTCACGGCGACGGCCACCGCGGCCAGGCCGGCGGCGACCCAGTACCGGCCCGTGGTGCGGGCTCCGCTCGGTCCGGGTGCAGGAGAAGGCGCGAACGCACGCTACTGCGGCCCTCGACTCGAAGCGGCCGCGGCCCGCTGTATAGAGTCCGGCGACGATGGCAATGACGGACACGACTGTCGAGGACTCCGGCGTCCACGAGGCGGGGCAGGCCGGGGCTCCCGAGTTGCCCCCCTCCGAGCCGGTGCTGCCCGACGTCTGGCCGCGCGGCACCGACCACAAGTACATCGGGTCGCTGTTCGTCGTGTTCTCGTTGCTGTTCCTCGTCGTCGGCGTCGCCCTGTCGCTCGTCATGCGGGCCCAGCTCACGACGGCCGACGCCACCGCCATGGGGGCGCGCACCTACCAGCAGATCTTCACCATGCACGGCACTATGTCGGTGTTCCTGTTCGCTCTGCCGGTCTGGCTGGGCCTCGGATCGGCCGTCGTCCCTCTCCAGATCGGCGCCTCCCGCCTGGCCTTCCCGCGCCTGCACGCCATGAGCCTGTGGGTGTTCGTGGCCGGCGGCGCCATGGTCGTCGCCGCCCCCGCCGTCTCCGACGTCTTCTCGGGCTGGACGCTGAGCGACCCCATCCCCGAGAAGCTGGGCCTGCCGGGCCGCGGCCCCGACCTGCTCCTGCTCGGCCTGAGCCTGGTGTGCCTGGCGGCCGTGCTGGTGATGGTCAACCTGATCGTGACCATCCTCCAGCTGCGGCCGCCCGGGATGACCATGCGCCGGATGCCGATGTTCAGCTGGTCCCTGTTGGTGACCGGTGCGGTCGTGCTCCTTGCCCTGCCGGTGCTCATCGGTGCGTTCGGGATGCTGTTCGTGGACCGCCACTACGGGGCGTCGCTGTTCAGCGGCTTCACCGGGAGCCGGGGCGGCAACCCGCTCATCTGGCCCCGCCTCTTCTGGTTCGGCGCCTACCCGCTGCTGTGGGCGCTGGTCATTCCCGCCCTCGGGGCGGTGTCCGACATCGTCGCCACGTTCGCGGGCCGGCCGCTGTTCAGCCGGGACCGGGCCATGGCGGCCATCGGGGCCGTCGGCGTCCTGTCCTTCGCCGGATGGGGCAGCGAGGTGACCACGCTGGTGAGGGCCCGCTGGCTGTTCATCCTCGGGGGGCTGGCCATCCTCGTGCCCGTCGCCTCGTTGATCCTGAACTGGCTGCTCACCCTGCGGATGGCGGGCAAGGAGTCGACCGACCGCACCGCGCTCCGGCGGGCGTTCGGCCGGGCGCCGATGCTGTGGGCCCTGGGCTTGCTTCCCGTGCTCGCCCTCGGCCTGGCCGGGTCTGTCGTCTCGGCCCTGGACGCCACCCGCCACTCCCACACCAACTACTGGCAGGTGGCCCAGCAGCACGGCCTCTTCTTCGGGTCCGCCACCATCGGCGCCGTGGCCGCGCTGAGCTTCTGGGGGCCGAAGCTGTGGGGCTACCGGCTCTCCGACACCCTGGCCAAGCTGGAGATCCTGGCCGTGGTCGGCGGGACGTTGCTCACCGTGCTCGGTATGTTCGTCCTGGGCTACCAGGACATGGCCGTGCACACCGCCACCTACACCTCGACCGACAACTTCGCCGCCGCCAACCTGATCGTCTCCGTGGGCGCCGCCATCGCCGGCCTGGGCCTGTTGCTCGTGCTGGTCGACCTCGTCGCCAGCCAGATCTTCGGGCGAGGGGCGCGAGCGGGCGCCGACCCCTGGGCCGGTCAGACCCTGGAGTGGGCGACGACGTCGCCTCCCCCCCTGCACAACTTCGACGCCCTGCCCGAGATCCGCTCGGCCACGCCGCTGCTCGACCTGCGCACCGGTCTGTCCCGCGGCGCGGGGTCGTCGCCGGACGCGGACCCGAACCTGGTCCCCGAGGGAGCCTCCTGATGGGCGTCGTCGTCGTCCCGGCCACCACGGACCACCTGCCCGTCGCGGCCACGGCCTCGGCGCCGGTGATCCTGCCCACCGGCGCACCGCTGCCCGGCCCGCCCGGCCGGCCCCGCCGGGGCACGGGGACCATCGGCACGCTGCTCTTCGTCACCGCCGACGCCATGGTGCTGGCCGCCATCGTCGCCACCTACCTGGCCATCAAGGGCGGCTCGGCGGCGTGGCCGCCGAAGGGCGTCCATGTCGGGACCTACATCCCCACGATGATCAGCGTCACGGTGGTGATGTCGGCGTTCTCCATCCAGTGGGGCGTGTTCGCGGCGCGTCGCAACGACGGTCGCAACGCGGTGATCGCCCTGATCCTGACCGTGTTCCTGGGCATCTCCATCGCCAACCTGGAGTGGCTGGCGATCGTCCGGGCCGGCTTCGGCTTCAAGGCCCACACCTACGCCACGCTCTACTACCTGCTGTTCGGCTACCACCTGTTCCACCTTCTGGCCGCCATCGTGCTCTCGCTCGTCCTGGCCTTTCGTACCGTGGCCGGGCACTTCTCGGCCGACCGCCACGACCCCCTCCGGGCCGGCGCCGTGTACTGGCAGTACACCAACGTCGTGTGGCTGCTGATCCTCTCCGTCCTCTTCCTCGCCAGCAGGCACGGGTAGCCGGGACATGCTGACGCCCACCTCCAAGGTGTTCCTGCCCGTCTCAGGCGTTGCCCTGCTGTTCGGCGCGGTCTACAAGATCCTCACCGGCGACGTGCTCGGCGGGACGCTGTTCGTCATGGTGGCGGCAGTGGCCTTCGTCCTGGGCGTCATGCTGTCGACCGTCCGGGAGAACGAGTACGCGCCGGCCATCCCGGCCGACGCGCCGCCCCCGGGTGTGCGGGCCGTGGCGGTGGCACCGGTTCCCGGAGGTGGGGGCTGGTCGGCTGTGGCGGCGGCGTCGATCGGGCTCATCGTGCTGGGCGTGATCGTCCACCCCATCATCACCGCCGCCGGGGCCCTCGTCGGCCTCGCCGCCGGGGTGGGGTGGCTGGCCCGGGCCGCGTCCGAGTCGACCGGTCGGCCGATCAGCCTCATGCCGGTGGGCATGCCGGTGATGGGCCTGGTCACCATCGCCAGCGTGGTGTTCTTCATGTCCCGGATCCTGCTGACCGTGCCGAAGCAGGCGTCGACGGTCGTGGCGCTGGTGGTCGCCGTGCTGATCCTGGGCACGGCCAGCCTGTTCGCCCTCCGTCCGGCCATCTCCAGCCGGGCCATCGTCGCCGCGCTGGCGGTGGGTGCCCTGGTCATGGTCGGTGGCGGGGTCGCCGCCGCGGCCCATGGCGAGCGCAAGCCCGAGGAGCGCGTCGGCGGCCCGGCCGCGGTGAAGGAGAAGGCCCAGAACATCTCGTTCGCCGTAACCGAGCTCACCCTCAAGGCCGATTCCGACGTCTCGATCAGCTTCACCAACGCCGACAACGGCATCCAGCACAACATCGACATCTTCAGCGGGGACCCGACCCAGTCCCTCTTCAAGGGCGCGCTGGTCACCGGCGTGTCGACGATGACCTACACGTTCCACGCTCCGGCGGCGGGGACGTACAGCTTCCAGTGCGACGTCCACCCGACCATGAAGGGCACCGTCAAGGTCGAGTAGTCGCCACCGTTTCGGCGCAGGCCCGGCACCGGCCGGTGACCGCGAAGTGGCGGGGTTCCACCGAGAAGTGGAAGTCGTCGGCCAGGCGGGTGCGCAGGCCGGCGAACACGTCCTCGGGGATCTCGACGACCTTCCCGCATCGCTCGCAGACCAGGTGGTGGTGGGCGTCGCTGCTGAGGTGGTAGACGGCCGGCCCGTGGCCGAGGTGCACGTGGTCGACCACGCCCAGGCGCTCCAACTCGTCCAGGAAGCGGTAGACGGTGGACTCGTGGACGTCGGGCTGGCCGACCTGCACCTGGGCGGTGAGGGCCTCTGCCGTCACGTGGCCGCCGACGCCGAGGAAGGTTTCGAGGATGGCCCGGCGACAGGTCGTGACCCGGCCGCCCCGGGCCCGGAGTCGGGCGAGGATCGGCTCGGCGTCGTCGCGCACCATGCCCGCCAGCGTACCGGGTGTGCGGCGACTGAGAGGTTGTAGCGAGCTGGACGCGATAGCGTGCAGCACGTGCGAATGCCCAGGCGACCGGCCGCGCCCGCGCCCGCGCGCACGTCCGGGGTCCCGCTCAGCGCCTGCCCGTCGCCGAGCGGGTCCGGCGACCCGCTGCTGCGGCTGGAGCGGGTCTCCTGCGCCTACGACGGCACCCGGGTCGTGGTCGACGCCGACCTGGAGATCGGGCCCTGGGACTTCACCGGCATCGTGGGGCCGTCTGGTTCGGGCAAGACCACGCTGCTGCGGGCCGTCCTGGGCACGGTGACCCCCGTCGCCGGGCGGATTTGGCGCCGGCCGGGGCTGCGTGTCGGCTACGTGCCCCAGGTGGAGACGGTGAACTGGAGCTTTCCGGTGACGGTGTCCGAGGCGGTGCTCATGTCCCGCACGACCGGTCGCCGCCTGCCCTGGCCCTCGACCGCGGAACGAGCCGAGGTCGCCTCGGTCCTCGACCGGCTCGGCATCGGCGGCCTCGGCGGCCGGCACATCCGTGAGCTCTCCGGGGGCCAGCAGCAACGGGTCTTCCTGGCCCGGGCCCTGCTCCGGCGCCCGCAGCTCCTCCTGCTGGACGAGCCGACGTCGGGGGTCGACGTCCGTACCCGCCACGACATCCTCCACCTGCTCGCCGAGCTGAACCGGGACGGCCTGGCCATCGTGTTGACCACGCACGACCTCAACGGGATCGCCGCCCACCTGCCGCAGCTGGTGTGCCTGAACACCGAGGTGACCGGCCGGGGCACGCCACGCGAGGTCCTCGTCCCCGACATCCTCGAACGGACCTACGGCGCCCCGATGGACGTCCTGGAGCACGGGGGCATGCCCTTGGTCGTCGACCGGTACCAGGCGATCGCCGCCCGGGCGCTGCGGACCACGCCGGTCGCCGCCGCCGCCGCCGGCGTCCGTGGCCAGCACGGGGCTGGGTCGTGAGCCGGCTCACGACAGCAACACGGTGAGCCGGGCTCACGCGGGCAACACGGTGAGTCGGCTCACGCGGGCAACACCGTGAGCTGGCTCACCGAGCCCATGCAGTTCGGGTTCTTCCGCCACGGCCTGCTGGTGGCGACCCTGGCCGGGGCCCTGTGCGGGCTGATCGGCGTGTACGTGACGCTGCGGGGGATGAGCTACATCGGCCACGGCCTGTCGCACGCCATCTTCGGCGGCGCCGCGGCCAGCGCCCTCATCTCGTTCAACTTCTACCTCGGCGCCGGGCTGTGGGGCATGGCGTCGGCGCTCGCCATCGCCCGGGTGACCCGGCGGCGGATCATCGGGTCGGACGCGGCCATCGGGGTGATCACCACCGCGTCGTTCGCCTTCGGCATCGCCCTGCTCGGGCTCTACGGCCAGGTCCGCAAGAGCATCGACGCTGCCATCTTCGGCAGCGTGCTCGGCGTGACGGTGGCCGACGTCTGGGTGGTCGCCGGGATCACCGTGGCCGCGGTCGCGGTGGTGTTCTGCTTCTACCGCAAGCTTCTGTTCACCACCTTCGACCCCGAGGTGGCCGACGTCTCGGGCGTCAACACCGCCCGAATGGACGCCCTGCTGATGCTGCTGCTCTCGGTGTCGATCCTGGCGACGATGAAGGTGCTCGGCGTCGTGCTGATCGCCGCCGTCCTGGTCATCCCGGCGGTGGTCGCCCGGATGCTGACCAACAGCTTCGCCCGCATGCTGTGGCTGTCGACCCTGATCGGCGCCCTGTGCGGGTTCGTCGGGATGATCCTCAGCTACCACCTCGACATCTCCTCGGGCGCCACGATCGTGCTGGTCGGTGCCGCGGTGTTCACGGTGGTCTTCGCGGTGACCGGGCCGGGAGGGCGGCGCCGGGCCGCAGGCCTCCACGACCACGACGCGGCCCCCGCGGTCCCCGGCGTTCCCGTCGGATAACCGGGCGCCCGCAGTTGTGCGGGCTCTCGATGCTTTCCAGCGTTGTCCGGGCGGCGGCGAAAGATTCCCGAAACTCGCGATTGGACTCGCTGCGCCGCGCCCGACAGTGTAGGAAGTGCCGTGCGACGCAACCGCCGTTTTGGGGCCCTCAGCGCCACTCTGTTCGTCTTCCTGGCCGCCTGCGCCAAGAACGCGCCCCAGAGCACCCTGGACCCCAAGGGCGACGTCGCCCACCGGATCCACAACCTCATCGACCCGGTCTTCATCGTGGCCGGGGTGGTGTTCGTGCTGGTCGAAGGCCTGCTCGTCGTCGCCCTCGTCAAGTTCCGCGCCCGGCCCGACTCCCCCGAGCCCGAGCAGATCCACGGGAACAGCCGCCTGGAGGTGGGTTGGACGCTGGTGCCCGCCCTGATCCTGCTGGCGGTGGCCGTCCCGACCATCAAGACCATCTTCGACCTGGCCCGCAAGCCGGCCAACCCGATCAACATCACCATCACCGGCCACCAGTTCTGGTGGGAGATCCACTACGACGACCTGGGCGTGACCACGGCCAACGAGCTGCGCATGCCCGCCGGGCGGCCCGTCGAGATCACCCTCCACAGCGACGACGTGATCCACAGCTTCTGGATCCCGCCGCTGGGGGGCAAGACCGACGTGGTCCCCGGCCGCAGCAATCACATGCACTACGAGGCCGATGCGCCCGGGACGTACCTGGGCCAGTGCACGGAGTTCTGCGGCGCCTCCCACGCCAACATGCGGGCCCGGGCCATCGCCATGACCCCGACCGACTTCGACGCCTGGGTCAACGGTCAGAAGGCCCCACCGGTGACCCCGCCGACCGGTTCGCTGGCCGACCAGGGCCTGGCTATCTTCGCCGTCCGCGGCTGTGCCGGCTGCCACACCGTGCAGGGCGTGTCCGCCGGCATGGTGGGCCCGAACCTGACCCACTTCGCCACCCGTACCTCCTTCGCCGGCAGCATCTTCGACAACAACGACGCCAACCTGCACAAGTGGCTGACCGACCCGCAGGCGGTCAAGCCCGGCAACAAGATGCTGATTCCCGGTGCCAAGCTCAATCCCGACGAGATCACCAAGCTCGTCGCCTACCTCGACAGCCTCAGATGACCCCGACCGGGATCTCTTGGCTGTGACGGTCCCGACGCCGGCTGGGCACGCGCCAGCGTCGGCCGGGCGGGCGGCGCCGGCTGGGGAGGCAGGCTAGATGGCAATTGTCACACCGCAGAG
Source organism: Acidimicrobiales bacterium (assembly GCA_036269435.1). GTDB lineage: Bacteria > Actinomycetota > Acidimicrobiia > Acidimicrobiales > AC-14 > CADCTB01. The sequence goes on along the minus strand of DATASA010000106.1, from coordinate 9,980 downwards.
GCCGGAGGCGCTGGCTCCCGCGCCGCCCCTGAACGCCCCGGTCCGCTTCCTCCGCCGCCCCACCGGTTACACGAAGGGCATCTGGGGCTGGATGACCACCGTCGATCACAAGAAGATCGGCATCATGTACACGGCGACGGCGTTCTTCTTCTTCCTCGTCGGCGGCGTGGAGGCCCTGCTCCTGCGCATCCAGCTGGGCTCGCCCGACAACACCTTTCTGCGGGCCGACACCTACAACCAGATCTTCACCATGCACGGGACGACGATGATCTTCCTGGTCATCATGCCGCTGTCGGCCGGCCTGGCCAACTACCTGCTGCCCATCATGATCGGGGCGCGAGACGTCGCCTTCCCCCGGCTGAACGCCCTCGGATACTGGGTCTTCCTGGCCGGCGGGCTGTTCCTGTACTCCAGCTTCCTGCTGGGCGGGGCGCCCAACGGCGGCTGGTTCGGGTACGTGCCGCTGACCCGCAACCTGCCCGGCCACAACATCGACTTCTGGGTGTTCGGCTTGCAGATCCTCGGTATCGCCTCGCTGACCGGCGCCATCAACCTGATCGTCACCGTGGTCAACATGCGGGCCCCGGGCATGAGCCTGATGCGCATGCCCATCTTCGTGTGGATGAGCCTCGTCGCCCAGTTCCTGCTGCTGTTCGCCATCCCGGTCATCACCGTCGCCCTGTTCCTGCTGGGCTTCGACAGGCTGTTCTCCACGAACTTCTTCAACGTGGCCGCCGGCTCCGACCCGCTGCTGTGGCAGCACCTGTTCTGGCTCTTCGGCCATCCCGAGGTGTACATCCTCATCCTGCCGGCCATGGGAATCGTGTCCGAGGTCCTACCGGTCTTCAGCCGCAAGCCGCTGTTCGGCTACCAGGTCATGGTGTTCTCCGGCATCGCGATCGGCTTCATGGGCTGGGGCGTGTGGGCCCACCACATGTTCGCCACCGGCCTCGGCCCCGTGGCCGTGTCCGCCTTCAGCGCCTCCACGATGTTCATCGCGGTGCCGACGGGCGTGAAGATCTTCAACTGGATCGCCACCATGTGGAAGGGGAAGATCACCTTCTCCACGCCGCTGCTGTTCGCCGTCGGGTTCGTGGCCATGTTCACCATCGGCGGCCTGTCGGGGGTGACCCACGGCGTGGTGCCGGCCGACACCCAGCAGACCGACACGTACTACATCGTCGCCCACTTCCACTACGTGCTCTTCGGCGGCAGCATGTTCGGCCTGTTCTCGGGGGCGTACTACTGGTATCCGAAGTTCACCGGCAAGCTGCTCAACGAGACCCTGGGCAAGATCCACTTCTGGCTCATGCTCATCGGCTTCAACATGACGTTCGGCCCGTTCCACATCCTCGGCCTGCAGGGCATGCCCCGGCGCATCTACACCTACCCCGCGGGCCGCGGCTGGGACTTCTGGAACATGATCTCCACCATCGGCTCCTTCGTGATCGCCGCGTCGATCCTCACGTTCATCATCAACGTCATCAGGACCCGCAAGGGCCCCAACGCCGGCCCCGACCCCTGGGACGCCCGCACGCTGGAGTGGACCATCCCGTCACCGCCGCCGGAGTACAACTTCAAGGAGGTGCCGCTCGTGACCAGCCGGGACGAGTTCTGGCACCGCAAGTACACCGAGGACGACCAGGGCCGCGCCGTCCGTCGTGACACCACCGAGGACCAGCCGGTCATGGCCGGCACGGAGGTGGAGCCGTCGACCGAGGCCCACGAGGGCCCCGACCACCTGTCGGCGGACGCCGGCCACGGTGAGGGCGAGGACGAGCACGAGCCCCACATCCACATGCCGTCACCGTCGTACTGGCCGCTCATGGTCGCCCTGGGCATGCCCATCCTCTGCTACGGGATGATCTACAAGACGTGGGTCGTCGCCATCCTCGGCGGCCTGTGGATCTTCACCAGCATCTACTCCTGGGCCCTCGAGCCGGCGACGGCCCCCGAGGACACCCCCGTGCACGGCCCCGACACCGCGGGCCAGGAAGTCGAGGCGGTCCCGACGCCATGACCGACACGATCACCGCCAGCTCCGGGAGCCACGCCGAGGTCGAGCCCGGGCACCCGCCCACGGCCACCGGCCTTACCAACGAAAAGGTCGGGATGTGGGCCTTCCTGGCCTCCGAGTGCCTGCTCTTCGGGGCCCTCATCTCCACCTACCTGCTGTTCAAGGGCCAGAGCAAGCCGGGCACCATCCGCCCCAAGGACGTGTTCGACATCCCGTACACGTCGGTCAGCTCCTTCGTCCTGCTCATGAGCAGCCTCACCATGGTGCTGGCCCTGGCCGCCATCCAGCGGGGCGACCACCGCCGCACCCGCATCTGGATTCTCACCACCGCCCTGCTGGGCGCCAGCTTCGTCGCCGGCCAGTGCTACGAGTTCACGACGTTCGTACGGGCCGGGATGAACCTGCGGGTGAACCTGTTCGGGTCGAGCTTCTTCGTCCTGACCGGCTTCCACGGCGCCCACGTCACCATCGGCGTGCTCATGCTGCTGTCGCTCTACAGCATGTCGCTCAAGGGCAAGCTGCCGGAGTCCAAGGCCGAGACCGTCGAGCTGGTCGGGCTGTACTGGCACTTCGTGGACATCGTCTGGATCGTGATCTTCACCGTCGTCTACCTCATCCCATGAGCGACCACGGAACCGCGACCGACCCGGCCCCCGGGCCCGTCGTCAACCCCACGCCGGCCGAGGGTGGAGCGCACGCCGGCCATCCGAGCGAGCTGGAGTACATCAAGGTCGCCGCGTTGCTGGCCCTCATCACCGGGGCCGAGGTGGCGATCTACTACGTCAAGTCGCTGAAGAGCATCCTCGTCCCCACCCTGATCCTGTTCTCGGCGGTGAAGTTCAGCGTGGTCGTCCTGTGGTTCATGCACCTGCGCTTCGACAGCCGGCTGTTCCGCCGCCTGTTCGTCACCGGCGTGTGCCTGGCCCTGTTCGTCTTCACCATCGTGCTCACGACGTTCCACGTCTGGACGAGATGAGCTCGCATGACGTCGTCGCCCCGGTCGGCGGACTGCGGCGGCCGCCGGAGACCGGGTAGGCACCGCGGTGCTCGCCGCCGTCGCGGCCCGCTTTCCGCCGTGGCACGCTCATTACGACGTGTGGGCGCTGGTCGCCGGCATCGCCTTTCTCTACGGGTCGGCGGTGCGGCGGGAGAAGGCCCGTCGGCCGTTGGAGGCGGTCGTCTCCCGGTTCCAGCTCTGGTGCTTCTACGGCGGGCTCGGGGTCATGTGGCTGGCGTCGGACTGGCCCATCCACGATCTGGCCGAGGGCTACCTCTACAGCGCCCACATGGTGCAGCACCTGCTGTTCACCCTGGTCGTCGCCCTGCTGTTCCTGGCCGGCACGCCGGCGTGGATGGCCCGCAACGTGCTCGGCTCCGGTCGTCGCCTCTCCGCCGTCCGGGCCATGAGCCGTCCCGTCACCGGGCTCATCCAGTTCAACGTCATCCTGGTCGCCAGCCATTGGCCGGTGATCGTGGACCTCACCCTGCGGCACCACCCGTTCCACTTCGTCGCCCACGCCATCCTGCTCACCTCGGCGCTGTTCATGTGGATGCCGATCGCCAGCCCGCTGCCCGAGATCCCCCGGCTGAAGCCGCCGACGCAGATGCTCTACCTGTTCATGCAGACGATCGTCCCGACGGTGCCCGCCTCGTTCCTGACCTTCAACTCCCGCCCGCTCTACAAGATCTACACGACGTTCCCCCGGCTCTGGCACATCAGCGCCCTCAGCGACCAGCAGTTCGCCGGGCTGATCATGAAGATCCTCGGCGGGCTCTATCTCTGGGCCGCCATCGCGGTGGTCTTCTTCCGCTGGTACGCCGACGAGGAGCGCAACGGCCCGGACGCGGACGTGCTCCACTGGCACGATGTCGAGCACGAGCTGGTCGACGGGCCGCCGAGGGACCCGGAGGCCGAGCCCCTCCCGCCCGTGCGCCCCGGCCGCACCACCGGCTGAGCCGGCGCCGGTCGGCGGGCGAGCGGCGGGGGTGGTGCCGGGAGGTTTAGCCTGCGGCCGATGAAGGCGCTCGAGTTCCGGGTGACCGGGATCCCCGTCCGGGTCGAGCCCGCGTTCTTCCTCATCCTGGCCCTGCTCGGATGGGCCAACACCCAGACCGGCGGGACCGGGATCGTGGTCTTCGTCATCGTCGGCGGCGTGTCGATCCTGCTGCACGAGCTCGGCCACGCCACCGCCCACCGGTCCTTCGGCGCCCACCCCCGGGTCACGTTGACCGGCTTCGGCGGGGTCACCGTCGGGCCCGTCCAGCCCCGGGGCCGGTCGCTGGTCGTGACCCTCGCCGGGCCCATCGCCGGCTTCATCGCCGCCGGCGTCGGGGTCGCCCTCTCCCAGGCCGTCACTGCGCCGTCCGGCGTGGTCAAAGCGGCCATCGACGACCTCATCTGGGTGAACGTCGTCTGGGGCGTGTTCAACCTGCTGCCGATCCTGCCCCTCGACGGCGGCAACGTGGCCGCCGACCTCTTCGGCGCCCGGACCGCCCGAGTGCTGTCGGTGGCCGGTGCCGTCGGCCTGGGGCTGCTCGGCCTCTACACCGGCCAGATCTTCCTGGCCCTGCTGGCCTTCTACTTCGGGAGCCAGAGCCTGAACTCGCTGCGGGCCACGCGGGACCGGCCCCAGCTCGAGCAGCTCGACGACGCACGCGCCGCCCTGCTCCGGGGCGAGAACAAGCGAGCCGAAGAGATCATCGAGCCGGTGGCGGCCGCGCCCGGGTCCTTCCCGGTCGAGGTCACGGCGGCCGAGCTGATGGCCTGGGCCCGGCTGGCCGAGAACCAGCCGGAGGACGCCCGGGGTGCGCTGGCCACGCTGCGGGGTGGGGCGACCAGAACCAGCCAGCTCGTCCAGCGCACCGTCGAGCTGGCCAACGGCGACGCCACGGTGCCGCTCGCGGCGGCGTGGGTCTCCTGCGACGACATCGTCGCGGCCATGATCGGCTCGCGCATCGTGGTCGCGGCCGGCGCCCTGGACCGGCTGATCGAGGAGCTGAACGCCCTGCCCAAGAACCTGCCGGGGCCTCCGAAGACCAACGGCTACCGGGCCCTGCAGCTCGGGCTGCACCACGCCGGCCGCTTCCGCGAGGCGGCCCGGGTCGGCGACATCCTGTTCTTCCAGGATCCCGCCCCGCTGGTCGCCTACAACGTCGCCTGCAGCTGGGCCCTGGCCGGTCAGACCGAGGAGGCCCTCGCCTGGCTCGACCGGGCGGTGGAGAAGGGGTTCCGGGACCGAGCCCTGCTCGACCAGGACAACAACTTCGACTCCATCCGCGACACCGACGGTTTCCGCGCCCTGCGGTCGTGGATGGAGTCGGGACCGTCGGGCGACGACTCCGAGCGCGCCACGGGCGGCTGAGCGGTTCGGCCGGCCGAGCCCATGTACCCCTCGGGGGTACCGTGGCCACGGGCTCATCTCGGGAGGACCGGACGCGTGGCACAGGCTCGGGGGTACACGGCGACGAAGGAGCAGCTTCGCGACCGGCTGGCGCGGATCGAGGGCCAGGTACGGGGCGTGGCCCGCATGGTCGACGAGGACCGCTTTTGCATCGACGTCCTGACGCAGATCAGCGCGGTACGCGCCGCCCTCGACGGCGTCGCCCTGGGGCTGCTCGACGACCACGTCCGCCACTGCCTGGTGGCCGGGGGAGGCGGGCCGACGGAGCCGGACGACCAGGTGCAGGAGCTGATGGGAGCGGTGGGGCGCATGTTGGCGCGCTGAGCGACCTCCGTCACTCCCAGCGACCTCCGTCACTCCCAGCGACCTCCGTCACTCCCAGCGACCTCCGTCACTCCCAGCGACCTCCGTCACTCCCAGCGACCTCCGTCACTCCCAGCGGCCTCGGTCATTCCCAGCGGCCTCGGTCATTCCCAGCGGCCTCGGTCATTCCCAGCGGCCTCGGTCATTCCCAGCGGCCTCGGTCATTCCCAGCGGCCTCGGTCATTCCCAGCGGAAGGTGGCCGCCGCGGCCAGCGGGGCGGCGACGGCCCAGGCGGCGAGGACCAACCACGCCCGTCCCGGGATGTGGCCGGCGGTGGTGCCGGCGTGGAGGACGTCGGACAGCGCCGCGGCCGGAAGCGCGCGGGCCACGGCCCGGAGCGCACCCGGGAGCTTGGTCACGGGGATCACCATGCCGCCGAGGAGGAGCAGGACGAGGTAGAGGCCGTTGGCCGCGGCCAGCACGGCCTCGCCCCGCAGCCGGCCGGCCATGAGCAGGCCCAGGCCGGCGAAGCCGACGGTGGCGAGGAGCATGGCCACGGCGACGGCCACCACCGAGCCGGAGGGGCGCCACCCCAGGACCGCGGCCACCACCACGAGCACCGCGGTCTGCAGCAGCTCCACGCACAGGATGGCCGCGGTCTTGGCCGCCAGGAGGGCGGGACGGCCGAGCGGCGTGGCCCCCAGCCGCTTGAGCACGCCGTACTGGCGCTCGAACCCAGTGGCGATGCCGAGCCCGACCATGGCGGTGGACATGATGGCCAGGGCCAGCACGCCGGGGGCGAGAAAGTCGATCGCGTGCTTGGTGCCGGTGGGCAGCACGTCGACCGTCGAGAAGAACACCAGCAGCACGATGGGGATGCCCAGCGACAGCAGGACGGACTCGCCCCGCCGCAAGGTCAAGGCCAGCTCGACCTTCGTCTGCGCCACGAGGGCCCGGGCGTTCACGAGTCGGTCGTGAGGCGCAGGAACACGTCCTCGAGGCTCTCGCGGCCGGCCCGGAGGTCGGCCAGGGCCAGGTCGTGGGCGGCCAGCCACGCGGTGACGGCGGCGACCGTCGCCGGCGACGGCGGCGCGGCTACCTGGTACTCGCCCGGCCGGACCTCGACGACGGCCGCGCCGAGGTGGGCGGACAGGTCGGCCACGTCGAGCCCAGCGGGAGCGCCGAAGTCGATCGACGCCCGTTCCGACGGCGACATCAGCTCGGCGGGGCTGCCGGACGCCAGCACCCGGCCGTGGTCGACGATCACCACCCGGTCGGCGACCTTCTCCGCCTCGTCGAGCTCGTGGGTCGCCAGCAGGACGCACGTCCCCCGCGCCCGCAGCTCGGCCACGACCTGGCGGATGACCTGGCGGCCGCCGACGTCGACCCCGGCGGTCGGCTCGTCGAGAAAGGCGACCTCGGGCCGGCCGACCAGGGCGAGGGCGAGCGACAGCCGCTGTTGCTCACCGCCGGACAGCCGCCGCCAGGGGGTCCCGGCCACGCCGGCCAGTCCAAGCCGGTCGAGCAGGGAGGTCGGGTCCTCGGGCCGGTCGTAGTACGCGGCGAACAGCCGCAGCGCCTCGGCGGGGCGGATCCCGGGATAGACGCCGCCCTTCTGGAGCATCACCCCGATGCGCGGCGCCAGCCGGGCGTGGTCGCGGTCCGGGTCGAGGTCGAGCACACGCACCGTGCCCGAGGTGGGCGACCGGTAGCCCTCCAGGGTCTCGACGGTGGTCGTCTTGCCGGCGCCGTTGGGCCCCAGGAGGGCCACGACCTGCCCGGCCTCGGCCGAGAACGAGAGGTCGTCCACTGCGGTCCTGCCGCCGGGGTAGCGGACGACCAGCCCGGAAACGTCGATGGCCGGCATGCGCGGCACGCTACCGTCCGAGGATGCTCGACCCCAGGCGGCTGCGCACGGACCTGGACACGGTCAAGGCCGGTCTGGCCCGGCGCGGCCTGGATCTGGGTGACATCGACCGGGCCGTCGCCCTGGAGGCCGAGGGACGGGCGCTGCAGGCGAAGGCGGAGGCGCTGCGAGCCGAGATCAAGGGTCTGTCCAAGGCGGTCGGCCAGGCCCGCCGGGAGGGAGACGTCGCCGGTGCGGAGGCCAAGGCGGCCGAGAGCCGGGCCCTCGGCGAGGACGAGCACAAGGTGGACGCCGAAGCCGCCGCCGTCGCCGGCGACCTCCGCGACATCCTGCTGCGGACCCCGAACCTTCCGGCCGACGACTGCCCGGACGGCACCTCGGAGCACGACAACGTCGTGCTGCGGACCGAGGGGTACGACGCCGGCCGGTACGCCGACCACCAGCGTGTTCCCCACTGGGAGATCGGCGCAGCCCTCGGCATCCTGGACCTGGAGCGTGGCGCCAAGCTGTCCGGCTCCATGTTCCCGGTGTTCCGCAAGCAGGGCGCCACCCTGGCCCGGGCCCTGTGCCAGCTGGCGCTCGACCGCAACGCCGACGCCTTCGAGGAGATCCGCCCGCCCACCCTGGTCCGCACCGACACCATGGTCTCCACCGGCCACCTGCCCAAGTTCGCCGACGAGGGCTACCACCTCGAACGCGACGACCTCTGGGCCATCCCCACCGCCGAGGTGCCCCTCACCTCGCTGGCCCGCGACGAGATCCTCGCCGAGGCCGACCTGCCGATGCGGCTCATGGCCTACACGCCGTGCTTTCGCCGCGAGGCAGGAGCGGCCGGGCGCGACACCCGCGGCTTGCTGCGGGTGCACGAGTTCGACAAGGTCGAGATCCTGGCCTACGCCACGCCCGAACAGGCCCGGGCCGTGCACGAGGACATCCTCGCCCGGGCCGAGGGGTCCCTGCAGGCGCTCGGCCTGGCCTACCGGGTCCTCGACCTGTGCGCCGGGGACCTCGGCGCGTCCGCGGCCCGCACCTTCGACCTCGAGGTCTACGCGCCCGGTTGCGAGATGTGGCTGGAGGCATCCTCCGTCTCCTGGTTCAGCGACTACCAGGCCCGGAGGGCCAACATCCGGTACCGCCCGTCCGGCGCCGACAGCAAGGGGACGAGCATGGTCCACACCTTGAACGGGTCGGCCCTGGCCGTCCCCCGGGTGTGGGCCGCCCTGGTCGAGACGTACCGCCGGCCCGACGGCAGCGTCGAGGTGCCCGAGGCCCTGTGGCCCTACTTCCGCGGCGCCCGCAGCATCGGGCCGTGACCACCGCCCAGGTCCTGTTCTCGATCGCGCTGGCGACGATCGCGCTGATCATCACCGGCTTCGCCCTCTACGTCGGGTCGTCCCCGATGTGGGGCGACCGGTGGTACACCCGCCGCCGGGACGACCCGGCCGGCAAGTGAGCGGGCGGCGACTGCGATGACGGCGCCGAGGACGGGGAGCACCCGGTACCGGGGGAAATCGGGCCAGTGGGCCTTCCTCGGCCACCGGATCAGCGGCTTTCTCGTCTTCCTGTTCCTGATGTTGCACGTGGTCGACGTGTCGCTGCTGCGCTGGCCGGCGACCTACGACCAGGTCCACCACCTGTACGGCAACATCGTGCTGCGGCTGTTCGAGGTCGGCCTGCTCTTCGCCCTGGTCTTCCACAGCCTGAACGGCCTGCGGATCGTCGCCGTCGACGTCTTCCCCGAGGCGGTGCGCAACCAGCGCCGGCTGCTGCAGGCGGTCGTCGCCCTGACCGTGCTGGCCGGCGTCCCCGGCGGCGTCGTGATCCTGTGGCCGTTCATCTCCGGGCACTTCCTGTGACCGCGGTCGACAAGCCGGTCGACACGCCGGTCGAGCGGTCGCCCCGCCGCCGCAGCGGCGAGGCGTGGTCGTGGGTGTTCATGCGCCTCTCCGGCCTGGCCCTCGTGTTCCTCGCCCTCATCCACTTCGCCATCACCCACATCGTGAACGACGTGGCCACGACCAACTACGACTTCGTGGCCGAGCGCTGGCACAACCCGCTGTGGCGCCTCTTCGACTGGCTGCTGCTCGTGCTCGCCCTGGGCCACGGCGCCAACGGCCTGCGGTGGATCGTGGACGACTACGTCCGCCGCCCGGGACGTCGCAAGGCGGTCATGACGCTCGTGTACGGGCTGACCGTCGCGCTGATGGTCGTCGGCACGGTCAGCATCCTGGCCTTCCCGTCCCGCCCTCGGTAGATCCGGCCGCAGCGTTACCGTTGGCCCTCATGGACGGCGCCGACCTCCCGGAGTCGCGACCGCCCCGGTCGTCCCCCTCGACCAAGACGACCGTCGGCGTCCTGGTGGCCATGGTGGTCGTCATCATCGTCGCCGGC
>DATASA010000105.1:0-32910 GCA_036269435.1 Acidimicrobiales bacterium | reverse complement strand
CACCCGCTCCGGCCTGGGCGCTCCCGCCGCCCCGGTCGGCCCCGGCGCCAGCCTGGCGCTGCAGGTCACGGGCCAAGGCGGCGTGCCCGCCACCGGGGTGTCGGCGGTGGTGTTGAACGTCACCGTCACCGACCCCACGGCGATGAGCTACCTCACGCTGTGGCCCACCGGCCAGGCCCGGCCCCTGGCCTCCAACCTCAACTACAACTCCGGCCAGACGGTCCCCAACCTGGTGGTGGTCAAGGTGGGCGACGGCGGGAAGGTGAGCCTGTTCAACAACCTCGGCTCCGCCAACGTGGTCGCCGACGTGGCCGGCTGGTACGGCACCTGACGGCCGCCGCGCTCACGTCGACGACAGCGCCGACGATTGGTGCGCGAGGCGCCGTCCCGACAGACGTCGCCCGGCAACGCCGCCGCGGCCGGACGGTCGGCGATGGACTCGACCACGATGTCGTGGGTTGACCGTCGGGGTGGCCGTTCGCGTACCGTCGTCGACATGACGCCGGAGGAGATCGCCGACCTGGCCCACCTGCGGCGAGCGCGTGACCTCATCGATCGGGACCACGCCCTGCCGCTCGATGTGCCCGCCATGGCCCGTGCCGCGCTCATGTCGCCTGGGCACTTCTCCCGCAAGTTCCGCGCCGCGTACGGCGAGACGCCCTACTCCTATCTCATGACGCGACGCATCGAGCGGGCCAAAGCGCTTCTCCGTCTGGGGATGTCGGTGACCGACGCCTGCTTCGCCGTCGGATGCACGTCGCTCGGCTCGTTCAGCTCCCGGTTCACCGAGATCGTCGGCGAGACGCCGTCGCAGTACCGCGCTCGCGACCACCGCGACCTCGAAGGCGTTCCGTCGTGCGTGAGCATGATCGGGACGAGACCGCGGCGGAACAGGGTCACCGTCTGAGCGCCCGACCTGCCCGGCGCGCTCGGCTCCGCACCCCGCCCGGGCAACGAGCAGGATCGGAGAAGCACCCACCCGGTCGGTGCTCCTACCGTCGGCGCATGACAGTCACCGTCTCCACGATGTTCATCCCCGTTCACGACCCCGACGCCGCGCTCGGCTTCTACCGCGACGCGCTCGGCCTCGAGGTCCGCAACGATGTCGCGTCCGATGGCTTCCGCTGGGTCACCGTCGGCGGCCCGGGCCAGGACGTCGACATCGTCCTGTCGCAGCCCCACGGCGGTCGTTCCCAGGCCGAGGGCGACGCCCTCCTGTCGCTCGTGACCCAAGGGTCGCTGCAGGCGGCGATCTTCCGCTCCGACGACCTCGACGCCACGTTCGAGACGGTCCGGGCGTCGTGCGCCGAGGTGCTCCAGGAACCGACCTCCCAGCCCTGGGGCGCGCGTGACTGCGCGTTCCGCGACCCCTCGGGCAACCTGGTCCGCATCGCCCAGGCCTGAGGGCCCGGCGCTCTATGAAACGGTAGCGTCTCGCTGCGAGACGTGGTAGTCCTACAACCGGACGGAATCGCTTCGGAAAGGACCACCATGGCAGACCAGGTTTCCTCGGCGTCGACCCGGCCGGCGGGCCTCCTGCACGAGGATCCGCTCATCTACCGTCGCCGCTGGATCCTCCTCGGCATCATGTGCCTGTCCCTGGTGATGGTCGTGATGTCGGTGGCCGGGCTGAACGTGGCGCTGCCGAGCATGCAGCGGTCCCTCGACGCGTCGGCGAGCGAGCTGCAGTGGATCGTCGACTCGTACGCCCTGGTGTTCGCCGCCCTGCTCCTGTTCGCCGGCGCCCTTGGTGACCGCTTCGGGCGGAAGCGGGCCCTCATGGTCGGGCTGGTCGTGTTCGGCACGGGCTCGGTGATCAGCGGCATCGGCACGGGCTCGGGGCAGATCATCGTCGGGCGGGTCATCACCGGCATCGGTGCCGCCTTCGTCATGCCCGCCACGCTGTCGCTGATCAGCACGATCTTCCCACCCGAGGAGCGGGCCAAGGCCATCGCCATCTGGGCCGGGTTCGCCGGCGGCGGCGCCGCCATCGGCCCCATCGTGTCCGGTGCCCTGCTCAACCACTTCTGGTGGGGCTCCGCACTGCTGGTCAACGCGCCCGTGATCGCCATCACCTTGTTCATGGTGGCCGTCTTCTCGCCCACGTCGAAGGACCCGGGGGCGACGCCCCTCGATCCCTTCGGCGCCGTCCTGTCCCTCATCGGCCTGGGCACGCTGGTGTACGCCATCATCGAGGGCCCGGACAAGGGCTGGACGAGCCCCGTGGTGCTGGGGGCGTTCGCCATCGCCGCCGCGGGGATGGTCGCCTTCTTCGCCTGGGAGCGGCGCAGCGAACACCCGATGCTGCCGCTCGAGCTCTTCGCCGACCGGCGGATGAGCGTGGGCAGTGGGGTGGTGACCTCGGCTTTCTTCATCCTCTTCGGCCTGTTCTTCCTGTTCACCCTGTACCTGCAGTTCGTCCGGGCCTACTCGCCGTTGAACGCCGGCTTGGCGACGCTCCCGCTCGCCCTCGCCCTGGTGGCCATCGCGCCCCGCAGCGCCGTCGTCGCCGCCAGAGTGGGCAGCGGCCCGGTGATGGCCACCGGGTTCGTGTTCGTCGCCGCCGGGTTCGGGGTCCTCGCCACCATCGGCCCGAGCACGCCGTACCTGGTCCTCGCCGTCGCCCTCGTGCTCCTCGGGGCGGGCATGAGCCTCACCGCCGCGCCGGCAACGGCGAGCATCATGAGCGGGGTGCCCCAACACAAGGCGGGCGTCGGCTCGGCCGTGAACGACACCACCCGGGAGCTCGGTGGCGCCCTCGGCATCGCCATCCTGGGCAGTATCGCCAGCGCCATCTACCGCTCCTCGGTCGACGTGAAGAGCCTGCAGCTGCCGCCCGCGGTGGCCAGCGCGGCCCGGGAGTCGATCGGCGGGGCGACGGTGGTCGCGGCCCAGGTTCCCGCCGGCAAGGAGCTGGCCGCCCATGCCGCCACGGCGTTCACCCATGCCTTCGACGTGGTGGCCGTCGTCGGCGCGGTCATGTCGCTCGTCGCCGCGGCCGTGGTGGCCAAGCTGTTCAGCCGCCAGGTCGAACGCGATGCGGCGGATGCGTTCGCCGCCGCCTCGGTGGTGGCCGCCGACCCGGACGAGCAGATCCCGGCGTCGGTGCTCGCCATCGAATGACCGAGAGCAAGCCGTCCACCGTTGATGCCGTCGTGGAACTCGATCCGCGGGTCGAGCGGTCGCGGCGGGTGATCCTCTCGGCCGCTCTCGACGTCCTCGGCGACGTGGGGTACGGCGGTCTCACCGTCGAGGCGGTGGCGGCCCACGCCGGTGTCGGAAAGAGCACGGTGTACCGGCACTGGTGCGGCAAGCTCGAGCTGGTCGAGGACGCCATCAGGAATCTGAAGGCCGCGGTGGCGTGGCCCACCGCGGGAACCGTCCGGGAGCGCGTCGTCATCGTCCTGGGACAGATGGCCGAGTCCATGGCCGAGTCGACGTGGTCGAACTGCCTGCCCGCCATCATCGAGGCGGCCGAGCGCGACCCCGAGGTGATGACCATCCACCGACGCCTGACCACGGAGCGGCGCCAGCTCCTCGTCGATCTGCTGACCGAGGGCGTGGCCAACGGAGAAGTGCCGCACGGAGCCGACCTCTACGTCCTCGCCGACTGCCTCCTGGGCCCGATACTGCTGCGGCGCCTCCTGCTCCACGAGCCGTTCGACACGTCGGCGGTCGACGACCTGGTCGCCCAGCTCCTCGGGCCCGGCCCACCGCACCCCGACGACGCAGCCCGGGCCTCGTAGGCGTCGACGACCGGCGTCCGTCGGTCGCCCGTACGGCTCAGACGCCGGTCGTGCCGTCCAGGAGCTCCCGGGTGGCATCGGCATGACCGGCGTGGCGGGCGGTCTCCTCGATCAGGTGCAGCAGGACCCACCGCAGCGTGATCCCGGGGTGCTTCGGGTGTCGGCACGGCGTGTCGAGGTCGGTGCGACGCACGATGTCGTCGGTCCGTGCCCCGCGCTCGCGATAGGCACGGAGGACGTCGGCGAGCGGTCGATCGGGAGGGACGACGAACTCCGCTTCGCTGCGGGAGACGGGCTCGCCTTGCAGCGTCCCGTCGATCCATCGCCATTCGACGTGGGTCAGGTGGTTGACGATCCCGGCGATGGCGGTGAGCCGGCCGTCGGGTCGCCACCGCGCCTGGTCCTCGTCGAGCCCCTCGGCCTTGCGCACGACGGCGTCGCGGAGGAACTGCAACCATCGGAGGAGCAGCTCCCGCTCGTCGTCGGACGCTGCCGGCAATCCCATGTGGCTGCGACGCTACCGCCGGCGCTCCGGCCCGCCCTCGAATTCGGACTCGTGCGCCTGCAGCCACGCCGCCGCCCGGCGCGCCGACGCCCGAGCCAGCCAGGCGTCCTGCACGACTTCAACCAGTTCCGCGTGGGAGAGCTCGCCGATGCGGCTTCCCCGAAGCAGCACGGAGGGGTGCCCGTCGAAGTGGGGAGTGGTGAAGAACGGCGACGTCGGATCTTCGACGAGGGCCTGCTTGTCGGACTCCGAAGGGACCCAGAACACGATGACGTCGTCGTAGCGCTCGCCGGTGTCCGGGTCGGTTGCATCCGGACGGGGGTTGCGGAAGAAGACGAACGACTTTCCGCCGACCTGGTACACCGGGTTCGTTCCCGCCCCGGCGTGCTCCACCGTGACGTGCGGCATGGCCGCGGCCAACTGGTGGACGTCCTCGATCCGGGCGCGTCGCCGCCGGGGAGCCACGGGGCCTACGGCAGGTGTCGCCAGCGGGTGGCGCCACCCGGTTCGACGGTGAGGACCGCGGCCGCGGCGCGCACGGTCACCCGGTACACCCGCCACGGTGGCGGCCCGGCCGAGGGCGCGCTGAAGTCGGCGGTCAGCGCCGCCCCCGTCTCGTCGACCCGAACCGGCCAGCCGCCGGCCGCCCAGCGGGCGGCCATGGCCGCGACGGTCGGGCCGTCCGTGACCACGGCGGCCTCGCCCTCGACGACGAGGTCGAACTCGTCGGCGGCCACGCTCAGGCTGCACCGAGGGTCGCGGGCGAGGTTCCGGCCCTTGCGGGTCCCCTCACCCGTCTCGAACCAGAACGCGCCGTCGACCCAGAGGGCGCCGACGCCGGTGAGGTGCGGGCTGCCGTCGGGGTTGATCGTCGCCAACCAACAGGTGTGCCGATCGGGGCCCCCCGACCCGGGGGCCTGTGTCAGGCCGGCGTCGAGGGCCGACTCGATCCGCGACCACTCGAGGAGCGGCGTCCCGTAGAGGTCGGCCAGGTTGAACGCTTCCACGACGATCCGCTCGGGCGGCTACAGCCGGGCCGGCTCGAGCGCGGCCAGCCGCTCCATGGCGGGACCGAACGTCGACTCCAGCCAGCCCGCCGGATCGTCGCCGACGGGCCCGGTGACGAGGCCGGACACGCCAACCTTGGCGAAGGCCTCCGCGCCCCGGACGACGTCGTCCACCGAGGCCCCCGACGCGACGTCGCGGTACATCGCGGTGACCTCGATCTCGTTGGGGTCACGGCCGACGGCGTCACAGTGGCGGCGCAACACGTCGAGCTTCTGGGCCACCTCGTCCGGGCCACCGAAGAGGTTGCAGGCGTCGGCGTACTTGGCGACGAACCGCAGCGTCTTCCGCTCGCCGCTTCCGCCGATGAGGATGCGGGGCCGGGGCTGGCTCACCGGCTTGGGGCTGCACAGCGTCTCGGCGAGCTGGTAGTGGCGGCCCTCGTACGGCCCGTTGTCGTCGCTCCACATCTGCAGGCAGATCCGGATCGTCTCCTCCAGCCGCTCGAAGCGCTCCGCCACCGGCGGGAACGGGACACCGAGACCGCGATGCTCACGCTCGTACCACGCCGCGCCGATGCCGAGCTCGGCCCGACCGCCGGAGAGCACGTCGAGCGTCGTGACGATCTTGGCCAGCAGGCCCGGATGGCGGTACGTCACCCCGGTCACGAGCAGCCGCAGGCGCAGCCGCTCGGTGCAGCCGGCGACGAAGCCGAGGGCGGTGTACCCCTCGAGCATCGGATCCTCCGCCGGTGCCATCCAGTCCATCTGGAAGTAGTGGTCCATGAACGACAGGGTCTGGACGCCGATGGCCTCGGCCCGTTGCGCCAGATCGGCGACGCCGGGCCCGATGCCGCGAGGACCGCCGGCCCAGTCGAAGCGCATGACGTGGAGATCGAGGTTCATGCCCGCTGTTCTACCCGGCCCGGCCGGGGGTCGACGAAAACACGCCGGTGAGCTCGCAACGGCGCGCCAGTCGCACCGTCGCCCACCGAGGAGGAGGACGACGGATGACCGAACGGAAAGGTGTCGATTCGCGTCGTCGTCGTTCGTCGTACCGGTGGCGGGCGCCGGTGCGGCGCCCCGAGACCAAGGAGCCCCCATGCCTCACCCCATCGTCCACGCGGAGATCCGCTCGGCCGACCCCGACGCGACCCGCGCCTTCTTCGGAGGGCTGTTCGGCTGGACCTACCCGCAGCAGGGCGCGTTCCCGGGCTACACCTTCGTCGACACGGGCGTCCCCGACTCGCTCTTCGCCGCGATAAGCCCACTCCAGGCGGACGCCGACCTCGTGACCTTCTTCATCGGCGTGGACGACATCAACCAGACCATGGCCACCGCCACCAGGCTGGGCGGGCGCGTCGTGCAGGAGCCCGTCACCGTGCCGGGCGTGCAGTTCGGCCTGATCGCAGATCCGCAGGGCCACATCGTCGGTCTGGCCCAGCAGACCTGATCCCGGGCCGAGGCCGGGGCGCCCTTCGTGCGGGCGCCCCGGCCGCGGCACCGGTGCTGCGGCGGCACCCAGGGCCGCCGATCACCGTGCTGCCGGTCAGCTCCCGCAGTCGGGCGACCGGCCCGGGGTCAACGCCGCCGCCCCGGCGATGCCCGAGGTCGTGTCACGGGCCGAGACCGTCGTCCAGCTCCCGCTCCCGTAGTCGGCCGGTTGCGGGCAGTTCAGCGGCTTCTTGTCGTACGTGATCTTGCCGTTGGCGTCGGCCTTGATGTCCTCTTCGACGTAGGGCGCGGCGTTCGACCCGGACGCGGCCAGCAGGACGGTCATGTGGACGGGACCGCTCGGCGTGAAGCCCTTGCCGGTCACCTTCAGCTCCTCCAGGACACCGCTGGAGCTCCGGGTGGCCTTGGCCGTGATGGTCGGGTTCTTGGACGCGCTGGTAGAGGCCGGGCAGCCGGTCGCAAGCAACAGCGAGGCACCCCCGCAGACCCAGAGCCACCTCGTGAGGGGCGGACGGCGGCGTGTGGTCGAACTCATCATCGCTGATCCTTTCTGGGCAGCTGGACGCACTCGGCGCGGTCGATGGTCGGCGCAATACGGCCGCCAGCGGTGTCACATCCGCCGGCAAGGCGGACGGGATCGGCGAGCGACAATACGACCGGGCGGACTGTAGCTCGTCGCCCGGGACGGGGCCCGGATAGAGGTAAAATGGCAATAGCCATCGAACAGTTACAGCGAACCGGTGGTGAGCGGGCTGGCGGCCGCCCATCGAGGACAATTGAGGACAATTGAACGCCGACAGAACCGGCGAACAAGGTCCGGTCGCCGGCTGGCGTGCGCCCGCTCGGAATGGTCGACGACACCCTCCCACCCCGTGCCTGCACCGGGCCGGGCCGACCGGCAGGGGTTTGCGCCGGTTCGACCAGGGAACGATTTCCCTACCTGCGCGCCGCGGCACCGTGGATCTGCGCACACCACTTCGTCCCCCAACACTGTTTCGCCGGGAGGCGTCATGAAGGTCCCCCACCTCCAACTCACGGCCCGCACCGGCGCCATCGCGGCCGTCGCCGCACTCGTCGTCGGGATGGGCGGCTGGGCTTTCGCCGACGGCAGCGTGCCCCTGATCTCGTCGTCCAGCCCGGACTCGACCACGAGCACCACGGTGGCGGGGGCCGCTGGGACGGCGGGGACGGGGAGTGGTGGCGCCGACAACGTGGCGGTGGCGTCGAACACCAAGGACGGCAAGACGGTCGTCGCCATCAGCCTCAAGATCACGCAGACCTCCAGCTCCGACGTCGACCCGACGAACGCCGCGGTCGCCGCGGCGTCGTGCACCGACTGCGAGACGGTGGCGATCGCCCTCGAAGGCGTGCTGGTCGCCGGTGACCCCACGACGTTCGACCCGACGAACGTCGCCCTCGCCCTCAATTCCGACTGCACGAACTGCCAGACGCTGGCCTCCGCCTATCAGGACGTGGTGCAGAACGACACCCGGGTGCGCATCACCGGCGCCGGGCGCAAGGAGATCGCCGACATTCGTCAGGACCTCGACTCCCTGAAGAAGTCCGGGCTCGACATCGTCGCCATCCAGCAGCGGGTCAACACCGACGCCGGCCGATTCCTGGCCGTCCTGCAGAACGACGTCGTACCGATCGGCAAGGGTGCCAAGGCGACCACGGCGTCCTCGTCAACCACCACGAGCGTGGACCCGGCCCCGGCAGGCTCGGCGCCGAGCACGACGGTGCCGACGTCGAGCACGACGGTGCCGGCGGAGACGGCGACGACGACCCCCGTCACCACTCCCTCGACCACGACCTCGAGCACGACACCGGCGCCCTGAGCGGCCCCCCACCGGTCCGGCCAGGCAAACGAGCTCGGCTCAGGCCCATGATGGCGGGCGCCGGGCGGCACCCGCCGGGCGGCCGGGAGGATGGGCGAGATGACGACCAGGGAAGAGGCGGAAGGAGGGGACCGGCGCTCGCTGGCCCACGGGCAGTTGGCGTACCTGCAGATTCCTGCGACGGACGTGGGCCGGGCGGGCGAGTTCTACGGCCAGGTGTTCGGTTGGAGCGTCGAGCCTCCGCAGCCCGGCTTCGAGGCACCCGGCATGATCGGCCAGTTCGTCGACGACCGGCCGCCGGCCGGGGACGCCGGGCCGATGCTGTGGATCGCGGTCGACGACCTGGAGGTCACGCTTCGACTCGTGCGCGACAACGGCGGCGAGGTGGTCGAGCTACCGACGGCCGACGGCCCCCGCACCCTCGCCACCGTCGCCGACCCCACCGGCAACCGGATCGGGCTGGCGGCCCATTGACGACGGACCGGCGTCCGCCTACCGCATGACGCCGGTGTGGCCCAGCGAGTACCGGCCCGGCTGAGGCCAGACGCAGAGGCCGTGGGGCTTGTCCCCGACCGCAACCTTGGCGATGAGGTGGCCGTCCGTGGTCGACAACGCGTACACCGCCTTGTCGTAGCGACCGGACAACCAGAGCACCTTGCCGTCCGGCGAGACCCCGCCCATGTCAGGGCTCCCCCCGCCCGGGATGTCCCATCTGGCGACGATGGAGTTGGTGGCGAAGTCGATGACCGTCACCGATCCCGAGCCCCGGTTGCTGACGTAGAGCTGCGTGGCGTCGCGGCTCGGGTACAGGCCGTGGGTGTCGATCCCGGTGGTGATGAACCCGGTCTTGGTGAACGTGGCGGCGTCGATGGTGAAGACGCCGCCCAGGTTCTTGTCGGCCACGTAGAACGTGCGGCCCGTCGGGTCGAGCTTGATGTCCTGGGGGCTCGACCCGGCCAGGTCGAGGTACCCGGTCACCTTGCGGGTGGCCACGTCGACCCGGACCAGGCGCGCCGAGAACTCGCAGGTGGCGATGAGAAAGGACCCGTCGGCCGAGAAGTCGACGTGGTCGACGCCCGCGCAGTCCACCGGCACCTGCTGGACGGTCGCGAACGTGTGGGGGTCGACGAAGTCCAGCCGCTTCTGCGCCTCGGCCACGACGATGGCCAGTGAGCCGTCGGGCGTGAAATACAGGTTGTACGGGTCGGCGACGGGGATCGACTTGCCGGGCTTGCCGGTGACCGGGTCGATCGGCGTCAGCGTGTTGGCCAGCGTGTTGGCCGCGTACAGGGTGCGGAGGTCCCAGGCGGGGACGACGTGCTGGGGGTCGAGCCCGGTCGTGTAGGTGTCGATCACCTTGAACGTGTTCGGGTCGATGACCTGGACGTCGGATCCGGCGCTGTCGGGCACGTAGATCCGGTACGGCACCGAGGCGACGATCGGGTTCAGCATGTTGGCGCCGGCGGCGGCGTAGATGTTGGTGGGCCCGCTCGCAGGCGGCGCGGTGGACGCCGGCGGGTCGTTCGGCGGAGCCACCGTGGTCGTCGCGCCGGTGCGGGTCGACACGTGTGTCCCGTCCCGGTCCTGGAGGTGGACCACCCATCCGAGGGCGACGATGATGACGAGCGCGCCGACGGCCAGCCGCGACCGCACGAACGTGGAACTGCCGGAGTCGACCAAGATCTAGGGCCCGACGAACGGGCTCGAACCGGGCGCGACCACGTCTAACTATCGCGTGAATCGAAGAGGGTTCACGCGCAGGGCGCCAGGCCCGGGGCGAGAGCCAGGATGTGCTCGGCGGGGTCGTCGCCGAACAGCCCGCGGGCCGCGGCCAGCTGTGCCTCACGGGTCGGGCCGGGCGACGTGAGCGCGTCGAGGGCCACCAGCAGCCCGGCGTCGTCGACGGGCGAGGTGGTCACCCCCGCCGCGAGCATGCCCTTGACGTTGTCGCGGCCGTGCCCGGGAATGGGCCGGTACGTGACGACGGGAACGCCGGAGGCGAACGCCTCCAGGGAGGTCAGGCCCCCGGCGTTCTCGACGACCACGTCGGCCGCGGCCATGAGGACCGGCATGCGATCGGTCCAGCCCAGGACGATGTCGAGGTTGCGCTGCTCCAGCCGCCTGCGCAGGCGCCGGTCCGAGCCGCACACCGTCGCCACCCGGAACCGGCCCGAGTCGACGATCGTGGCCACCGTCTCGACCATGTGGTCGCCCACCCCCCACGAGCCGGCGGCGACGAGGACGAGCTGCTCCTCGTCGCCCACGCCGAGCCAGGCCCGGCCCTCCGCTCGGCGCTCGGTCGCCCCGGCTGCATCGGCGTACGCGGGTGCCACCGCCGGCCCGGCCGCCGCCGTCGGCCGGGACGTCAGGCGCGCGGCCACCCCGGCGGGTCCGGCGTGCAGGGCCAGGTTCAGGTCGACCGCCGGGTGCACGGCCCGGGGATGGACCCCGAAGTCGGTGAGGAAGTTGACCACCGGCACCGTCACCGCGCCCTCCTGGCGGAGCTTGCCCAGCACGAGGGTGGCGAAGGAGTAGGTCGAGACGATCACGTCGGGGTCGTGGTCGCGCACCCAGGCGAGGACCCGCCGCCCGGCGAGGGCCCGCTCGAACCGTACGAAGGGGCCCCACAGGGCGGGATGGCGGTAGAACAGCTGGTAGGACGACTCGTAGCTGTCGGGCGCATACCGGAGCTGGAACCGGTAGAACCGCTCCCACGCCTCGGCCAGGGCGCGAGGGAAGGCGTCGAGGAAGTCGACGACGACGGGCTGGCGCCCCCGGGCCTGCAGCCGGCGGGCCAGCTCGACCGCGGCGCCCTGGTGGCCCGCGCCCATGCGGGCCGACACCAGCAGCACCCGGCCGGTGGCACGGCGACGGGGCATGGCCGGCGGGTTACCGTCCGGGCCATGTTCCGCCGCACGATCGGCCCGTTCGGGGTGAAGGACCTCTTCACCATGGTGAACCTGCTGAGCGGCGTCGTGGCCGTCGGCTACGTCCTGCGCAACCAGCCCCGCCACGCCGGCTACGCGGTGATCGTCGGCTTCCTGCTCGGCGATCTGGTCGACGGCACCGTCGCCCGGCGCACGGGGACCGCGAACCGCTTCGGGGCCGAGTTCGACTCTGTCAGCGACCACTTCGTGCACGTCTTCGTCCCCGGTCTGGTGTTCTTCAGCGTGTACGAGCGGGGTGGGCACGGCGCGCTCGGGCTGGTGGCCGTGGCCGCTCTCATCTCCGGCGCCACCCTGCGCCACGCCCGCTTCGCCGCGGCCCGCTTCGACTACCCGCTGTGCTGGTGCGGCCTGCCCCGAACCATCAGCGGCTTCGCCGCGCTGTCCTTCCCGCTGTCGACGCTGTTCGGCCACGGTGGCGCCGCCTACCCCATCGGCTGCGCCGTCGTCGGCGGCCTGTCCGCCCTCAACCTGGCCCCCATCCCGTATCTCACCCACCGCGGCCGCCGCGCCATGCAGCCCTACGTCAAGGTGCTGGTCGGTGGGTTCTTCCTGGCCCTGCCGCTCTCGGCGCTGGTCGCCCGCCGCTACACGTTCGACCTGATGTTCGTCGGGATGCTCTGGTTCGCATGCACGGGCTGGATCCCCGTCCATCCCGACGAGCGGCGGGACTTCCGGGTCGAGTACCGGCGATGGGCGGCCGAGCTGTCCGGCTCGCGCCGAACGGGCTGAGCCTGCGGGCGCGGGCAACTAGGCGGCGAAGAAGGAGTCGACCGCGTCGCATACCTGGTCGACCCAATCCTGGGGCATGCCCGAGTGCAGGGGGAGCGAGACGATTTCCGGCGACGCCGCGTCGGTGACCGACAGGTCTCCCCGACGGCAGGCGCCGTAGAGGGTGGTCTCGTGCACCGGGAGCCAGTGGATGCCGGTCTCGACGCCGCGCTCGGCCAGGTGCTCCCGAAAGGCCTGGCGGCGGCGGTCGCGGACCCGCACGTAGTACAGGAACGGGTTCAGCTCGCCGACGTCGCCCTGAGGCACCCCGAGGCCGTCGATACCGTCGAGGCGGGCCGCGTACGTCCGGCATGCGGCCTGGCGGCTGGCCCGGATGAAGTCCAGCTTGGCCAGCTGGGCCAGGCCGACGGCGGCGTGGACGTTCGACAGGTGGTAGCGGAAGCCGTCCTCGGTGACGTCGAAATGCCAGGCCCGCTGCTGGTTGTAGGCCAGCTCGGCCGGGTGGGAAGCGCCGAGGATGCGCAGGGCCAGCAGGCGCTCGGCCTCCTCCTCGGTCTTGACCACCACCATGCCGGCGTCGATGCACGACACCGCCTTGACCGGGTCGAAGCTGAACATGGTGATGTCGGAGAAGCTGCCGACCATCTCCTCGCCCCGGAAGGCGCCGAACGAGTGGGCCGCGTCGTGCACGACCCGCAGGTCGTGGCGGGCGGCGAGGTCGGCGATGGCGGCGTGGTCGGCCAGATGGCAGCCGTAGTCCATGGACAGGATGGCGCGTGTGCGGGGACCGATCAGCTCGGCCACCCGGGCCGGGTCGAGGCACAGGGTGGCGTCGAGGACGTCGCAGAGCACGGGCTCGGCGCCCACGGCCCGGATGGCCTGGACGTCGGCCAGATGGGTCAGCGACGGCACGATCACCTCGTCGCCCGGGCCGGCACCGGCGGTGATCAGCGCCAGATGCAGGGCGGCATAGCCGGTGCTGACGGCGACGGCGAGGCGTGAGCCGCCCAGCGCCTTCTCCACCGCCCGCTCGAAGTCGCCGACATAGCTGCCCATGCCGAGCCAGCCGCGGCGCAACGCGTCTTCTGCGGCCTCCAGCTCCTCGGCTTCCATGAGCGCCTTGTAGATAGGGATCCGGTCGATGGGGACTCCTCGTTCCATGGGGCCCAGTCGTGGACCCTACGCACCGAGCATGGCCGCGGCGACATGAGGGGTTCATGAAAGGGGTCCGGAACGCGCAGGGAGGGGAGTTTCCACGGCGATCTCCTATGGTGGCGACGTGGCTGGGACCCGGACGACGGCGCTGGCCCTGGTCGGCGCGGGGGCCGCTGTCGCCGCCCACGCGGCCCCGGCGCTCAGCAACGTCGACGTTCTCCGCCGACGGCTCCTCCCCGGGCTCTCGGGCGTCGGATCGCCCGGTCACGTGGCCCTGACGTTCGACGACGGGCCGCAGCCGGAGTCCACTCCGGCGTTCCTGGAGGCCTTGGACCGGCTGGGGTGGAAGGCCACGTTCTTCATGCTCGGGAGCATGGTGGACCGCTCGCCCGGGCTGGCCGCCGAGGTGGCCGCCGCCGGCCACGAGGTGGCCGTGCACGGGTACGACCACCGCTCGGAGATGTTCCGGATCTACCCGGCCATCGCCTCGGACCTGGCCCGCGCCGTCGACGCCGTGTCGGCGGCCACCGACCGCCGCCAACGGTGGTTCCGCCCGCCGTACGGGACGTTGTCGGGCGGCGGTGTCATCGCCGCTCGACGCCAGGGCCTGCGGACGGTGCTGTGGTCGACGTGGGGCCGCGACTGGCGGGCCGAGGCCACGCCGCGCAGCGTGGTGGCCGACGTCGAACGCCACCTGGGCCCGGGAGCGACGGTCCTGCTCCACGACTCGGACTGCACGTCGGCGCCGGAGGCGTGGCGGTCGGCCCTCGGCGCCCTGGATCCCCTGGCCGAGCTCTTCGCGGCCCGGGGCCTCACCGTCGGCCCTCTCGCCGAGCACGGCCTCACCCCGGGCACCGGCACCTGAGCGTCGGGCCCCGCACCGCGGCGGTGCTGCTGACCCTGGGGGC
Organism: Acidimicrobiales bacterium; assembly: GCA_036269435.1. Classification (GTDB taxonomy): domain Bacteria; phylum Actinomycetota; class Acidimicrobiia; order Acidimicrobiales; family AC-14; genus CADCTB01. The sequence continues at coordinate 18,622 of DATASA010000105.1, read as the reverse complement.
GGCCCTGCTCTACGCGGTGACCTCGGTCCTGCAGCAGTCGGCCGCAGCCGACGTCGCCCACCACCGGTCGCTGCGGCCGGGGCTGCTGCTCGAGCTGGTGCGGCGGCCCCGCTGGCTCCTCGGGAACGTGGCCGAGGTGGGGGCGGTGGTGCTGCAGTTCATCGCCCTCCGTCGCGGCTCGCTGCTGCTCGTGCAGACGGTGCTGGTCAGCGGCCTGCTGTTCGCCCTGCCGCTGGGCGCGGCCCTCCAGCACCGCCGGTTGGCCACGGGCGACTGGCTGGGCACGCTGGCCGTCGTGCTGGGCCTGGGAGTGTTCGTGCTGGTGGCCCGCCCGACCCGAGGTCGAGGCAACGCGTCACCCGCGGGCTGGGCCGCGGTGCTGGGCCTGGGCTGCGGCGTGGTGGCCGGCCTCATCGTCGCCGCGCCCCGCCGCCCGGGGTCGGCCCGGGCCCATTGCCTGGGAGCGGCCTGCGGGGTGCTCTTCGGCGTCGACGCCGCCCTCGCCAAGGCCAGCGGACACCTGCTGAACCACGGGTTGGCCCACGCGGCCGGCGGCTGGGAGCCCTACACCCTGGCCGTCCTGGGCGTGCTGGGATTCCTGCTGGCCCAGAGCGCGTTCCAGGCCGGGCCGCTGGCCGCGTCGCTGCCGCTGATCACCGCCCTCGACCCGCTGGCCGCCGCGCTCATCGGCGTGCTCGCCTTCCACGAGCGTCTGGCCTCCGACGGGCCGGCGATCGTCCTGCAGGTCGCGGCTGCGGCGGCCATCGCCGCCGGTGTCTGGACGCTGGCCCGGTCGCCCCTCGTGGTGGGTCCCCCAGCGGCCGCGGGCACCCGCTGAAGCACCGCCTCGTACCATCTGGGGGGTGAGGGTGCTGGTCGTCGAGGACGAGGCCAAGATGGCGAGCCTCATCGAACGCGCCCTGACCCGTGAGGGCTACGCGGTCGACGTCGCCCGTGACGGCGCCGAGGCCCTGTGGGCGGTGGCCGAGACCGAGTACGACGCCGTCGTGCTCGACGCCATGATCCCGGCGCCGAACGGCTTCGAGGTGTGCGAGCAGCTGCGCAAGGACGGCCGGTGGAACCCCGTGCTCATGCTGACCGCCCGCGACGGCGTGGCCGACCGGGTCCGGGGCCTGGACGCCGGCGCCGACGACTACCTGACCAAGCCCTTCGCCTTGGGCGAGCTGATGGCCCGGCTGCGGGCCCTGACGCGGCGCAGCATGGGCGCCCGGCCCGTCGAGCTCCACGTGGGCGACCTGACCCTCGACACCGCCACCCACGAGGTCCATCGGGCGGGCGACGCGGTCTCGCTGTCGCCCAAGGAGTTCTCCCTCCTGGAGCTGTTCATGCGCCAACCCGGCCAGGTGCTGAGCCGGACCCACATCGTCGACCACGTGTGGGACTTCGCCTACGACGGGGGCTCGAACGTGGTCGACGTGTACGTCCGGTACCTCCGACGCAAGATCGACGTGCCGTACGGCCGCAACGACCTGGAGACGGTCCGGGGCGTGGGCTACCGCCTCCGGGCCCCCGACTGACATGGCCGGCAGGATGCTGCGGTCACCGACGTCGATCCGGAACCGCCTGGTCGCCATCTTCGCGGTCAGCGCCAGCATCCTCCTCGTCCTGACCTGCGCGCTGCTGTACATCGCCTTCGACGCCCAGCTCGAGGGCACGATCGACCAGACCCTGCGCGACCGGGCCAACGACATCACCCTCGACCTGCAGGAGGGCAACGTCCAGATCCGGTCGGGCGAGCCCTTCGCCCAGCTCCTGAGCAGCGACACCGGCCAGGTCATCGACTCGACGACGACCTCCGGGCGGCGACCTCCGGTGCTGTCGCGCCGGGAGCTGGTCCGGGCCCGGGACCACGAGATCGTCGTCGAGCGCCGGCGGGTCACCGGCCTGGGCGACCGCGGCCGGGTCCTCGCCCGTCCCGAACGGACCAAGGATGGCGACAACGTCGTCGTCGTGGTCGGCGAGTCCCTCGACGCGGTGGCCCGGGCCCGCCAGCGCCTCGGCCTCCTGCTCGGCATCTCGTCCCCGCTGCTCATCGGCGCCATCGCCGGTTGCGGCTGGGTCCTCGCCGGCGCCGCCCTGCGGCCCGTCGAGCGCCTGACCGAGGAGGCGGAGGCCATCAGCCTGCAGAAGGGCGGCCAGCGCCTGCCGCAGCCGCCGGGAAACGACGAGATCGCCCACCTGGGGCGCACGCTCAACGCCATGCTGGACCGAATCGAGTCGTCGCTGGCCCGGGAGAGGGCCTTCGTCGACGACGCCAGCCACGAGCTGCGCACGCCCCTGTCCATCCTGCGGGGCGAGCTGGAGCTGGCTGTCGACCATCCGGGCAACCGGGCCGAGATGCGGCGCTCCCTGCAGAGCGCGCTGCAGGAGGCGGAGCAGCTCGGGCGCCTCTCCGAGGACCTGTTGACGCTGGCCCGGGCCGACGGCGGCCGCCTGGACCCGCGCCTGCAACCGGTCGAGCTGCTGGCCGCGGCCCGGCTGGCGGTGGCCCGCTACGGCACGCCGGGCGGCCCACCGGCGGAGGTGGTGGGCGACGAGGTGACGGTCAGCGCCGATCCCATGCTGCTCGAGCGCCTGCTGCGCAACTCGATCGCCAACGCGTCCCGCCACGCGTCCAGCCGGGTGCAGGTCGCCGTCGGCGACGACGGGGGGTGGGGCCACCTGAGCGTGGCCGACGACGGCGGCGGCTTCCCCGCCGAGTTCCTGCCGGTCGCCTTCGACAGGTTCAGCCGGGCCGACGCCGACCGCGGCCGTGACCACGGCGGATCGGGCCTGGGACTGGCGATCGTCGCCGCTGTCGTCCGGGCCCAGGACGGGCGGGTCGAGGTCGGCAACGGCCCCCCGCTGGGCGGCGGCCGGCTGCAGGTGTGGCTGCCCCTCGCGCCCGACCCGTCGGGGGCCGTCGACGACGAGCCAGCACGGGCCGCGAACGGTCACCGCCCTCTCATCCCCCCCTCATCCGACGGGTCGACAATGACGCCGTGGACCACAACCACTCATCTGTGACCCCCCCGAGCCCCGGCGTCCCCTTCACCTGCCCCGCGTGCCGGGCGATCGACCGGGCCGACGGCGTCGAGGACGGCAACCTGTTCCCGGTCCTGGTCGGCCGGGTCAGCCACGAGCGCAAGGCGCTCCAGGCGGTGATCGACGCCCAGGACCGCATCGCCGACAAGGTCACGTCCTTCGCCGGCTCGCTCAATTTCGTCTACATCCACTCCGTCTGGTTCGGCATCTGGATCCTGATCAACGTCGGCCTGATCGGTGCGTCGGCCGAGTTCGACAAGTTCCCGTTCGGCCTGCTGACCATGATCGTCAGCCTGGAGGCCATCTTCCTGTCGACGTTCGTCATGGTCAGCCAGAACCGCCAGTCCGAGAGGGCCGACGTCCGCAGCCAGCTCGACTTCGAGACGAACCTGCGGGCGGAGATCTGGGCCATCCACATCGGCCAGGCCTTGAACATCGACGTCGACCACGTCGAGCAGGTCGTCCGCCAGGCCATCGACGGCTCCAAGCAACTGACGTCCTGAGCCGACCGGTCGGTATCCGCCCCGGTCAGCGCAGGCGGGCGACGATGAAGTCCCGGGAGTTCGGGGTGTCGTAGAGGGTGGCCGGCCGCTGCATGCTGGAGAGCAGCTTGTTGGGGACCGAGCCGTCGGGCGTGGCCGCGTAGTGCACGAAGATGGTCCACGACGGGTTGATGTCGAGCTCCATGGCCAGGATGGCGCCGGCCCGGACCAGGAGCTGGGCGAGGGTGGCGGCGGAGAGGCGGGGTCCGGTGGCGTAGACGAGGGCGCCGGTGGCGGTGATCCCCACGCCTGAGCGCGCGACGTAGAGGTCGTTGCCCAGGGTGGCGCCCCAGCGGTTCCCCGAGTTGTCGTTGATCAGCGGGTTGACCTGGGCGTCGTCGACGATGAGGTCCAGGTTCTGCCGGGCGCCGAGGACCTCGGGGGTCATCTTCACCTGCCGGTTCCAGGCGCCGACCTGGACCGACCCGTCGTTGTAGAACACGATCGTCGCCGCACCGTCGCGCATGGTGCCGACGGTCTTGCCGCCGAGGTAGAAGCCGCCTCGCGAATCCACCATCCGGAAGGCGGAGTTGAAGGCGGCGACGACGTCGCGGCGCTCACCGGGAGGCAGCGACGCCCCTGCGGGCCACGGTCCGCCCCCCGGGTCCGACGTGCCCGGTTGGAGGTCGAAGCCGAGCATCTTGGTGTCCAGCCAGGCCACCGCCGACAGGTAGGACGTGTAGATCGGGTCCGCCCGGAGGTAGGCGGCCCGAACGAGAGGTACCCCGCCCGCGCTCTCCAGCGTCTGCCAGATCCCCTCGTCCTGGATCGGGGTGCCGGCGATGGGGGCGATGTTGTCGGGCGCTGGGAGCGTCACCGGTCCCTTCAGCTCGGGCGCGGGCGGCGGCGGCGGCGGGGTGGGCGTGCGGGCGGCCAACGCCGCCTCCCGTTCCGCTTCGGCCGGCATGGGGTGCCCGCCGATGACCGACCCCGACGCGGCGGGCGTGGCCGCGGGCGGGCTCGCCACGTCCCGGGTGCCGGCCGACGCGGCCTCGATCCCCTGGGCCGGTGCGCCGCCGACCTTGGGCGGCGTGTAGGACAGCCGTTCGGCCATGGTCACCAGGGCTCCGGCCCGGTGGTCCCGGGCCCAGATCGACAGGCGGGCGGCGATGCTGTCCGTGCCCGGCGCGGTCAGGGTCAGCGAGACGGAGTGGCCGACGACCAGCCCGAGGACTGCCCACAGCACCAGCACCACCCGGACGGAACGCAGTCGCAACGCCCGCCGGGTCCGTCGGAAGCGACGACGCCTGGCGACCGCCGCGCCGGCGCCGGCTGCGCCCGACGGCTTCCCGTCGGGCCCGGGCAGGTCGTCGGCGGCTGTGCCGCGGGGGACGAGAAGGTCGGTCACCGGTCGCCCAGCCGGCGGAAGAGGGGGCCCGGAAGGTGGCGGAGCACGGTCATCACCCACCGCAGGACCGGCGGGACCCACACGACCTCCGCTCCGGTCTCCAGCGCCCGGACCACGCCGTCGGCGACCGCGTCGGGCGTGGTGGCGAACGGCGCCGGCGGCAGCCCGGCGGTCATCCGGGAGCGGACGAACCCGGGGCGGACGAGCACGACCCGCGCCCCCGACCCGCGGAGGGCGTCGGCCAGGCCCCGGAAGAAGGCGTCCATGCCCGCCTTGGACGATCCGTAGACGAAGTTCGACCGCCGGGGCCGCTCGGCGGCCACCGACGACAACGCCACCAGGTTGCCGTGGCCCTGGTCGCGGAATCGGGCGGCGACGGCCAGGCCGACGGAGACGGCGGCGACGTAGTTCACCCGCGCCAGCCGGGCGGCTGCGGCGGCGTCGGCCTCCAGCGTGGCCTGGTCACCCAGTTCGCCGAAGGCCACCAGCACCAGGTCGACGTCGCCGTGGCGGGCGAACACACCGTCCACCAGGGCGGCGTGCGTCTCCGTGGCCGTCGCCTCGAAGGCGACGGTGTCGACCGTGGTCACGCCGCGGCCCCGCAGCTCGCCGGCCACCTTCTCCAGGCCCGACGCGTCGCGCCCGGCGAGCACGACGGTGCGGGCCCGGCGGTCGACGAGGCGGTCGAGCACGGACCGGGCGATGTCGGACGTACCGCCGAACACCAGGACGGTCTGTGGCGACCCGTGGGCGTCATTCATCCTGCTCCGGCGACCGATGCCAGCGCGCTCTTCCCGGCCCGCGAGGGCGGCGACCCACCGCCGACCGGGGGCCCGACCAGGCCCAGGCGACGGCCGAGGTCGGACGCCAGCACCCCGTCGGGGTCGACCCGGCGCCGCACCGCCCGCCACCGGTCCAAGTCCGGGTACATCGCCGCGAGCAGCTCGGGGCGCATGCGGGCGTCCTTGGCCAGGTAGATCCGGCCGCCGGCGCCGGCGACCAACTCGTCGAGGCCGTCGAGGACCTGGGCCAGGCCCGGCCGGGCGGCCGGGAAGTCGACGGCGAGGGTCCAGCCGGGCATCGGGAACGACAGCGGACCGGGGTCGGACGCCCCGAGGCGCTTGAGCACGGCGAGGACCGGCGGGCAACCGGCGTCGCGGAGGCGGCCCAGGGCCACCCGCACGACGTCGGCCGACGAGAACGGAACCACGAACTGGTACTGCACGAAGCCGGCCGGGCCGTAGAGCCGGTTCCACCCGTCGACGGCGTCCAGCGGGAAGAGGAACCGGTCGAGAGGCTCGACGCTGACCGCGCAGGTGGCCGGGGCCCGGCGGTAGCGGAGGCGATTGCCGACCGCGGCGCCGACGCCCGGCAAGGCCGCCGCCCCCGCCCACGCGGGCACGGCCAGGCTGCGGCCCTTCACAGGACCCAGGGCGAGCGGTGTCGCCCGGCGCTCGGGCGCCAGATCCGCCACCGCGGCGTCGTCACCCCAACTGACCACGCCGCGACCGGCCGCCCGGCCGCCGGCGCGCCCGTCGAGCCACGCCACGGCGTACCGGTGGCGGCCGTCCTTGGCGGCCATGGCCGCCATCACCGCGTCCAGGTCCGCCGCCCGGCGGCCGACCACCCGCACCCAGGCCGTCTCGGCCCGCACCGCCCGCACGGTCGCCTCCACCACCACGCCGGTGAGGCCCATGCCGCCGAACGTCGCCCAGAACAGGTCCGGGTCCCCGACCGGGGTGACGCGCACGACGCCACCCGGTGTAGCCAGGCGGAGCTCGACGACGTGGCGGGCGAAGCTGCCGTCGCGGCCGTGGTTCTTGCCGTGGACGTCGGCCGCGACCGCGCCGCCGACGGTGACGTGCCGGGTGCCGGGCAGCACCGCGAGGGCCCAGCCTTGGGGGAGCAGGAAGCGCTGGAGCTGGTCCAGGCTGGCGCCCCCGGCGGCGCGGACCAGCCCTGCGCCCTCGTCGGCCCAGGCCACGCCGTCGAGCCGGGTGGTGGAGATCACCGCGCCGCCGGCGTTCTGGGCCGCGTCCCCGTAGCCTCGCCCCAGCCCGCGGGCCACGACGCCGCGCCGCGGAGCGTGGACCAGGCCTGCGGTCACCTCCTCGGGACGCGTCGGCCGGCTCACCTCGGCCGACGTCGGGGCGGTGCCGCCCCAGCCGGCTAGCAGCTCACGCGCCATAGACACCGAGGGCGAAGAGCACCGCCCAGATCACGCCCAGGACGACGATCATCCCGTCGCCGAGCAGGACGTCCTCGGGCACCTCGGCGCCCTCGCTCTCCACCAGCAACGCGTACCGCAGCATGGCCAGCACGAAGGGCACGATGGTCAACTGCAGCCACACGACGTGACCGGTGGAGCGGTCGGCCCGGTCGAACGCCCAGAGGCAGTAGGCGGCCATGGCCACACCCGACGAGAGTGCCCGGACGTAGCGCAGATAACCGCGGGGGTAGACGGGCCGGGCCCGCACCGTGCCCGTCGAGGGCGTTGGGGCCACGTCCGGGCCGACGGATCCCTCGCGCTTGCCGGCCACGATGAACAGCGAGGCGAACGAGGTGACCACGAGGAACCACTCGGACAGGTGGACGCCCGTGGCCAGGCCGCCCACGATGGCCCGCAGCACGAAGCCGGAGGCCACGGCGGCGAGGTCGAGGACCGGCTCGTGGCGGAGACGTACGTTGTACGCCACGTTGACGGCGACGTAGAGCGCGACGCAGCCCGCCGTGCCCGCGCCCAGGGCGAGGAGGCCGACCAGCAGCGCGGCCGCCACGAGGCCGATGGCCGCGGCGACGGCCATGCGGGGCGAGACGACGCCCGCCGCCACCGGCCGGTGCCGGTTGAGCGGATGGCGACGGTCGGCCTCGCGGTCCACCATGTCGTTGAGGAAGTAGGTCCCGCTGGCGGCCAGGCAGAACACCACGAAGGCGGTGGAGGCCCGCACCAGCATGTGGCCCTCGGTGAGCACGCCGGCCGCGCCCGGTGCGGCGAACACCAGCAGGTTCTTGACCCACTGCCGGGGCCTCGCCGTCCTGACCAGTCCGCGGGCCAGGCCGCCGGAACCCGGCGAGAGCGGGAGCTCGGTGTCTTGCGTGCCGGCCCCCGGAAGAGCCCCGGGCAACAGGGGGGCCACTGGTGCAGTGGCCGGTAGCCGGACGTCGGTCACCTTCGCGCGCCTTCCTCTGCCTTGCGATCTGCAAACATCGACGTCCCCCAGAACCCCCACTGCCGCCACCCGAGGCCTGGGCCACCCGGACGACGACGCTGACAGTGTAGGCCCGCACCTTGTTCTGTCGCTATAGCGGATTCGAAGGAGCTCGTCAGCAGCCCCTTTGCCGGTGGCATGCTTGGGCGATGACGGGGCGGACCGTGCGCGCCGGCCGGCCCTGCCGGCTGGGACTGGTCGCACTCGTCCCGCTGGTCATCCTGGCCGGCTGCACCAATCCCCCGGCCACGCCCGTTCCGCCGGCCATCGGCGCGCCGGTCGTCGCCGACCCCCTCTCGTGGGCGGCCAGCGTGCGCCGGTCGATCGACGGCAACATGCTGCCGGACGAGGGCCTCCAGCTGCCCGACGGGGCCAACGTCGTCGCCGTGCGGATCTACGACGGTGGGAGCTCCCCGGCCTACAGCTACTTCGAGGCCGGGGGCGGCGCCTTCTCGGAGCAGTTCTTCCCGGCGTCGTCCATCAAGCTCCTGGCCGCCCTGGGGGCGCTGGACTACGCCCGCCAGCTCGGGTTCACCGGCGCGGCCCTGGTCGACGGCGAGTACTCCATCCGCGACTACTACGACGCCGCGCTGCGCTGGTCGTCGAACGAGGACTACGACGAGCTCGTCCGGATCGCCGGCGTCGACCGCCTGAACCAGCAGTTCCTGCCCGACCACGGGTTCCCGGGCACGGCGATCCAGGAGCCGTACGGCGGGAACGAGCAGGTCACCGACTCGCCGGAGATGGACCTCAGCGAGGGCGACCACGAGGTCGACGTTCCCGAGCGGGAGGGCGCCGCCGACTACGGCTGCAACGCCGGCAACTGCAGCAGCCTGTTCGAGATGACCGACGCCCTCCGCCGGGTCGTCCTGGACGCCGAGCTTCCGGCCGCCGACCGCTTCGACCTCGATCCGTCCGACATCGCCGGCCTGACCGACGCGCTCGCCGGCGCCGAGGGCTTCATCGCCCCGGGGGTAGCCGACGCCCTCGGCCCCGACGCCCGCCTCTACACCAAGCCCGGCTGGGTTCCGTACCTGGACTGCGTGGAGACATCGTTGATCGTCGACCCCAACACCGGCCACCGGTTCCTGCTGGGGCTCTCCGCACCGGACGACGGCACGTGCGACGAGCTGTCCACCATGGCCCACGACGTGCTCACACTGCTGGACGCCTGCGACGACGGCACGGCCATGCGGGCCGACGGGAGCCGGGTGGCCATCGTCGCCGGCAAGCAGACCCGTACCGTGCCCGGAGACGGACCGGTGACCATGGCCTGTCATCTGCGCTGAGGCGACCGTCACCGGCGCCCACGCGCGACTGGCGCGCCCGGCCCTGACGCGCGGAATCGCGCGTCTGCGTTGCGTGTTGCTCTATGCGATGCTGAGAATTGCTGTCGACCCCGCCACGACAGACCTGCACCAGAAGGAGACACATGTACGAGCACAGCTGCGCAAAGGCCGGAGCCGTGGGTTGCGGCTACACCGTCAGGGCCAACAGTGAGGACGAGTTGAAGGCCAAGGTCATCGAGCACGCCCGCAAGAAGCACAACGTCCAGGGCATGACGGACACCATCTACAGCTACCTGCGCGCCAAGGCTCAGAAGAACTAGCAGGATCGCTCCGCCGGTTCCGGACGCGGTTCGTCCGGAACCGCGGCGGGAGGCCGGCTGAGACGGAAGCAGAGGGGCCCCGGTAGATTCGGCCGCAGTGAGCACCCCTCGACGACTGACCCAGTTCAGCCACGGCGCGGGCTGAGCCTGCAAGCTCGCCCCCGGCGAGCTGGCGCAGGTTCTGCGCCGCCTGGAGATGCCGAACCATCCCGACCTGCTCGTGGGCACGGCCACGAGCGATGACGCCGCGGTCTGGCGGTTGGACGCCGACCGCGCCCTGGTCGTCACCGCCGACTTCATCACGCCCATCGTCGACGACCCCCGGGCCTGGGGGCGAATCGCCGCCGCCAACGCGGTGAGCGACGTGTACGCCATGGGCGGGCGGCCCATCCTCGGGCTCAACCTGGTGGGCTGGAACACCGACGAGCTGGGCACCGACGTCCTGGTCGAGGTCCTCGCCGGCGCGGCGGAGGCCGCGGTGGAGGGCGGGTGGATCACCGTCGGCGGCCACACGGTGGAGGATCCCGAGCCCAAGTTCGGCATGGCCGTGGTCGGCGACGTCCACCCGGACCGCATCCTCACCAACGCCGGCCTGCGCCCGGGCGACAGCCTGGTGCTGACCAAGGCCCTGGGCGCTGGCATCGTCGCCACCGCGCTCAAAGCCGGCAACGTCCCGGAGGGCGTGCTGGCGACGGCGGTGGCCTCGATGAGCCGGCTGAACCGGGAAGCCGCGACCCGGGCCATCGAGGCCGGCGCCACCGGCGCCACCGACGTCACCGGCTTCGGCCTGCTCGGCCACCTGCGCAGCATGGCCGAGGCCTCCCACGTCGACGCCGACCTCGACGCGGCCGCCGTCCCGGTGTTCCCGGGGGTCCCGGAGCTCGTCGCCCAGGGTTTCGTGCCAGGTGGGAGCCGCCGCAACCTGACCTGGGCTACCGAGCGCCTGGAGGCCGACGGCGTGGACGACGCGGTGATCCTGGTCCTGGCCGACGCCCAGACCTCCGGCGGCCTGCTCTTCGGGGCCGAGCCCGGCCGGGCCGTGGCGGCGGTCGAGGCCCTTCGGACGTCCGGCCACGCCGCCGCGGTCATCGGGACCGTCGTCGCCGGCCGGGGCACCATCCGCGTCCACCCGTATAAGGGCGCTTACGCGCCCGTTACGGCCGGGTTACGGCGCATCCGTAGCGTGAAGCCCGATGAAGAGCAACAGGTTGAGGATGGCCGTCGCAGGAACGGGGCTCGCAGCTCTGCTGGCCGCGTGCGGCGGCGGCGGAGCCACCGGCAACACGTCCAAGGAGCCGCCGGTCGTGGCCGGCACGGACGTCCTGGTCAGCCAGGACCACAGCCCGATCGTCGAACGCAACTCGCCGTCGCTGGCCGTCAACCCGACCCAGGCCACGAACATGGTCGTCGTCGACCGGGTCGACCGTCCCGACTACACCGCGGGCGTGCACGTCTCCAACAACGGCGGAGGCAGCTGGCAGGACGTGGGGCTCAAGCTGCCCACCGGCAACAACGGCAAGCTGTTCGCCCCGACCGCGGCGTACGACGCCAAGGGGATCCTCTACGTCAGCTACGTCACCCTCAGCGGGCCCGGCAACTCGCCGGACTCGTTCTGGATGACCCGCTCCGGCGACGGCGGCCTGACGTTCGACGAGCCGACCAAGATCGCCGGTGCCAACACGTTCCAGACCCAGCTCGCCATCGACCGCAAGACGGGGCGGGTGTTCACGGCCTGGCTGCAGTCCGAGCCGGCGGCCACCATGTGCCTGCTCTGCTTCGCCGAGACCGGGTTGCCCATCGTCGTCTCCCACTCCGACGACGGCGGCCGCACCTGGTCGCCGCCGGCCCAGGTCAGCGACGGCACCCGCGCCCGCGTCGGCGCCCCGTCGCTCGCGGTGGACGCCTCCGGGAACCCCTACGTGCTCTATTACGACTACGGCGCCGACCGCAACGACTGGGAGAACCTGCCGGGCACCTACGACGGCAAGTTCACGCTGGTCCTGGCCCGCTCCTCCGACAAGGGCCTGCGCTTCGATCCCGGCGTGGTGGTCGACGCCGACATCGTGCCGCCCGGCCGGTTCCTGGTCTACCTCCCGGTCAGCCCGGGCTTCGCCGTCGGCAGCAACGGTGATCTGGTGGCGGCCTGGGCCGACGCCCGCAACGGCGACTCGGACATCCTTTTGCGCCGCTCCACCGACCACGGCAAGACGTGGTCCAAGCCGGTCACGGTCAACCGGGGCACCAAGGGAGACGGCATCCCCCAGGACATCCCGGCGGTGAACATCGCCCCCGGCGGACGGGTCGACGTCGTCTACTACGACCGCACGCTCGATCGGCGCGGCGCCACCGCCGACGTCCTGCTGTCGTCGTCGACCGACGGGGGCCGGTCGTTCGCCAAGACCGTCCGACTGACCTCCCAGTCCTCCAGCCGCAAGATCGGCCCCGAAGGATCGACCTACTCGGACGAGGCCGACTTCGGCACCCGCATCGCCGTGGCCTCGCTCACCAGGGGAGCGATCGCGGCGTGGGCCGACACCCGCAACGGCACGCTCGACAACGGCAAGCAGGACATCTACGCCGGTTCGGTCGCCCTGGCCGACAACTCGTCGGGGAACGTCGCCTACAAGGTGCTCGGGGCGTTGGGCGTGCTGCTGGGCCTCGCCGGGGTGGCGCTGTTCATCGTGAGCCGCCGGTCCCGCGGCGACAAGACGCCGACCGCTCCACCGAGCGTCTCCACCGGGACGCCGCCGCCTCCTCCTCCGCTCGTCCCCGCGCCCGGGCAGGTGTAATGCAGTCCCCGGCCGACACCGGGCGCGACGCAGGGCTTTCCGACGAGCTGCTGCACACCAGCGTGTGGAGCGACGACCTGGTCGCCGCCTCCGGAATGACCGTGATCGACATGCCGTTCGTGACGGTGGGCGGCGGCCTCGGCTCCTACGTCATGGTCGACTACCTGCGCCTGGCCGGCGTCCCCGCCACCCACATCCGCACGCTGACCGTCAACGACCACCCGTGGCAGAACTACCAGTACCTGCTGCAGTCCGCGCAGGTGACCCTCGACAAGCGCATCCGGTCGGATTCCTCCTCCTGCCTCGACAACATCTGGGGCTTCCCCGGCTATGCGATCCGGGAGGCGTTCGGCGCCAAGCGGCCGCGGGACTTCGTCGCCCCGCTGTGGAACGTCTTCACCGAGAACATCCTCTGCGACTACTGGACGCCGAAGTCGGGCCAGGTCTTCCGGTCCATGCAGCGCGAGGCCGACCGGATCGACTACTGGTCGACGCGGGCGTTCGGGCGGGTCCACCTCACGCGACGGCGCCACGGGGGCGGGTACTTCACCGTGCTCACGCCGCCCGACGGCGCCCAGGTCGCCTACCGCAGCAGCTTCGTGCATCTGGCCGTCGGCTATCCCGGCTTGGCCTTCCTGCCCGACCTGCAGACGTACCGGGAGCGTTTCGGCGACACGCACCGCGTCGTCAACGCCTACGAGCCCCACGAGCACGTCTACGAGGAGCTGAACCGCCGGGGGGGCACGGTGATCGTCCGCGGCGCGGGCATCACCGCCTCGCAGGTGCTCGACCGCCTCATCAGCGACCACGAGCAACTGGGCAACGACGTCATGATCCTGCACCTGTTCCGGACCTACGTCGGTGGTCCGCACGGGCCGTCGCGCTTCATGCGGCGGCGGGGCGGCCACGGCTGGGCCTATCAGGGGTTCAACTGGCCCAAGTCGACCTGGGGCGGCCAGGGCAAGGACCTCGTGCGCCACGCCGAGGGAGAGCGACGGGCGGCCGTCCTGCACACCATGGGCGGCACGACCACGCCCCGGCGCCGGAGGTGGCAGGGCCAGCTCGAACGCGGTCGTCGCCAGGGCTTCTACCGCATGCACGTCGGCGAGGTGCAGGAGGTGGTCCCCGGCAACCACGGGACCATCGTCACCAGGCTGCGCCCGGAAGCGTCGACGAACGGCAGCACCGGGCGCGGCGCCCCGGTCGAGTTGGACGCCAACTTCGTCATCGACGCCACCGGGCTCGAGGCCGACATCGCCGAGCACACCCTGCTGGCCGACCTCCTCGTCCACTCGGGCGCAGGCCGCAACCTGCTGGGCCGCCTCGACGTCGAGCCGCACTTCGAGGTCCGCGGCACCCGGGCCGAGCCCGGACGGCTGTACGCCGTCGGCGCGGCGACGCTCGGCGGCTACCTGGCGGGGGTAGACACGTTCCTCGGCCTGCAGATCGCCGCCCTCGAGGTGTGCGACGACCTGGCCCGCCAGGGTTTCTGCTCCTACCTCGGCCCGGTGCGCTCGACCGCCCAATGGTGGAAATGGGCCCTGGACCGATCGCCGTGAGCGCGCCATGACGTCGAACTTCCTCGGCCGCATCGAAACCCGGCTGTTCGTGGTGGCGACGGTCGGCCTGCTGTGGACGCTCCTCATCACGCCGTTCCTGCCCCTTCCGACCGGCAGCGACCGCTTCACCATCACGCTGCGCACGCTGGGCCTGGTCGCCGTTCTCGGGGTGGTGGTCTGGGAGCCGATCTACCACCTTCTCCAGCAGTTCCGCTGGGAGAAGGACTGGCCGGCGATGTTCCTGTTGCTCCAGATGGTCAACGAGGGCATCCTCGTCCGCCTCGTCCTCGACTGGACCGTGTCCGGCTCCGTCGGGCTCGGGACCTTCATCCTGCACTTCGCCACGACGTGGCTGGCCATCTACCTGTTCCTGCAAGGCCCGATGCGGGTTCCCTTCCTGCGCTGGCGCTTCCGAGGAGGACGCATCCTGTGAAACTCGACGACTTCAGGGTCGGTGTCGTGCCCGGCAACGGGATCGTGGCCCGCTTCTCCGACGCCCTCGTCGTCGTCGCCCTCGACGGGCCGGTCGACCAGGACGCAGTCGACCGCCTGCTCGACGCGTGCCGGGTGGGCTCGCTGGGGCCCCGACTGGCCGACCTTCGCTCCGTGTCTGCGACAGGCGTGCCGTCGTTCGCGGTGGTGGCCGAGGTCGACGGCGGGCTGGCCGTGCACGTCGAGGGTGACGCCCAGGCCGCCATCTCGGGCGCGGCGCCGACACTGCACCTGTCGGGACGGGCACCCGGGTGGAGCAACGTCTTCCGCCAGCCGTTCACCTCGCTCGCCCTGGGCGCCGGCGCCGACGACGAAACGGTCGACGTCGACGCCCGCCTCGACTTCAAGGCCGGCGTGGTCACGGGATCCGGCGCCGTCCTCGTCCCCGTCACCGCCTCGTCCGCTCGGACGGACGGGGCCGCGCCGGTCACGCGTGCCGCCGTGGCCGCGCCCGCGCCGGTCGACGCCGCGCCGGTCGACGCCGCGCCGGTCGCCGCCGCGCCGGTCGCCGCAGCCCCGATGCCGGCCCCGGTCACGCCCGCGGCTGCGCCCATGCCGGCGCCGGCGGTCGCAGCCCCGATGCCGGCCCCGGCAGTCGCAGCCCCGATGCCGGCCCCGGTCACGCCCGCGGCTGCGCCCATGCCGGCGCCGGTCGCCGCGTCTCCAGTCCCCACCGCCGAGCCGATGGGGGCACCCGCGCCGACGGCATCCCCGCCGCCGGCCGCGCCAATGGCCGACGCCGCCGCGGCGCCGTCGACACCACCGGCGACGCCGGCCGATCCGCAGCCGGCGGAGGTGTGGGGCGTGCGGTGCAAGAAGGGACACTTCAACGATCCCGATGCCCGGTACTGCGCGGTCTGCGGGATCCACATGGTGCAGGACAAGGCGGTGCGGGTGCGCGGCCCTCGACCGGTCCTCGGGTACCTCGTCTTCGACGACGGCAAGACGTACAAGCTCGACACCGACTACGTGATCGGCAGGTCGCCGCACGGCCACGAGGCGGTCGTCGGCGGCCAGGCCCGGCCCCTCGTCTTCGGCGCCGGCGAGGACGTCATCTCCGACGTCCACGCCAGGATCGTCCTGCGGGACTGGGACGTCCTCGTCGCCGACTGCCACTCCCTGTACGGCACCTACGTCTGGGCCCCGGGTACCGCGGCGTGGGAGCGTCTGGCCGACGACGAGCCGGTCGCGCTCAAGGCGGGCAGCCAGGTGATGCTGGCCCAACGCGGCTTCATGTTCCAGCCCGTCAACAAGCGCTGAGCGTCGGGGGGACCGATGCCGCTCGCCGGGTTCGTCTACCTCCGACACGACGCCGCCGCCCTGACCCTGCTCGGGGTTGCCGTAGTCGTGGTCGTCGGCCGCCTGGCCGGCCACCTGTTCGAGCGCATCTCCCAGCCGCGGGTGATCGGCGAGGTCGTCGCCGGGATCGCCCTCGGCCCCAGCCTGCTCGGCCACCTGTCGAACGGGCTGTTCCCGGCCCCGACCCGCCCGCTGATCGGCGTGCTGGCCTCGTTCGGGCTGGTCGTCTTCATGTTCCTGGTGGGGCTGGAGCTGGATCTCACCATCCTCGACGGGCGACACCGGCAGACGTCGATGATCGTGGCGGTGTGGGGCACGGTCCTGCCGTTCGCCCTCGGCGTGCTTCTGGCGCTGGCCCTGCACCCGACCCACCACGCCACGGACCTCGGCCCGTTCGCTCTGTTCCTGGGCGCGTCGATGTCGATCACCGCGTTTCCCGTGTTGGCCCGGATCCTCCAGGAGCGCGGGCTCTACGACAAGCCGCTCGGTGTGCTGGCCATGGCCTCGGCCGCCTGCGACGACGTGCTCACCTGGGCCACCCTGGCCCTCGTCGTCGCCATCGTCGCCTCGACCGGGGCCTGGGCGTTCCCGTACATCTGCGCCTTGGCCGCGGTGTTCTGCGTCGTCATGGTGCGGGTCGTGCGACCGCTCCTGGCCCGCTTCGGCGACCGCGACCCGGGCGAGGCCGGGGTGGTCCTCGCCGTCGCCGGCGTGCTGGCCTGCGCGTTCGCCACCGCCACCATCGGCATCCACACCATCTTCGGGCCCTTCTTGCTGGGCGCCATCTTCCCCCGGGGACTGCTGGCCACCGAGCTCCGGCGCCGGCTGACGCCGGTCGCCGCGGTCCTGCTGCCGGTGTTCTTCGTGACGACCGGCCTGAACGTCAACCTCGGCGGCATCGGCCTGCTGGGCGCGTGGCAGCTGCCGCTCATCCTGCTGGTCGCCTGCTCGGGCAAGCTCGCCGGGGCCACGATCGGTGCCCGCTCACGGGGCCTGCCGGCCCGGGAGTCGCTGGCCCTGGGCGTGCTGATGAACACCCGCGGCCTGACCGAGCTGGTGGTGCTCGACATCGGCCGCCAGCTCGGCGTCCTCGACCCACAGCTGTTCACGCTGCTGGTCGTGATGGCGGTCGTCACGACCGTCGCCACCGCTCCCCTGCTCCGCCTGGTGCGACCGGATCCACTGCTGGGGGAGGAGAGTGTCGACGGGAGGGCCGCCGGGTAGGGTCGCCGCCGCGCTCGCCGTCCCGGGCCAGGTCTAGAAGGCGACCTTGCCGGTGTTCCACAGCAGCGGGAAGAGCCAGAGGGCCAGCCCGAGCGGGACCAGGACGACCTGCGGCGGAAGGCCCCGTCGCCCCCGCCGGCCGTACCGCCAGCTCTCCCCCGCGGCGGCGAGCACGAAGCAGATGGTCGCCGCCAGGTAGAAGAAGAACTCGACTTTCTTGTCCAACGCCTGCCTTCCTTCGGTCGGGGTCAGGTGAGCAGCAGGATCAGGATGATGATCAGAATCAGCGTCCCCGCTCCGATGTACACGGGTCCTCCCTCTCGTGGAGCAGGCCCCGTACGTTCCCCGGTCGGCATTCAGTCAAACCTTCCGTCGACAGTCGGCATACGGGACGAAAAGGCAGGTTTGGAAATCACCGGTATCCGGAACAGGTTCTACAGGAAGTCCACTTCGAGAAAGAGGAACCAATGGGACTCGTGGTCTTGCTTCTGGTGTTGGCCCTGCTGCTCGGCGGCATCGGTCTCGTCGCCCACGCGCTGTGGTGGATGCTGATCATCGCCGCCGCCCTGGTGATCGCCAGCGCCTTCACCGGCTTCGGCCGCCGCCGCAGCACCCTGTAGCAACCGTCGCAACGGATACCCGACCGCCCTGACCCACCGGGGCGGTCGGGTCGCGTCCGGGCCCGTACCCCGACGGTGACGGACAGGAGATCGACGCCGTACTATCCGGCGAGGATGACCGCCGAGGCCGAGCGCCGCCGCCTGGAGGAAGCCCGAGAGGGGATCCCGTGGCGCTGGTGGGGGCCGTACCTGTCGGCCCGCCAGTGGGGTACGGTCCGGGAGGACTACAGCGCCGACGGCAACGCGTGGGCCTACCTGCCTCACGACCACGCCCGCTCCCGTGCCTACCGCTGGGGCGAGGACGGCCTGGGCGGCATCTGCGACCGGTGGCAGCACGCCTGCCTCGCCCTCGCCCTGTGGAACGGGCGCGACCCCATTCTGAAGGAACGGCTTTTCGGGCTCACGAACACCGAGGGCAACCACGGCGAGGACGTGAAGGAGTACTGGTGGGCCCTCGATTCCACCCCCACCCACTCCTTCCTCCACTGGCTCTACAAGTACCCCCAGGCCGCGTACCCATATGAACGCTTGGTCGAGGAGAACGCCCGTCGCACACGCTTTGATCCCGAGTTCGAGCTGGTCGACACCGGGGTGTTCGTCGAGGGCCGGTACTTCGACGTCGAGCTGACGTACGCCAAGGCCGCACCCGACGACATCTGCCTCCGCATCGACTGCACCAACCGGGGCCCGGAGGCGGCTCCCCTCCACGTGCTTCCGACCCTGTGGTTCCGCAACACCTGGTCGTGGGGCCGCGACGACCGGCGCCCCCTGCTGTCCGCGGGCGACGCCGGCAGCGTGGTGGTCGACCACGGCGCCAACCCCCGCATGTGGTTGCGGGCCGCAGACGGCCCGGAGCTGCTGTTCTGCGACAACGAGACGAACGCGC
>DATASA010000104.1:0-11988 GCA_036269435.1 Acidimicrobiales bacterium | reverse complement strand
CGTCGGCCTCGGCGCCCTCGGCCTGGCCCTGTTCGGCGCTGGCTTCGTCGCCTTCGTCCGCCAGGCCCGCCGCCGTGACGTCCCCGTCACCGCTTCGGTGCGCAAGTAACACTCGCAGTACGCAGTAACCGGTAGTTCCGTACTCCGCCGGGCCCTCGGGCCCGGCGGAGTCGCGTCCGGGGTCGGCTCAGCCTCTCCGCCGAACTGGTGACACCCAGTGCGACATACGACACTGGACGACCCCGGTTCGGGAGCGGGTCCGGCCGGAGCCCGCTCGGCTCAGCCCCCTCCGCCAACTGGTGACACCCAGTGCGACATACGACACTGGATGACCCCGGTTCGGGAGGGGTTCGGCGTGGCCCGCTCGGCTCAGCCCCCCCTCCGCCGAACTGGTGACACCCAATGCGACATACGACACTGGATGACCCCGGTTCGGGAGGGGTTCGGCGTGGACCTCGCGGTGGGTGACGGCGTTGTAGATGAGCAGCACGATGACGGCGGCGGCGACGGAGCCGAAGATGCCGGCGGAGCTGAGGCCGAGGTCGGCGTTGTCGCTGCGGACGAGCACGTCGGCCAGGAAGCCGCCGACGAACGAGCCGACGATGCCCGGCACGATGGTGGCGCCCGATGCTCATGGAGTCGCGCCCCGGCACGATGAGGCAGGCGAGGGCGCCGGCGATGAGGCCAACCACGATGACGCCGAGGACGAAGCCGATCAGGAAGTCTCCGAAAAGCACGGCAGGGCCGCGTGGTTCCCGTCGACGGGTGCCTGCAAACGATGCGGACGCTGCGTTTAGGCTCTCGCCGTGACCGCCGTCTCCCCCGAGGCCGCCGCTCCCGCCGCCCGCCTTCCCCGACGGTGGCCGGGTGCGGCCGGAACCGTCGTCGTCCTGGGTTCGGCCGCCCTCCTGGCCCGACCGCTGGCCGTGCGGGCCGTTGCCGACCCCACCGCCCTGCTGGTGGCCCTCTTCGTGGCTCTCGGCCTGATCGGGCTGCGCTGGCCGCTGGAGCCGGCTACAGACACCCCGGCCCGTACAGGTGACCGGGCGCCGATGACCCCGCTCGCGCCTGCGATGGCCCTGGCCCTCGGCGTCGGGGCCTTCGCCGTCGGCCGGCTGCTGGGCCCGGGCGGCACCCTCGCCCTGCCCGTGTCCGTCGCCCCTCTGCTGCTCAACAGCCTCGCCGCGATCGCCGAGGAGGCCTTCTTCCGCCGGCTGCTGTACGGGTTGCTCGAGCCCCGGGGCCCGGCGGTCGCCGTCGTCGGATCGGCCCTGTGCTTCGCGGCTGTCCACGTCACCGTATGGGGCGCGTCGGTCCTTCCACTCGACCTGGCCGCCGGGCTGATCCTGGGCTGGCAGCGGGCCGTGACCGGCCGCTGGACCGTGCCGGCGGTCACCCACGTGGCGGCGAACGTCCTGGCGGTCCTGTGACCTTCCGGTCGGGGCGACCCGGACGACGACGACCGACCACACTGCTCGTCGCCGCCACGGTGATGGCCCTGGTGGCCACCGCGTGCTCGTCGACGGGCGACACCGGCTCGGGCTCCACCGTCACCCTGGGCGCCATCTACCCGACGTCGGGCAAGCAGGGACCGGGCGGGGTCGACGAGGAGCGGGGCGCGGCGCTGGCCGTCCAACTGGCCAACAGCCAGGGGGGGCTCCACGGCAAGCAGATCAAGCTGAAGCTGCTCGACGTGGAGGCTGGCTCCGACGCCCGCCAGGCAGTCGACAAGTTGCACGCGGCAGGGGTCCAGGTCCTGCTGGGCACCTACGGCAGCACCATATCGGGCCCGGCCAGCGTGGCGGCCAGCCAGGACGGGATGCTTTTGTGGGAAACCGGTGCGGTCGGTGAGACGGCCGACGGCGCGGGCGCGGGCCAGACCTTCTTCCGGATCGCCCCCTCGGGGTCGAACCTGGGCCGCGGCGGCGTGGCCTTCGTCGAGAACGAGCTGGCGCCTCTGCTCCCGGCGGCGCCGAAGCGCTACGCCATCGCCTACGTCAACGACGCCTACGGCCGCGCCGTGGGCCTGGGCGCGGTCGACGAGGTCAACGCCTCCGGCGCCGAGCTGGCCGGGGCCTTTCCCTACGACGTCAACAACCTGGATCCCCAGCAGCTCGTCGCCGAGATCGCCCAGACCCACCCGGACGTCCTGTTCGTGTCGGCCTACCTCGACGACGGCATCGCCATCCGCCAGGCCACCATCGCCCAACAGCTCCCGCTGCTGGCGTCGGTCGGCACCAGCTCGAGCTACTGCATGCCCGCCTTCGCCGCCGCGCTGGGCGCGGGAGCCGTCGGCCTGTTCGCCTCGGACAAGCCCGACGGCGACGACGTGCGCGAGGACGCCCTCAGCCCCGAGGGGCGCCAGAACCTGCTCTGGGCCCGGGACCAGTACCAGACGCAGTACCACGCGGTCATGAGCCCGGCCGCCCTCGGCGGCTTCTCGAACGCCTGGGCCCTGGTCGGCCACGTGCTGCCCGCGTCGCCCGGGCTGAGCGCGGCCGACGTGGCCGCGACCGCCCGCACGTTGAAGCTGCCGATCGGCACCTTGTCGAACGGGGCCGGTCTCGACCTGGCCCCGCCCGGCGCCCACGACGCCGGGGAGAACCGGGCCGCGGTGAGCGTGATCTGGCAGTGGGTCGACAGCCACACCCAGGCCGTCGTGTATCCCCCCGCCTTCGCGACGCGCCCGCTCACGTCCATCCCCATCCAGACCCGGTGACGAGCGGCCGGGGGGCGGCGCTCCGCCACGGCCGGCTCGGGGCGGTGGCCGCCGGACTGGCCATCGCCGCCCTGTACGTGATCGCCGCCCTCGTCACGCCCCATCTGACCGGGCGAGCCGTGCGACCGCTGTTCGACGGGTTCGCGCCGCCGGCCCCCTACAAGTGGGTCAATCCCCCGGCCGAGTTCGCCAAGGACAACAAGAAGCCCTCGGAGGCCAACCAGCAAGTCACCCTCGGCCCCGACGGGTCGGTGGCCAGCAACACCACGACCGACGACGGCCAGGCCATCGCCGGCCTCGACACCGGATCGATCCCCGTCCACTTCCCCGATTCGTCGGTTCGGGCGCAGGTCACACCCCTCGATCCGGGCACGCTGGGCCCCTTGCCGTCCGGCCTGCGCCCCGAAGGCAACGCCTACAGGGTGACGTTCACTTACGAGCCGTCGGGCCAGGTCGTGACCAGCCTGGCCAAGCCCGGGACGATCGCGCTGACCGGTGCCGGGCCGGTGTCCGCGCTGCTGTACTCCTCCGATGGCAATACCTGGCAGGACACCGGCGGGCGGCCCTTCGGCGACAGCAACGGTCTGTTCTCCCAGCTGACCGGCCCCGGCTACTTCGTGGCCGCCAGCCACAACCCGCCTCGTACCGGGGTGAAGAAGGGCGGGTCCGGCGGGGCACTCGTCGGGGTCGGCATCGCTGCGGTCGTCGTCGTGGTGGCCGTCGTCGTCGGCGTGCTCCTGTCCCGGCGGCGGGGCTCGGGCGGCTCGCCGCCGAAATCGGGCCGCGGCAACGGCAACGGCAGAGGCGGCGGCGGCCGCAGCGGGGGCGGCGGGCGCCCCTCCCGGCCTCCTAGCTCTGGACCTGGATCAGGACCGCGGCGACGACCGGGTTCTTGAACGGAGCGTGGTCGGCGGCCACGAACTCGGCCCGAAGCGAGTGGGGGCCGGGTGACAGGTTCTTCAGGTCGTCCGTCAGCCCGTAGGTCATCGACACCAGCTTGCCGTCGACGTAGAGGTGGACGTGGCCCTCGGTCGGGCTCAGCCGCGTGCTGGTCGCCTGGACGATGGTCCCCCCGGTCAGCTCGAGCCGCAGCGGCACGTCCGGGCCGGTGACCTCGTTCGGCGTCGGGTCGACGATGGCCAGGCGAGCGGCGGTGACCGGGCGGTTCTTCGACGGCTTGGTCTTGGGCGCCCACGAGCCGGCGGTCAGGGCCAGGGCGAGCACGCCCAGCATGACCGGCACCAGGACCCAGAGGAACTTCTTCTTCTTTCCCGAGGTCTTCTCCCTCCTTCGTAGGTTGAGGAACCAGGACACCAGGCCGAACTCGCCGGTGAGGAGGAACGCACTCACAGTATCGGCCGAGGACCCCGCTCCACCGTGCGCCCACGCCGCGCCCGCCCCCGGCCCGAGGCCCAGGAGGGCGACGGTGCCGAGGACGAGGACGAGGCGCTGGCTCCGGGTGCTCACCAGTCCTGCTGGGCTTCGGCGGCGGACTTCGCCGTCGCCGACGAGGGTGCTGCCGCCGGGCCGCGGCCGGCCCGCACCAGGGCCGCTCCTGCGGCGAGAAGGGCCAGAACGCCCAGGGCGAGGGCGGCGTTGGCCCGACCCGATCCCGACGACTTGGAGGTCGACGACGACGTGGTCGCCTCGGCTGCGGTGGCCGTCACCGGCACGCTGACGTCGTCACTACTGCCGTCGGCGTAGCTCAGGGTGGCCTTGTAGGTCAGCGTGCCCGGCTGGTCGGCGCCCTCGATCTCGAACCCGAAGGTCTCGTACTGACCCGGGTCGAGCGAGCTCCCGGTCCAGGTCACCGCGGTGTCGGTCCGGGCGGCGGTCCAGCCGGGCGAGCTGCGGGTGGCGCCGCCGAAGTCGAGGCCCTGCGGCGCGGTGATCGTCACCTTGGTCAGCTTGACCTGCTTGTCGTTCGCCGTCGTGAGGGTCAGGAACACCGGCTTGTTCACGGGGAACGTCGACGGGTTGATCTCCTCGTGGGCCCAGGCCGGGACGGCGCCGGCCAGGGCGAAGACGACGCTGAGGACGAGAAGGCGTTTCAAGTTCACGTGTGAGCTCCCTTGCTCGAACGAAGTTGGAAGTGGAAGGTGGCCGTCCCGGTGTCGGCGACGACCGAGAGGTCGTACCGGCCCGGCGCGGGAAGGGTGGTGTCGCCGACGAAGTGGCCGGGCGAGATCAGGCGCATGGCCAGGGTGGCCGGCGGCGAGCCGAGCTGGGTGAGGTCGACCTTCACCGTCGCCACCTCGGCCGCGGCCAGCCCGGACGGGGTGACGAACGAGACGTGGACCTCGTTGGCCCCGACCGCGGTCGGGTCGATGTACAACTGGACGGTGTAGCCGCCGGTCCGGGCGGTCTGGTTGACCGGCCCCGAGGCGGCGAGGGCGATGGTGCGGCCGGGGACGAGCACCACCAGCCCGGCGGTGAAGGCCACCACCAGGCCGAGCAGCACCGCCTCCCAGCGCGACGACCGCTCGAACGCCTCCACGGGGTCGGCCTCGTCCGGGTCGGCCGCCGCCTCCGCCTTCGCCGCCCCCGGGCCCACGCCGGCCACCGCCACCGCCGGGGCGGGCCCGGCCAGGCGCTTGGGGAACACCCACCGGTGGCGGGCGGCCAGGACCAGCGCCAGCCCCAGCAGCACGATCTTGGCCAGGATGACCCGCCCGTACGTGAGCCGCCAGAGGTCGCTGATGTGGGCCAGCTCCAGGTACGAGTTGAGGACCCCGGTGAGCACGACCACGGCGACGGCCGCCATGGCCAGCCGGGAGAAGCGGGGCAGCAGCCGGCGCAGCAGCGCTCGCCGCTCGGGCGACGCCAACGTCCGCCACGCCGGCCCGCCGACGCCGACCAGCACGGCCAGGCCGCCGACCCAGACGGCCACGGCCATCAGGTGAGCGGTGATCGAGGCGACGCCGACGGTCGGGTGGGCGACCGTGCGGGCGTGGCCGTTCATGCCCGCGTCGGCCGCCAGCGCGACCCCGAGCCCGAGCACCAGCCACACCCACGTCGAGGGCCGTACGCCCCACCGCAGCTTGGCCCCGGCCAGGGCGACGACCGGCACGGCGATGGCCGCGGTCAACGCCATCTGGGCCAGCCACAGCCGCCCGTAATTGGTGTGCAGGACCTCCCCGAGAATTTTGGGCCGGGCGGCCGAGAGCAAGGAGAGGCCCGACGCGGTCGTCGCCTGGAACAGCAGCGCCACCGCCCCCACCACGGCCAGGGCCACCCACGCGCCCAGCAGCACCTGGCGGAATCGTCGGCGGAACGCCGACGCCGCCTCCGACGTCACCAGCCCGGCCTCACGCACGGCCGGCGTCCACACCCACCGTCGCACGACGACGGCGCCGATCAGCACCAACAGGGCGCTGAACCACGCGAACCGGACCGCGCCGAAGCCCCACCCGACCGCTCGGCCCGCGCCCTGGTCGGACGGGATGGCGACGGCGGAGATCGTCGACGGGTTGCCGATGTAGAACGTGAATCCGCCGCTGACCGGATGGCCGTCGGCCGACACCGCCCTCCAGGTGACGGTGTAGGTGCCGTCCTTGAGCGGCCTCAGCGGGACGTCGACCTCACTGCCGTTGCCGACGCGGTGGAAGCTGCCGGGGTCGACGCGCTTGCCGTCCACGTCGAAGACGCGGATGGCCCCGAACGTGACCTCGACCGGCTCGGAGAAGAACAGCTTGACCGACGACGGCGGTGTCTTGACCGTCGTCTGGGGACCCGGTTCGGTGCGTAGGAGCAGCGCGTGGGCCGAGGCCGGGGGGGCCGCGGCCAACGCCACTCCCAGAGCCAGCGCGACGAGAGCCGCGAGGCGACGGAGTGTCATGGCAACCTCTCAGCAGAGGGGTGGGACCGGTCAGGCAGCCAGGCTGAGCGGTGGCCCCCGGGCCTCGTGGCGCCCGAACACGTTCCCGCCCCCGACGACCGGCAGCGGCGAGGCGCCGAAGACCCGGCGCCGGGCTCGTCCCGGCGACCGTCGGCCGGCCAGCACGGTCTCGGCCACGGCGGCCGTCCCCCGCTCGATCCCCCGCAGCAGGCCGACCACGGCCACGGCCACCCCGACCTGCAGCAGCAGCCCGACGGCGAACAGCGGGCCGTGCAGGAGCTCGACCGGGGACCGGTGGGCGCCGATGCGCTCGAACACCTCGAGGGTGGCGAAGAGGCTGGTCTGCCACAGTGCCATCCACCCGAGGTCCCGCCCGACCGTGGCCGATGCCGACTCGGCCGCCCGGCGGAACACGGCCCCGGCCGCACCGCGTGCCGTGGCCAGAACGAGGGCCAGCCCGGCGGAGACCACGCCGGCGGCGACCGCGGAGGGCCACCAGCCGTGGCCGGTCCGGGCCAGCTCGGCGGCGCGCTGCGCCGGCGAGCGGATGATCAGCAGGTAGTCGAGGGCGTGGGCCAGCACGACCCCGGCGACCCCCGCCAGCACAAGGGCCGTTGTCCGCAACGAGAGGCGGCGCGGGGCCATGCCGGCCAGCCTACAAGTCGCCCCGGACCTAGCTCGGGCGGGCGTCCCAGGTCGGGATGAGCTGGCGGGCGGCGCGGGCTTCGTCGACCCGGCCGACCGGCGACGTCCGCGGTGCGTGGTGGGCGTCGTCGCCGGAGTCGGCGGCGATGCGCACCAGGGCGTCGGCCAGCGCCTCGAGGGTCTGGGGACTCTCGGTCTCGGTGGGCTCGATCATCAGGGCCTCCTCCACCACCAGGGGGAAGTACACCGTCGGCGAGTGGAAGCCCTCCTCCAGCAGCCGCTTGGCCACGTCGACGGCCCGCAGGCCCTGGGCCCGCTTGAGGTTGGCCGCCGAGGCCACGAACTCGTGCATGCACGGCCGGTCGAAGGGGATGTCGTAGGTGTCCCGAAGTCGGTTCCGCAGCCAGTTGGCGTTGAGCACGGCCGCGTCGGACACCCGGCGGAGACCGTCGCCCCCGTTGGCCAGGATGTACGACCACGCCAGGGCCAGGGCCAGTGCGTTGCCGTGCCAGGAGTGGACGCGGCCGATCGAGCGCTCCGGCTCCATCCATTCGTAGGCGCCGTCGCCGCTGTCGGCCCCGGTCTTCGCCCGCACCGGCCGGGGGCCGGGGAGGTAGGGCGTCAGGCGCTCGGTCACCGCCACCGGGCCGGCGCCGGGGCCGCCGCCGCCGTGGGGCACTGCGAACGTCTTGTGCAGGTTCATGTGCACGATGTCGAAGCCCATGTCGCCCGGCCGGGTGACGCCGAGGATGGCGTTGAGGTTGGCCCCGTCGTAGTAGAGCAGGCCGCCGACCTCGTGCACCGCGGCGGCGATGGGGACGATGTCCTCCTCGAACAGGCCCAGCGTGTTCGGGTTGGTGAGCATGATCCCGGCCACGTCGTCGTCGAGCCGGGCGGCCAGCGCGTCGAGGTCGACGCAGCCCCGGCCGTCCGACGGAACTTGGGTCACCTCGTAGCCGCCGAGGGTCACCGACGCGGGGTTGGTGCCGTGGGCCGAGTCGGGGATCAGCACCCGCCGGCGCCGGCCGCCCTGACCGGCGTCGTCGTGCCAGGCCCGCATCAACAGCAGGCCGGTGAGCTCGCCGGCCGCGCCCGCCGGCGGCTGCAGCGTGGCGCCGGCCATGCCGGTGATCCGGCACAGCGCCGTCTCCAGGTCGGCCAGCAGCGCCATCCACCCCTGGGTCAGCGACGGCGGCGACGCGGGGTGGACGTCGGCCAGCCCGGCCCGGGCCACGGCGTCGTCGCACAGCTTGGGGTTGTACTTCATCGTGCAGGAGCCGAGCGGGTAGGCGCCCAGGTCGACCGAGAACTGCCGGGAGCTGAGCCTGGTGAGATGGGCGACGAGATCGCGCTCTGACACCTCGGCCACGGGGGTGGGCTCGCTCCGCAGTGAAGCGGCCGGCACCAGCTCCTCGGCGGTCCACTCCGGCACGCCGGTGGCCCGGAAGTTGGCCGAGATCCGCCCGGGCGCGGACAGCTCGAAGAGCGTGGGCTCGGCGTCGTGGCCCATCAGGGGGCTGCTCGTCGCCCGGCCCCCGGGCGCCGGGCTCGCGTCGGCGGTGCTCACCGGACCACCTTCTCGAGGGCGGCGGCGTAGGCGTCGATCTCGGCGCGGGTCCGCTTCTCGGTGACGGCGACCAGGAGGCCGCCGCCGTACTCGTCGCCCAGGGCCACGCCGGCCAGGAAACCCTCCTCGGCCATGCGGTCGACCACGACGTCGGCGGCGACCGCGGTGCGGACCGCGAACTCCCGCAGCACCGGGGCGGCGGCCGCCGGCTCGACGCCCTCGATGCCGAGCAGCGCCTCCCGGCAGTACCGCGTGCCCCGGGCGCAGCGCAGGGCGAGCTCGCGCAGCCCCGGAGTTCCCAGCCAGCCGAGATGGACGAGGAAGGCCACGGCCATGAGGGTCTGGTTGGTGCAGACGTTGGAGGACGCCTTCTCCCGGCGGATGTCCTGCTCCCGTGTCCGCAGGGTGGTCACGTAGGCCCGCCGGCCCTCGGTGTCGACCGTCTCCCCGACGAGCCGGCCCGGCAGCCGCCGGACGTGCTCCCGCCGGCAGGCGAACAGGCCGAGGTAGGGGCCTCCGAACGACAGGGGGGCGCCGAAGGGCTGCCCCTCCCCCACCACCACGTCGGCACCCACCGACCCGGGTGATCGGAGCAGGCCGGCCGACACCGGGTCGGCGGCCACCAGCAGCAGCGCTCCGAGCCGGCGGGCCAGCGCAGCCGCCCCGGCCAGGTCCTCCAGGCAGCCGAGGTAGTTCGGGTTCTGGACGAGGATGGCGCCCGGCTGGCCCTCCACCGGCCAGGCGGTCAGCCCGTCGTCCAGGGCCACGTCGACGATGCGGTGCCCGGTCCCCACCGCCATGGTGGCCACCACCTGGCGCCACTGGGGATGGACGCCCCGGGAGACCCAGACCTCGTGGCGGCCGGTGGCGGCGACGGCCAGGTTGACCGCCTCGACGCACGCCGATGCGCCGTCGTACAGCGACGCGTTGGCGACGTCGGTACCGAACAGCCGGCACACCAGCGTCTGGTACTCGAAGAGGGCCTGGAGCACGCCCTGGGCGACCTCGGGCTGATAGGGCGTGTACGCGGTGACGAACTCGGAGCGGAAGGCCAGGCGGTTGACCACCGCCGGGATGTCGTGGTCGTAGGCGCCGGCCCCGGCGAAGCAGACCAGGTCGTGCCCGACCGGGCGGTTGGCCGCGGCGTAGGCGTCGAAGCGCCCGGCGACGTCGGCCTCGGCCAGCCCCGGCTCCATGTCCAGGCCGCCGGCCAGGCGGAGGGCGGCGGGGACGGCGTCGAAGAGCTCGTCGAGGCACGACAGGCCGAGCGCGCCGAGCATCTCGGCCACCTCGGCGTCGGTGTGGGGGACGAAGTGCGCCATGCCGGTGCCGCTCAGCCCCGCCGGCGGGCGACGAACGGCGGATAGACCACCCGGGCCGGCATGCGCTGGCCCCGGGCGTCGACCGACACCGACGCTCCGGCCTTGAGCGGCGGAGGGACGAAGGCGAGGGCGATGCCCCGGCCGAGCGTCGGTGAGAAGTTCCCGCTGGTGACCTCCCCGACCACGGCACCGTCGATGATGACCTTGTACCCGGCCCGTGGCGGCTGGCGTCCCTCGACCTCCAGCCCCCGCAGGATCCGCTCCACACCCCGCTTGCGCTCCGCTTCGAGCGCGTCGCGCCCCCGGAAGTTGCCCTTGCCCCAGGCGACGACCCAGTCGAGGCCGGCCTGGGCCGGGGTGATCCCCGGGCCGAGCTCGTGGCCGTGCAGCGGCAGTCCGGCTTCCAGGCGCAGGGTGTCGCGGGCGCCCAGACCGGCGGGGAGGATGCCGGCGTCGAGCAGCGCCTCCCACAGCGCGGTCGCCGCGGCCGCGGGCACCGCGATCTCCACGCCCTCTTCACCGGTGTAGCCCGTGCCGGCGACCACGCAGGTCACGCCCTCCCAGGCCACGGTGGCCACCGCGAAGCGGGCGACGTCGGCCGCGGCCGGCAGTACGTCGGCCAGCCACCTTCGGGCCTCCGGCCCCTGGACCGCGAGCACGGCCCGCTCGGCGGTTACGTCCTCGCCGCCGATGGCGTCACGCACCCGCTGGGTGTTGGCCGCGTTGTGCATGACGTGGAACTCGTCGCGCGCCACCCACCAGACGATGATGTCGTCGAGGACCGACCCGTCGTCGCCCAGCAGGTGGGTGTACTGGGCCCGCCCCGGGGCGACCTTGCGCAGGTCGTTGGTCAGGGTGCGCTGGATGCGGTCGTAGGCCTCCGGACCGCGG
This sequence comes from Acidimicrobiales bacterium, assembly GCA_036269435.1. Taxonomy (GTDB): domain Bacteria; phylum Actinomycetota; class Acidimicrobiia; order Acidimicrobiales; family AC-14; genus CADCTB01. The sequence continues at coordinate 1,006 of DATASA010000104.1, read as the reverse complement.
AGGCGGACGGTGCCCAGGTGGCTGACGTCGAAGACGACGGCGCCGGTCCGGCACGTCCGGTGCTCGGCCAGGGTGCCGGTCGGGTACGACAGCGGCATCTCCCAGCCCGAGAACGGCACCATCTTGGCGCCGAGGGCGCGATGGGCGGTATCGAGGGGCGAGCGGCGCTCCGGCATGGACCCCGAGGCTACCGGCGGTTGCCCCGGACCTCGACGACGGCCGGCGCCGCCGCTCAGGACGCCGGCGGCACCGCAGCGACGACCTCCCCGGGCGGCGGCGGCCCGGGCGGGGTCCCGTCGCCGAAGGGACGGCCACCGAGCGCGTCGCGCCCGTGCGGCGTCGCCCAGTTGGCCAGGTCCGGCCACGCCGGGACCAGCCCGGACGGGTTCAGGTCGACGTGGACCAGGTAGTAGTGGCGCTTGATGTGGTCGAAGTCGATGGTGTCCCCGAAGCCGGGCGTCTGGAACAGGTCCCGGGCGTAGGCCCACAGCACCGGCATCTCCGACAGCTTCTGGCGATTGCACTTGAAGTGGCCGTGGTAGACGGGATCGAAGCGGACGAGGGTGGTGAAGAGGCGGACGTCGGCCTCGGTGATGGTGTCGCCCACGAGGTACCGCTGAGCGGTCAGCCGTTCCGAGAGCCAGTCCATCCGGTCGAACAGTCGTCCGTACGCCCTCTCGTAGGCCTTCTGGGAGCCGGCGAACCCGGCCCGGTAGACGCCGTTGTTGACGTCCCGGTAGACGAGCTCCATGACCTCGTCCAGCTCGGCCCGCCGGTCCTGCGGGTACAGGTCCGGGGCGCCGGGGCGGTGATGGACCTTCCACTCCGTCGAAAGGTCGAGGGTGATCTGGGCGTAGTCGTTGGTGACGACTTTGCCCGTCGCCACGTCCACAATGGCCGGCACGGTGACGCCCCGCCGGTAGTCGGGGTCGCGGGCCAGGAACGCCTCCTGCAGGCGCTCGACGCCGAGGACAGGGTCCCGGCCGCCCGGGTCGAGGTCGAACGT
>DATASA010000103.1:0-11337 GCA_036269435.1 Acidimicrobiales bacterium | reverse complement strand
GACCCGCCGGAGGTGGTCGAGGCCGCGCTGGCCGCCGCCCCGGGTCTGGTCCTGGTCGACGAGGCGTACGGCCAGTTCGCCCCCTGGTCGGCGCTGTCGCTCCTGGCCGACGACCGCCCGCTGGTCGTGACCCGGACGTTCTCCAAGACGTGGTCCATGGCCGCTTGTCGACTCGGGTACCTGGTCGGGCCGGCGGACATCGTGGCCGCGGCCGAGCGGGCCCTGCTGCCGTACCACCTGGACGCCCCGACCCAGATCGCCGGCCGGCTGGCCCTGCGGTTCACGGCCGAGATGCAAGCGCGGGTGGCCGCCCTCGTGGCCGAGCGGGACCGGCTGGCCGCGGCCCTGGCCGGCCTGCCGGTCGACACCTGGCCGTCGGCGGCCAACTTCGTCCTGTTCCGGCCGCGTCACCTCGACGGGCCTGCGGTCTGGAAGGGCCTGGTCGAGCGGTCGGTCCTGGTCCGGGACTGCTCCTCGTGGCCCCGCCTCGACGGGTGCCTGCGGGTCACCGTCGGCACCCCCGCCGAGGACGACGCCTTCCTCGCCGCCCTCACGGAGGTCTTGTCATGACCCGGCTCGCGACCCGCTCCCGGGTGACCAAGGAGACGTCGATCGAGATCCACCTCGATCTCGACGGCACCGGCGAGACCAAGGTGAGCACCGGGCTGCCGTTCTTCGACCACATGGTGGACCAGCTCGGTCGCCACGGCGGGTTCGACCTGGAGCTGGACGCCACGGGCGACCTGGAGGTGGACGCCCACCACACCGTCGAGGACGTCGGGATCGCCTTGGGGGAGTGCGTTCGGGAGGCCTTGGGCGACAAGGCCGGTGTCCGCCGCTTCGCGTCGCTGGCGCTTCCGCTCGACGAGGCCCTGGTGGAGGTCGCCCTCGACCTGTCCGGCCGGGCCTACCTGCACTACGACGTCGACGCCGGCGCCGAGCCGCTCGGCAGCCCGCCGTTCGACCCTCAGCTGGCCGAGGAGTTCTGGCGGGCCTTCGTCACGTCGGCGGCCGTGACCCTGCACCTTGACCTCAGGCGGGGCAAGAACTCCCACCACATCCTCGAAGCCTCGTTCAAGGCCGTGGCCCGCGCCCTGCGCGACGCGGTCCGGGTGGAGGGAGGCGGCGTCCCGTCGACCAAGGGCACCCTGTGAGCCCTTCCCGGTACCTCACCCACCGCCGCGGCACCGCAGCCACCCCCATCGCACGGCGCCCATGACCATCGCCGTCCTGGACTACGGGATCGGCAACCTGCGCTCGGCCCAGAAGGCGCTGGAGAGGGTGGGCGCCGAGGCGGTCCTGACCGCGGATCCGGCGGTGATCGCCGCCGCTCGGGGCGTCGTCCTTCCGGGGGTCGGGCACTTCGGGCGGTGCATGGAGGCACTGCGGGCCGCCGGGCTGGAGGACCCGGCTCGCGCCGCGGTCGAGGCGGGGACCCCGTTCCTCGGCATCTGCATCGGGATGCAATTGCTCTACGACGGTTCGGAGGAGGCGCCCGACGTCAAGGGCCTGGGCGTCCTCGCCGGTCACGTCCGGCTTCTCCTCGAGGGGGTCAAGCGGCCGCAGATGCAGTGGAACCAGCTCGACCACCGGCCGACGCCGATGCTGGCCGGCCTCGACGACCCGGTGTGGATGTACTTCGTCCATTCCTACTCGCCGGAACCGTCGGCCGACGTGGTCGCCACGTGCGATTACGGCGGCCCGGTGGTGGCCGCCGTCGAGCGCGACAACCTGTGGGCCACCCAGTTCCACCCCGAGAAGTCCGGTACCGCCGGCCTGCGCCTGCTGGCCAACTTCGTCGCCCGGGTCGGCTGAGTCGCATGGACCTCTATCCGGCGATCGACCTCCGGGCCGGGCGGGTCGTGCGGCTGTACCAGGGCGACTTCGACCGGGAGACGGCGTACGGCCTGGACCCGGTCGCGGTGGCCGAGCGGTACGCCGCCGCCGGCGCCCGGTGGATCCACGCGGTCGACCTGGACGCGGCCCGCACCGGCACGCCCGAGAACCGGCCGGTCATCGCCGCCATCGCCGCCGCGGTCGCCGGCGCCGGCGTGCAGGTGCAGGCCAGCGGGGGCGTCCGCGACCAGGCGTCGGCCGAGGAGCTGCTGGCGTGCGGCGTCGACCGGGTCGTGCTGGGCACCGCCGCGGTGGAGAACCCCGAGCTGGTGTGCGAGCTGGCCAGCCACCACCAGGTCGCGGTCGGGATCGACGCCCGTGGTCGCGACGTGGCCGTGCGGGGCTGGACGGAAGGGTCGGGCGCCGACCTGTTCGACGTGCTGGCCCGCTTCGCCGACCGGGGCGTGGCCGCGGTCATCGTCACCGACATAGGCCGCGACGCCACCCTGGCCGGCCCCGACGTCGACGGGCTGGCCGCCGTGCTCGATGCCAGCGCCATCCCGGTGATCGCCTCCGGCGGGGTCGGCACCCTGGCCCACCTGGAGGCGCTGGCCACCCTGCGGGCATCCGGCCGCGCCCTGGCGGGCGCCATCGTGGGCAAGGCGCTGTACGAGGGGAACTTCACCGTGGAGGAGGCGATTGCCGCATGCGCGCCGTCCGGGTGATCCCGTGCCTCGACGTCGCGTCCGTGCAACGGGGCGGCAGGGCCGGCCGAGTCGTCAAGGGCGTGAACTTCGTCGACCTGGTCGACGCCGGCGACCCGGCCGAGCTGGCCGCCCGCTACGACGCCGAGGGCGCCGACGAGCTGGTGTTCCTCGACATCACGGCCAGCTCGGACGCCCGGGAGACCATGGTCGACGTGGCCCGCCGGACGGCGGAGACCGTGTTCATCCCCTTCGCCGTGGGCGGGGGGATCCGCACCGTCGACGACGCCCGGGCTCTGCTGCGCGCCGGCGCAGACAAGGTCGGCGTCAACACCGCCGCCGTCGACCGTCCGCAGCTGGTGGCCGAGCTGTCGGCCGAGTTCGGGGCCCAGTGCGTCGTCGTCGCCATCGACGCCAAGGACCGGCAGGTCTTCACTCACGGCGGGCGCACCCCGACCGGCCTGGACGCGGTGGCCTGGGCCGTCGAGTGCGAGCGGCTGGGCGCCGGGGAGATCCTCCTGACCTCCATGGACCGCGACGGCACCCGCGGCGGCTACGACCTGGCCATGACCAGGGCCGTGAGCGAGGCGACCGGGATCCCGGTCATCGCCAGCGGGGGCGTCGGGACGCTCGACCACCTGGCCGACGGGGCACTGGCCGGTGGCGCCGATGCCGTCCTGGCCGCGTCGATCTTCCACTTCGGCGAGTACACGGTCCGCGAGGCCAAGGAGCACCTCGCGACCCGGGGCGTGCCGGTCCGACCCGCTTGACGCGCGAATTACGCTGCGAGGTGTGAGCGAGCCGCGGATCCTCTCTATCGTGCTCGCCGGCGGCGAGGGGAAGCGCCTCTTTCCGCTAACCGCCGATCGGGCCAAGCCCGCCGTGCCCTTCGCCGGTCACTACCGCCTGATCGACTTCGCCCTGTCGAACCTGGCCAACGCCGGTTACCTGCGTATGGTCGTCCTGACCCAGTACAAGAGCCACAGCCTGGGCCAGCACCTGTCCCGGACGTGGCGCATGTCGACCCTGCTCGACCAGTACGTGACGATGGTCCCGGCCCAGATGCGCCACGGGCCCCACTGGTTCTCGGGCTCGGCCGACGCCATCTTCCAGAACCTCAACCTGATCAACGACGATCGCCCCGACTACATCTGTGTCTTCGGCGCGGACCACATCTACCGCATGGATCCTCGCCAGATGGTGGAAGCCCACATCGACACCGGTGCGGGCGTGACGGTGGCGGGCATCCGCGTGCCCCGGTCCCAGGGGCCGTCGCTCGGCGTCATCGAGCCGGGGGTGGACACCAAGATCGAGGCCTTCCGCGAGAAGCCCCAGGACCCGACCGGCCTTCCGGACTCACCGGAATGCATCTTCGCCTCGATGGGCAACTACGTGTTCACGACGTCGACCCTGGTGGAGGCGGTCACCGAGGACGCCCGGGACGACGAGTCCCACCACGACCTCGGGGGCGATCTCATCCCGGCCCTCGTCAAGGCGGGGCAGGCCCACGTCTACGACTTCAACACCAACGAGGTCCCCGGGGCCACCGACCGGGACCGGGCCTACTGGCGTGACGTGGGGACGCTCGACTCCTACTACGACTCCCACCGCGACCTCGTCTCGGTCTATCCGGTGTTCAACCTCTACAACCGGAAATGGCCGATCTACACGTCCGTGCCCCAGATGCCCCCGGCCAAGTTCGTGCTGGAGGACGGAGGGCGCACCGGGCAGGCGTTCAACTCCCTGGTCAGCGCCGGCGCCATCATCTCCGGCGCCACTGTGCGCAACTCGGTGCTGTCGCCCGGCGTGGTGGTCGACTCCCACGCCCTGGTCGAGGACTCCGTGCTGATGCACGACGTGGTCGTCGGCGAGGGGGCGATCGTGCGCCGGGCCATCCTCGACAAGCACGTGGTCGTGCCCCGGGGGGCCCGCATCGGATGCGACGCATCCGAGGACTGCCGGCGCTTCACCGTCTCGCCCAACGGCATCACCGTGCTCGGCAAGGGCCAGCTGGTCACCGACCCTTGAGGGTCTCCCTCCTCACGCGGGAGTACCCGCCCGAGGTCTATGGAGGCGCCGGCGTCCACGTCACCCACCTCGTCGAGCACCTGTCCGCGCTGGTCAGCGTCGACGTCCAGTGTTTCGGCAAGCCCCGCAACGACCGCCGGGTCACGGCCCACCAGCCGTGGCCGGCCATCGTGTCCCGCCGGGCCGACGAGGCGGCGCTGTCGCCCATGTCCGTCGACCTGGCCATGGCCGCCGGGTGCCGCGGCGCCGATCTGGCCCACAGCCACACCTGGTACGCCAACTTCGGCGGCCATCTGGCCAAGCTGCTCCACGGCATCCCCCACGTCATGACCGCCCACAGCCTCGAGCCGCTCCGGCCCTGGAAGGCCGAGCAGCTCGGCGGCGGCTACGCCCTCTCGCTGTTCTGCGAGCGCACGGGCATGGAGGCGGCCGACGCGGTGATCGCGGTGTCGGCCGGGATGCGCGACGACATCCTCGCCACCTACCCGTCGGTGGACCCCGACCGGGTCGTCGTCATCCACAACGGGATCGACACCGACGCCTGGCGCCCCGTCCCCGACACCGGCACCCTGGCCCGCCTGGGCATCGACCCCGACCGGCGGGCGGTGGTCTTCGTCGGCCGCATCACCCGCCAGAAGGGGGTCGAGCACGCCCTGGCCGCGGCGGCCTTCATCGACCCGGCAGCCCAGGTCGTGCTCTGCGCCGGCGCCCCCGACACCCCCGAGATCGGAACCGAGATGCGGTCCCTGGCCGCGGCCGCGGCCGCCGAGCGCGGCGGGGTCGTCTGGATCGAGGAGATGCTGCCCCGCGTCGAGCTGGCCCAGGTGTTGACCGCCGCGGACGTCTTCCTGTGCCCCTCCGTGTACGAGCCGTTCGGGCTCACCAACCTGGAGGCAATGGCCTGCGAGCTGCCCGTCGTCGCCACCGCGATCGGCGGCATTCCCGAGATCGTCGTGGAAGGCGTGACCGGGCACCTGGTGCCCTACGACCCGGACCACACCGCCTTCGCCGCCGCCCTGGCCGAGCGGGTCAACGGCCTGCTCGCCGAACCGGACCGGGCCGCGGCCATGGGCCGGGCCGGCAGGGCCCGGGCCATCGACCACTTCGGCTGGCCCGGCGTGGCCGCCCGCACCGTGGCCCTCTATGAGAAAGTCCTGGCCGTACCATGACCAAGCAGCCGATCACCATGCTGGCCGACCGGCTGCTGGTGCAGATCCCGAGCGCGGACGGGGAGCGGGCGAGCCGGGGCGGCATCCTCATCCCGGCGACCGCCCAGGTCTCCAAGCGGCTGTCGTGGGCCGAGGTCGTCGCCATCGGCCCCCAGGTCCGCAACATCGAGCCGGGCGACCGGGTCCTGTTCAACCCCGAGGACCGCTCTGAGGTCGAGGTCCGCGGCGAGGACTACCTCATCCTGCGCGAGCGCGACATCCACGCCGTGGCATCCGAGCGCATCGAGGGAGGCACCGGCCTGTATCTGTGAGCTGCCTCGTTCCCGGGGCGGCCTTGTACCCTGGCTCCATGCCTGTTTCCACCCCCATCGCCGCCAGTCCTCAGGAGCTGGCCGCCGTCACCTTCAACGCCGAGGGGCTCGTGCCCGCCATCGTGCAGGAGCACGGCACCGGCGAGGTGCTGATGATGGCGTGGATGAACGAGGAGTCGCTGCGCCGGACGATGGAGACGGGGCGGACGTGGTTCTGGAGCCGGTCGCGGCAGGAGTTCTGGTGCAAGGGGGAGACCTCCGGCGACCGTCAGTTCGTGCGGGAGGCCCGCTACGACTGCGACGGCGACACCCTGCTGTTCGTCGTCGAGCAGGAGGGCCGCGGCGCGTGCCACACCGGTGAGCGCAGCTGCTTCTACCGAGCCTTTGGCAGTGCTGCAACCGAGTAGGGCGGACTTCCACGCCCTCGCCGCCGGCCACACGGTCGTCCCGGTGTGGCGGGAGGTGGTCGCCGACCTGGAGACGCCGGTTTCGGCCTACCTGAAGCTGGTCGGCCCCGACGGCAGCGGCTTCCTGCTGGAGTCGGTCGAGAACGGCGACACCTGGGGCCGGTTCTCGTTCGTGGGCCGCGACCCCTCGCTGGTGCTCGTCGCCCGGGGCGGCCACATCGATGTCGAGGGCCGCCTGCCCGGTGGTGTCCCGCTCGACCGGGGCATCCTCGCCGCCCTGGAAGCCCTGCTCGCCGTCTACCGGTCGCCGGTGCTGGCCGGCCTGCCACCTCTGCACGGCGGCGTGGTCGGCTTCCTCGGTTACGACGTGGTGCGCGAGGTGGAGCGCCTCCCCAACCCGCCGCCCGACGACCTCGGCCTGCCCGACGCGGTGTTGTCGGTCATCGGCCACGTCGCCGCCTTCGACCACTGGCGCCAGCGGGTGTGGCTCATCGAGAACGTGATCGTCGGCGACGGGGCGACCACGGCCGACCTCGACGTGGCCTATGACCTCGCCGGCGCGCGGGTGGATGCCTCGATCGCCGACCTCGGTCGGCCGCTGGCCTACCGGCCGGCGGCCCCGCCGGACCCGTCGGACCCGCTGCCCGAGGTCCGCTCGACCGTCGGGTCGGGCGCCTATTGCGACGCGGTCACCGTGGTGAAGGAGCACATCCTGGCCGGCGACGTCTTCCAGGTGGTCCTCTCTCAGCGGTTCGACCTGGATCTGGCCGCCGCCCCCTTCGACGTCTACCGGGTGCTGCGTCAGGTCAACCCCAGCCCGTACATGTACTACCTGCGTCACCCGGCGGTGACGGTCGTGGGGTCGTCACCCGAGCCCATGGTCCAGCTGCGCGACGGCCGGGTGGTGTCGCGGCCGATCGCCGGCACCCGCCGCCGGGGCCGCACCCCGGAAGAGGACCGCCGGCTGGCCGGCGAGCTGGTCGAGCACCCCAAGGAGGTGGCCGAGCACATCATGCTGGTGGATCTGGCCCGCAACGACGTCGGCCGGGTGGTGCGCTTCGGCACCGAGACGGTCGACGAGCTGATGACCCTGGAGCGCTACAGCCACGTGATGCACCTCACGTCGCAGGTGTCGGGCCAGTTGAAGCCCGGCAAGGGCGCCATCGACGTGCTCCGCGCCACGCTGCCCGCCGGGACGGTGTCCGGCGCACCGAAGGTGCGGGCCATGGAGGTCATCGACTCGCTCGAGCCGACCAAGCGCGGTCCGTATGCCGGCGTGATCGGGTACCTGGACTTCTCCGGCAACCTGGACACCGCCATCGCCATCCGCACCATGCTCGTCACCGCCGACGGCCGGGCGTCGGTCCAGGCCGGCGCCGGGATCGTCGCCGACAGCGATCCACAGGCGGAGGACGAGGAGTGCCGGGCCAAGGCCGCCGCCCTCCTTGCCGCCGTCCCCGCCGCCCGCCGGATGCGGAGCGAGCACCGAAGCGAAGCGGAGGAGCGCAGCGACCAGAGAGTCAGCGAGCACCGAAGCGAAGCGGAGGAGCGCAGCGACCAGAAAGTCGGCGAGCACCGAAGCGAAGTTCCGGTGGAGGCGCCATGAGTGATCTGGCGCGCGACTACCAGGCGTTGCGGACGTCGGCAGGTGCGGTCGGGCTGGCGCGGGACTTCGTGCGCGTCGCCGGGCCGGACGCGACGACGTTCCTCCAGGGCCAGCTGTCGCAGGACGTGGCCGGCCTGGCCGCCGGCGCGTCGACCTGGGCGCTCCTGTTGCACCCGCAGGGCAAGGTGGTGGCGTTCCTTCGGGTGCTGCGGGTGGACGGCGACGTCCTGGTGCTCGAGACCGACGCCGGCTTCGGTGCGGCGGTGATCGAGCGGCTGAACCGGTTCAAGCTGCGGGTGAAGGCCGACCTGGACCCGATCGACTGGCGGTGCGTCGCCATCCGGGGCCCGCGGGCGCACGAGCTGGCGGGTGGGGGGGCAGGCACCGTGGTCACCGCCGACTGGCCGGGTTTGCCCGGCGCGGACCTGGTCGGGCCGTCGCCGGAGGCGCCTGCCGGCGTTGCCGAATGTTCGCTGGACGCCTACGAAGCCGTCCGGATCGAAGCCGGCATCCCGGTCATGGGGCGCGAGCTCGACGAGGGGACGATCCCGGCCGAGGCGGGCGTGGTCGACCGCTCGGTGAGCTTCACGAAGGGGTGCTACACGGGCCAGGAGCTGGTCGCCCGCATCGACTCCCGGGGCGGCAACGTCCCCCGCCGCCTGCGCGGGCTCGTCCTCATGAGCGACGCCCTCCCACCGGCCGGCGCCACGTTGCGCGCCGACGGCAAGGAGGTCGGCGAGGTGACGAGCGTGGGCTTCTCGCCGGGTCGAGGCGCGCCCGTGGCCCTGGCCTACGTCCGGCGCGCCGTCGAGCCGCCGGCCGAGGTGGAGGTGGTCTGGGACGGGGGTTCGTCGCCCGCCCGGGTCGAGGCCCTGCCGTTGGTGCCCTGAGCATGCGCCGCACCGTTCTCCTGCTGCTGGCCCTGGTGGCCGTCGGGTGCACCACCCCGAAGCCGGTCGCCGCTCCGCCGGACACCACCCCGGTCACGGAGTCCACTCTCGCCCCGTCGAGCACCACGACGACGGCGAAACCGACGACCACCAGCAGCACCGTCCCGCGTACGACCGTGACCACCGTGCTGAGCCTGGGCCCCGGCGACGCCGCCCTCAGCGGGACGGTGACCGGGCCGTCGGGGCCGGTCGACGGGGCCACGGTGCACATCGAGCGGTTGGTGGGGAAGTCGGTGGCCAGCCAGGACGTCACCACGGTCGGCGGGTCCTGGCAGCTGACGTCGATCCTCGGCGGTGCGTATCGGGTGCGGGCGTTCAAGTCACCGGACCTCGCCCAGTCCGACGTGCAGACCTTCTTCCTCGCCGCCAACGACCGCAAGGTGGTCGACTTCAAGCTGGCGGCCGCGGGCGGCGACCGGATCACCGCCGTGGTCAACCCGAGTCCTCCGCACGTCGGCCTGCCGGCCACCGTGACCATCACCGTCGGCGTGGGCGCGGTGGACAGCCAGGGCCGCGCTGCGCTGACACCGCGGGCCGGCGTGGTGCTGATCCTGTCCGCCGGGCAGGGCTTCGTGGTCGACTCGGTCCCTCAGGTGGTGACCGACACCAACGGCGCCGCCTCGTGGAGCGTCCACTGCACGGTAGAGGGGGCCACGTCGCTGCCCTTGACCGTGGGAACCGGCGTGACCTCGGTCAACCTGCCGGCCTGCGCGGCGGCGACGGTGGCGGCGACGACCACGACCAAGGTCGGCTAGGGCTGGGCCAGGGCTAGGGCTTCGGGCCGGAGACCGTCGCCATCCGCCACGGTCGCAGCGTCACCACCATCCGGGTCCCTCCCCGGGCGACGAGCTCGGCTTGCACCGTTCCGCCCATGGCTGCGATCAACTCGGCGACGATGGCGAGCCCGAGCCCACTGCCGACCTGTCGGGCGGGCGACCGGTTGGCGCTCCAGAACGGCTCGAACACGTGGGGCAGGTCCTCGGCGAGGATCCCGGGGCCGTCGTCCTCCACCCACAGGGTCACCGCGTCGCCGGCCCGACCGGTTCCGACGGAGATGGCGGTGGTGGCGAACTTCAAGGCGTTCTCGATGAGGTTGGCGACGACCTGCGCCAGCCGGTCGGGGTCGGCGGCCGCGGTCACGTCGCCCGTCGGACCCGTACCGGTACCCGGACCGGCCAGCGCCAGGGTGACCCCGGCGGCGTCGGCCGCGGGCCGGAAGCCCTCGGCCGTGTCGGCCACCACCTCGGCCACGTCGGTCCCCCGGACGTCGAGGGAGAAGCGGCGCGCGTCGAGCTTGGCCAGCTCCAGCAGGTCGCCGACCAGGCGTTCGAGCCGTCGGGCCTCGGCGCTGATGATCGACGCGGCGTGGGCCGGATCGGGCGCCTTGCCGTCCGACAGCGCCTCGGCGAAGCCGCGGATCGACGTCAGCGGCGTGCGGAGGTCGTGCGAGACCGACAGCAGGAACTGGCGCTCCAGGCCGCGCGACCGCTCGAGGCCTTCGGCCATGGCGTTGATCGAGCGGGCCAGCCCGACCAGCTCGTCGCCGTCGGCCGCGTGCTCCGGGACGCGGACGGCCAGGTCGCCCGACGCGATGCGCCGGGTGGCGGCCTCGGCCTCGCGCAGCGGTCGGGTCAGCCGCCGGCCCAGGTTGGCGGCGACGGCGGCGGCGATCAGCAGGGTGACGGCCACCATCACGAAGAACCAGGGACCGAGCAGGCCGTGGGGCGCGTCGAGCTGGCGGGTGAGGACGATCACGTCGAGGTCGCCGGCCCGGGGTGCGCCGGCCGCGGCGAAGGCGAGCGACCCGTGGGCGCCCGTGACCAGGTGTCCCGCCTGCAGCCGGGGGAGGTCGAGGTCGGCCTGGGTCAGGCCGGGCGGGATGACGCCGGGTGCCCGGCACGTGGGGCCGAAGCACAGGACGGCGCCGTCCTGGAGGCGCAGGGCGACCTGCACGCTGGCCAGGCCGACGCGCTGGACTGTCTCGATCCGCCGGGCCAGGCGCTGGGCCTGGCCGCCGAGCTCCTTGCGGGCCTGGACCCGGCTCTGCACCCGGGTGACCACGAGCGTGCCAGCGGTCGCCACCAGCAGCGCCCCGGCGACGACGGCCACCATGGTCAGGGTCAGCCGGCGGGTCATGGCGTCACGTCATCCGAGGCGATACCCGACGCCCCACACGGTCGCCAGCGGCAGCCCCGTGCCCAACTTCTTGCGCAGCTGGCGGACGTGCACGTCGATCGTGCGCTCGTCCCCGTACCAGTCGGCGCCCCACACCGCGTCGAGGATCTGCTGGCGGCTCAGGGCCAGGCCCTCGTTCTCGGCCAGGTAC
>DATASA010000102.1:0-4051 GCA_036269435.1 Acidimicrobiales bacterium | reverse complement strand
CGACCACGCCGGCCAACGCGCCCGTCCAGGTCCTCAAGCTGTACCGGATGACCGCGGGTGGCGCCAAGGCGCGGCGGGACCTCCAGACGGCGGCCTGACCGCCTCCCGGACCGGGCCCAGGACGCTGACCAGCGCCTTCGGAGTGCCCCCGGCAGGATTCGAACCTGCGACACACGGTTTAGGAAACCGATGCTCTATCCCCTGAGCTACGAGGGCGGGCTGGTCGCCCGGGCGGGCGCCAGCCTAGAGCCCTCACCTGTCGGCCGGCCCCGGCGTGGGCTAGAAGGCGCCCACGCCGTTCGGGGTGCCGCGGCCGGTCGGACCGTCGTAGCCGGTGACGGCCGTGCACAGGTAGGCGTACGTGCAGCGGCCGTTGCTGCCCGAGGTCACGTCGAACAGCGCGGCGGTGTGCGAGTAGGGGTACGAGCCGTTGCTGATCGAGGCGGTGTTGCCGGCGAGCGCATACACGCCGGCGATGATGGGGGCGGCCACGCTCGTGCCGCCGAACACGTACCAGTTCGCACCGCCCGCTGAGCCGTAGCTGTCATAGACGGCGACGCCGGTGGCCGGGTCGGCGACGGCCGACACGTCGGCGACGGTCCGGCGGGCACACGTGGCCGCGTCGGTCTGCCACGACGGCTTGGCCACGTAGGCGGAGCAGCCGCTGCCGGCTCCGCTCCAGGCCGTCTCGGTCCATCCCCGAACGGTGGTCGACGCCCGCCGCAGGCTGGTGCCGCCGACCGCGGTGACGTAGCGCGACGCGGCCGGGAACTGGACGCCGTAGCCGCTGTCGCCCGAGCTGACGGTGATGGCGATTCCGGGGTGGTTCCAGTGGCTTTCCCACGACGTCTCCCCGTTGAACTCGGCGCCGCCGTAGCTGTTGGAGATGGCGCTGGCCCCCATCACCGCGGCCCGGTCCACCGCCGCAGCCAGGTTGGAGAAGGCGCTCGAGTCGGCTTCCACCAGCACGATCCGACAGCCCGAGCACGTCGCCGAGACCATGTCCAGGTCGAGCGCGCTCTCCTGGGCCCACCCGACGTTCGCCGCCGGGTAGGACGTCCCGCCGCGCTGGTCGACCTTGCGGAAGCAGCCGTTGGCCGTCGTGCAGGCCGGCAGCCCGAAGCGGGCGCGGTAGACGGCGAGATCGGATTCGGCCGTCGGGTTGTCGTAGGCGTCGACGATGGCCACGGTCCGCCCGGCGCCGCCGGCGGGCAGCTTGTAGGCGGCGGCCAGGTCGGCCGGTGCGTACCCGTTGGCGTAGCTGGTGGTGGCGAGGGGCTTGGCGCCGGCGTCGGTGACGACCTGGGCGTCGCACCGGGCAGTCTCGGCCGGCGCCGGGCCGCAGACGGGGCGATGCGAGAGCCCGAAGTCGCGGCCGGGGTCGGCGGGCGGCGCGCTGAAGGCGGGCGCGGTGCCGAGCACGCCGAGGGCTGCGGCCAGGACGGTGGCCAGGAACACTCGCATCTTCAGGGACATGGAAGTCACCTTTCGGTTCGTTGACCGGGCGTTCGACATCGGCGTCGACGTCCCGGGGCTTGAGCGCATTACGCGGGGTCGCGGCCGTCGACCAGCAGGCACAGCCCGAGCTGGGCCATCTCGCCGAGGGCGTCCCGGCAGTCCCCGCCCCACTCCGGCGCCAGTTCGGCCAGCAACATCGACGCGGCCATGAGGGCGACGGCGACGTCGGCCGACGGTTCGACGCCGAGCACGCCCAGTCGGTCCCGGAGCTCGACCTCGAGGAGGCACGTCCCCGCGACCTGGCAGATGTCGCGAGCGATGAGCTGGCCGCGCACCACATCGGTGAGAGTCGCCCGTCGGTCGCCCATGCCTGTCAGCTCGTCGCCGGGGCCCAGCGTTGGGGCCGGAAGCGGAAGAAGGCCCAGAACAGCACCGACCCAAGGCCGAAGCCGGCGTAGAGCACCATCACGCCGATGGCGACCCCGCCGGTCGTGTGCCCGACGTACCCGCTGCCCGGCGCCAGCAGGACGTGGAAGGTGGCGAAGATGCCCAGGAAGAACAGCAGCGCCCAACCGGCCCGGCTCCAGCGGAGCACCTTGCGGCCGTCCAGGAAGTGCAGGGGCAGCATGGCGACCGCCAGCCCCTCCACCCCCCAGAGGAAGATCATGGCCAGGCAGACCTCGAGGCCGATCCACCACACGCTCGCGCCGGGCCGGGCTGCGGCGGTGGTGACCGGGACTCGGGCGAACCAGGCCGCTGCGCTCACCACCAGGCTGAAGGTCCAGTTCGCCGCCGTCATCTTTCCCTGCACCCTTTCGGAGAGGGCACTGCGGAACGCGAGGCCGGCGAGGGCGCCGTAGAAGTACCCCGGCTGGAAGTGGAACAGGCGGGAGATCACGACCATGACGATCGACACGACCACGCTGCCCGGGAGGAAGTTCAGCTTGCCCCACTCCCCGAACTGGCGGTGGATGCCGATGTCGGCGGGCAGGCTGAAGACCACGGCCATGACGAGCAGGGCGACGAACATGCCGACGGTCATGACCAGGCTGGTCATGTTGAGGCCGAAGTCAGGGCTGAGGAAGCCGCAGGCGACGGCGGTGACCGCGGTCAGGACGAAGAACGACACCGTACGCCGGTGCATCCCCCGGTCGTGGACCCCGCGCTCCGGCAGCCGGAACCAGGCCCGGATCTCGTCGTAGTTCTCCTCCATGGTGGAGTTGAACAGCTCGAACGGGAAGGCGATCAGCAGCAGCGCGCCCACGGCGACCGCGGCGCTGGTCAGCAGGGCGGCCGGAGCGAGTGAGACCTGGCTCGGAAGGGGTAGCGAGGTGACGAAGGCGGGCCGGTGGATCGACGCGGGCAGCACCTGGAACACCGACGACTGCTCGACCAGCTCACCGGAGGACTCACACGAGCTGGTGACCTCATGGCGACCGGTACCGGCGTTGCCGGGGACGGACAGGCCGCCCTTGGTGACCACCCCGGCGCCGTCGGGCGAGCCCGAGCCGACCCGGGTGCCGTCGAAGAAGAAGTAGACGGTGGCACACGTGTAGCCGGTGCCCTCGACGTGCAGGCCGCCTCCCGGAGGACCCGACGGCTCGTTCTTGGGCGTCACCGCGATCAGCGGCGGTCGCTTGTCCCCGGGCGGAGGCGGCACCGTCGTGCTCGTCGGCGCACTGGTGGAGGTCGTGGTCGCCTGGGAAGTCGAGGTGGTGGGGTTGACCCCCTTCGTCGTCGGCGTCCCGACGACCGTCGTGCGCGGCTTCGTGGCCGGGGTCGTCGTCGCAGGAGCAACGGTGGTGTTGGCCGACACGGACGTGGACGGCCCGGAGTGCGGAGCCGTGGTCGGCGTAGTGATGGCCGGGATGGTGGTGACCGCGGTGAGCGGGGTGTCCACCCCGAGGGGCACCGTGCGGGTGGTCGACGACCCCTCGCCGATCGTCGTCGGCGGAAGGGTGGTGAAGGTCAGGTGGTGGCTGGCGGACGAGACGCCGCCGTCGGCCCTGACCGAGCACACCACCTGCGTGCAGTCGACCGTGGTCTCGGACACCGTGAGCATCCGAACCACCGTGAAGGTGCCGTCGAACGTCGCGCCTTCGTTGATGGTGAAGACGGTCTGGGGCCCGCACGCCGCCAGGGTGTTCACGCACTCGGAGACCCGGACCGAGTTGTCCTCGAGGCTGGTGTTGGGGACGAACCCGTCCCCGTGGACGGCGACATCGGAGATCGACGGCAGAAGGTCGCTCGGAGTCACCGTCAGAAAGGTCCCGTTGGCGCCCTCGGGCCCGCTGGCCGAGGCGCGCTGGCCTCCGCCCGCGGCTAGGGCCCCGAGCACCACCACGCCGATGATGAACGCCAGCCATCCCCGTCGGTTCATCCCACAGAAGATCGGTCCGGCGCATCAACGGCGACTCGGCGCCAACCCAACTTCCGCCCAACTCCGGCTTCCCGCCTACACCTCGAGGGTCAGAAGCCCTCCTGCTTCCACCAGCTCGAGGGCCAGGGTCTTGTACCCAACGGCGTCGAAGAACACGGTCAACGCGTCCCCGTCGTAGCCCATGACCTCGCCGCCACCCCATGCCGTGTGGGT
>DATASA010000101.1:0-22268 GCA_036269435.1 Acidimicrobiales bacterium | reverse complement strand
TCGCGCCGGAGCACAGAAGGCCCCCAATCCGCCGCGTGATGATGTGCTGTGACAGATTGGCTCTCCGACGGCGGCGAGACGCCCCGTACCCGGACAGTGCGCGGGCGTTTCCGGCAACTCGTCCAATGGTCCTTTCCGGCTCATGCGTGAAATGCACGAACTGAGCCACCGACCCGGAAGGTACGCGCATGAGCGACAGCCCCACCAGCAGCTCGCCAATCTACGCACGGTCGCGGATCGTGGAAGATCCTTCGGCCTGCACCTTTTACCATACGGTCGATCTTCCAGGCTTCGGACACATCGATGGACAATGGGACCTCAGGGGGCACCTCGGGCAATACCTTGGTGACGTCCCACTTTCGGGCAAACGCGTCCTCGAACTCGGAACTGCGGACGGGTACATCGCGTTCGAGATGGAACGCCAGGGGGCCGAAGTCGTGAGTTATGATCTCTCTGAGGCTCACAGCTGGGACGTCGTCCCGTACGCGCGCCATTCGAACGACCCCGCCCGTCAGCGCGATGACGGATATTGGCTGGCGACGCATGAGAGGTTCAGGGATGGTATTCGCCGCCTCAACAATGCGTACTGGCTGAGCCACCGCGCTCACGGGTCAAGCGCGCGAGTCGTCTACGGCACGGTCTATGACGTCCCGTCGGCGATCGGGGAATTCGACGTCGCCACCTTCGGGGCGATCCTGCTCCACACACGGGACCCGTTCGGAGCGCTGGCATCGGCATCCCGGCTCACTACGGAGACCATCGTCGTCACCGAGCCGCGCGATCGGCTCAGCCTCCCCCCCGCCCTCCGGAAACTTCGCGGCTTACTGCCGCAGCGCCTCCGTCGTCCAACCATGCGGTTCTTGCCCGACTGGCAGACGGCGCGTGACCCGGACGGTTGGTGGAACCTCTCTCCAGAACTCGTGGTCGCGTTCCTAGGCGTCCTCGGGTTCGAGCGGACAACCGTGACGTACCACGCCCAACCCTACAAAGGGCGGCCACGGCCGATGTACACGGTCGTTGGTCAAAGGGCCCGCTGATCAGCGCGGCGCCGACAGCGCCTCCGTGTAGCGTTCCCGAAGTGGCGCCGGCTCATCCGACATCGCCAGGTGTCGGCGACTAACGGCGTGCCGAGGCAAGCCACCCTCGGCGAGGCCGGCGCCCACCGGATCCTCGGCGTCATCGTCGTCCATGAACCTGGCAGTCCGCTAACGGAGCTTGCGGCGGTGACGGGCATGAACGGTCAGGTAGATCAACTCCTGATCATCCTCAACGGTCCCCTCGGGCCGCATGAGCCGTGCGTATTTCCGCCCGGGGAAACGCCGCGATTTATCCGCTTCACAAACAATCGCGGTACGGCAGCGGCTTGGAACGAAGCCCTTCGCTTCGCTGTCGAGGAAGCATTCGATTACCTGTACCTCCTCGACCAGGACAGCCGCCCGGGACCATCGCCGGTCGCCCCGGCAATCCGTCAGATGGAGACACCCAACGTCGGTGCCGTCATTCAGCCGGCTCGCCCGGACAGGATACGCCTCGTCTCCTTCCCCTGGAACACGGTCGCATCCGGCTCGCTCTACAGGGTGGAGGCCCTCCTGCAATGCGGAGGATTCGACGAGCGGCTCTTCGTGGACGAAGTCGACCATGAAGTCTTAAGCCGCCTGATCTCGTCGGGATGGGAGGTCAAGTCGCTCGATACGCCGACCATTGACCATCGCGTCGGTTTCCCTCGAAAGGTTCGGCTTTTGGGCCGCGAGGCATGGGCGCTCGGTCACAGCGCGGAACGACAGCGTCTCCGGGGCTACAGCACCGGACTACTGCTACGCCGATACCTTCGTCGCGCGCCGACGATCGCGATCCAACTCCTGCTGCGCGAGGCGTTGCTCGGCCTGAAGGACGTGGCCGCCGGCGACCGCAGCTCGGCGCGGGCGCTCGTCGGCGGCCTGGCCCGAGGGGCGGCGACCGGCCATCCGCCGGCGGAGGCCGCCCGGCGGGCCTGCCCGTACTGCGGCGGCCCCTTGCTGGGGCGCTTCGGCGCCGTGGCCGACTGGCGCTTCGGGACCGGCGTGGCCGGCGACGTCTACCGGTGCGGGACCTGCGGTGCCCTGGCCGCCGGGCGGGTGCCCAGCCCGGACGAGGTGGCGTCCTGGTACGCCGACTACTACACCCACTCCGTCGCCCCTCGGGGTGACCGTCCGTGGTCTCGGCTCTGGCCGACGCCCCGTCGCCGGCGGGAGCTCGAGCGGCTGCGTTGGTACTTCGCCCACCCGGGCCGCCAGGGCCGGTTCCTCGAGGTCGGAACGGGGTCGGGCGAGCGGCTCGTCCAGTTCGCGGAGGCGGGGTGGACGGTCGTCGGCCAGGACCTCGACCCCAAGGCGGGCCACGTCGCCCGAGGGCGCGGGATCACGGTCCACCACTGCCCGGTCGAACAGCTCGTCGCTCAGGAGCGCCCGTTCGACCTGATCGGCCTCAGTCACGTCCTGGAGCACGCCACCGACCCCGTTGCCCTCCTCGACGCGTGCGCCGCCCTGCTGGCTCCCGGCGGGCGGCTCTGCGTGGTCTCGCCCAACGCGGACAGCTTCGGGCGGCTCGTGTTCGGCCGGTGGTGGTACGGGCTCGAGCAACCACGGCACCTCGCCATCCCGACGCTCGAGTCTCTGGCGCGGATCACCTCGCAGCTCGACCTCGAGCCGACGTACCTGGCGTCGGCGGCGACAAACGGCGCGGTGATCCTGGGCGGCTCCCTCGACCGGGTGATCGACGGCCGCCTGGCCAACCCTCGGGTGCTGGGGGGCGCCAGGTTCGTCATGCACTCGCTCGGCCAGGCCGTGGGGCGGGGAGCCACGCTCATCGACCGCCGCCGCGGCGAGGAGGTCGTCTGGGTGGGACGACGGCGCGACGCCCCGGGCCGAACCGGTTCCGCCGCGCCGCGCCCCGCCGAACCGCGGATCGCGGATACCGAAGTCGGCGCCGTCGCCGTCGCGCCCTCCTGAGACGCCACCGCCCGGTGCGATGAGCGGCACGCGTGGCACCGGGCTCGCGGCGAACATCTCGGCCAACCTCGCCGTGGGCGCCGCCGCGCTCGGGTACGGGGTCATCGTCCCTGCGGTGGTCGTGCGCCGGTTCGGGGCCGACGCCTACGGGAGCTGGTACCTGGCCTTCCAGGTCGCGGCGTACGTCGTGCTCCTCGACCTCGGCTCCCAGTACCTGGTGGCCAACGAGGCCGCCACTCGGGCGGTGGAACCCCGCGCCGCCCGGCTGACCACCGCGGCGATGCTGGTGCAGTCGATCCTCGCGGTCGCCGTGGTGGCGGTGGCGACCGCGTGGGCCGCGCTCACCGGTCAACCGCGGCTGGCGCAGCTCATGGCGATCCTGGGCGTCGCGGGGACGGCATCGCTGCTCGCTTCGACGGTGCGGGCCTGGTTCGGCGGGCTTCGCCGCGCGCACGTGCCCGCGGCCTGGCTCGTCGCAGCCCGGGCGGGGTCGGTCATCGGCCTTCTCGCCGCCGCCGCCGGCCATTGGGGGATCGTGGCGCTCACCGTGGCCGTCGCCGCCCCCCAACTCGGCGTCCACGCCGGCCTGCTGGCGTGGGCCCGCCGCCCTCCGTCGCCCTGGGCCAGGCCGGACCGGGACGCGTTCGCCCGCCTCCTACGCGACGCCGCGCCGCTCGCGGTGTGGACCGCCTGCGGGATCGCCATTTCCGGCGTGGACATCTTCGTCGTGCGCGCCGTGGACCCGTCCGACGTCGCCCGCTACGCAGTCGCGCTGCCCCTGCTGGCCATCCCGACAGGCGTGGTCACCGCGGCGATGACGGCCTGGATGCCCCGGGTCGCCCACGCCGAGTCGGTCCGGGGCGCGGAGGGCGGGCGCGACCTGACCTTCGTCGGCACCACGTTCATGGCGGCCGCGCTGGCCATCGGCGCGCTCGTGTTCATCGGGTACGCCGACGACCTCGTCGGGTTCCTGGCCGGGGCCGGTCACTGGGAGCGGGCGGCGACGTACCTCCGCCTGCTGTACCTCGCATCGTGCCTGCGGTTCGTGTTCCTGCCCTGGGCCATCCTGGTCGTCGTCCGGGGCGAGCAGCGCCTGATCGTGGTGGCGCCCGTGGTGGAGGCGGGCGTCAATCTCGCCGCGTCGGTGATGCTGGGCCTGTGGCTCGGCGCCGTCGGCGTCGCCCTCGGCACCCTCGTCGGTGCCGCCGTCGCCCTGATCGTCTACCTCACCGCCGGCGTGCGCCGGACCTCGGGCAGCGGGGTCACTCCGAGCCGCCTCGCCCTGGCCGCGGCCCAGGCCTGGCCGTTGGTCGTCGGCGCCGCGGTCGTCGCCCTGCTCGCGCTGGTACGGCCCGGCCCGCCGTGGCGCGGCCTGGCGGCGGTCGTCGTCGGCGCGATCGACGCCCGCTGGCTCGTGCGCCGGCTGCGGCACGCACGCCGGCCGGGAGCCTGGCTGGCGTCGTCCGTCGAGCCCTGACGGCCGTTCAGGACCGGGGAGCCCGGCACACGGCGGCCAGCCCGATGCACGCGGCCGGGTCGACGCCCGGGTCGTCGGCGGCCAGCCACGAGATGTCGTCGGGCGACCACGTCCGGCCGTCCTTGCGTCGACCGAAGCCCTGCCCGTAGCGGACCAGCGCCTTGGGGGCCACCTCCCGTGCGAAGGCGACCGCCCCCCTGACGACCGGCGGGCGGGCGCCCGACGGCACGATCGACCGGTCGGCCCCCTCCGGCAACCTCCTGAAGAACAGGGACACGTCGGCGAAGGCGCCGTGGAGCAACGCGAGCAGGGCCGGGGGCGTGAACTCCATCACGTGCGAGGTGGCCAGGAGCCCGCCCCCAGGCATGTTCGCCTTCGACCACAGGCGGTTCGGCGTGCCGATGAAGCACGCGCCGTCGGGCCGCATGAAGCGGGCCATGGCGTCCACGAAGGCGAAGGGGTCGACGACGTGCTCGAGCACCTCGGAGCTGAAGACGACGTCGTAGGAAGCCGGGGCCAGCTCATCCGGGAGGGCGGCCATGAGGTCGCCCACGAAGAACCGGACATCCGGCCCGGAGTAGTTGGCCCGGGCGTAGCCGATCGCCGCCGGTGACCCGTCGATGCCGTCGAAGCTGCCGCCCGCCCTGGTGACCATGTTCGAGCCGTACCCGGTCCCGCAGCCGAGGTCGAGGAACCTGGACCCGTTCCGGACCAGGTGTTCCGCCGCCCACTCGTACACGCCCTCGTGGCCGGCGGAGAGGATGTCCGCCGAATCGGACGGCACGTGCCGGTCGTGCCCGTCCGCCGTGGCCAGGTCCGGCTGGGCTGGGTGAGTCATCGCCGCGGAGTGTACGGGCCGGCGCGACCCAGCCGGTCCGACCGGGCGGACCCGCTGGTCCGCTTTCGGGCGACCGACTAGCTTCCCGACCGTCGACATGGGACCCGAAGCCGTCGCCCGCCCATCGGACGTGATGCCGCCCGTCGCCAACCCGCTGGCGGAGTCGTACCTCGACGTGTGCAAGCGCTGCCTGACCCGCGGGAGCTACCGGGCCCACTCCCGGGTCGCGGGCAACCGCCGGTGGATTCCGTTCGCGGCGGCCTCGTTCGTGGTCAAGCGGTTCGGCTTCGAGCTGGTCCGCCGGGTGGACCCCGTGGCGCGCGACGAGGGCCAGGACTACACGACCGACGGCGACACCATGATCGGCCGAGCCCGCCTCGACAACCTCCAGGAGTGCGTGGTGAACGTCCTCCAGGAGGGGGTCCCGGGCGACCTCATCGAGACCGGCGTCTGGCGAGGCGGAGCTTCGATCTTCATGCGGGCCGTCCTCAACGCCTATGGGATCACCGACCGCACCGTGTGGCTGGCCGACTCGTTCCAGGGGCTGCCCAGGCCCGACCCGGTCCGCTACCCGGCCGACGCCGGCGACGAGCTCTGGAAGGCGAGCGTCCTCGCCGTCCCGGTGGAGGACGTCAAGGCCAACTTCGCCGCCTACCGCCTGCTCGACGACCAGGTGCGGTTCCTCGTCGGGTGGTTCAGCGACACGTTGCCCTCCGCCCCGATCGACCGGCTCGCCGTCCTGCGCCTCGACGGCGACCTGTACGAATCGACCATGGACGCCCTGACCGCCCTGTACGACCGGCTGTCGGTCGGGGGCTACGTGATCGTCGACGACTACGGCGCCATGGAATCCTGCCGGCGGGCAGTGGACGACTTCCGCCGCGAAAGAGGGATCTCCGATGCCATCGAGCGGATCGACTGGACCGGGGCGTACTGGCGTCGCACCGCCTGAGCCCACCGCCGGCCACGCCTGGGGCGTCGTCCACGGACCGTTCACGAACGCTTTACCGCCAAGGCACGAAGGGCCTGTTCCGGTGCGCTAGCTTGACGCCTGGCTGGGGCGGCCAAGGCGTCATCAAGGAGTCAACGGTCCATGTCCGACAACGGGATCTTCGCTGTCGACGAATTGGCAAGGGCGGTGCCGCTCGTGCCCGTGCGGCCAGTCGTCAGGGCCGGGCCCGGCGCCGTGGCGGCGGAGGCCGTGTCACGGGGCTGGTGGGGCAAGCGGGCGGTCGACGTCACCCTCGGGATCGTGCTGGTCCTCGTCACGCTTCCGGTGTTCGTGATCATCGCGATCGTGATCAAGGCCACGTCCTCCGGGCCGGTGCTGTTCCGGCAGCGCCGTGTCGGGCGTGGCGGCAAGGACTTCCCCATGCTCAAGTTCCGGACCATGCACACCGGATCCGAGGAGAAGCTGCGGTCCGATCCCGCGCTGCACGAGTTGTTCGTGCAGGGCAGCCACAAGATCCCGTCCCACCTGGACCCCCGCATCACGCGCGTGGGGCGGGTGCTGCGACGCCTCAGCCTGGACGAGATGCCCCAACTGCTCAACGTGGTGCTCGGTCACATGAGCATCGTCGGCCCCCGGCCGGTCGAGCGCTCGCAGCTCCTCCGTGACTACGGCGACTACCAGACGACGTACACCGCCATGCGGCCCGGCCTCACCGGCCTCTGGCAGGTCAGCGGTCGGAGCACCGTCCAGTTCCCCGAGCGGGCCCTGCTCGACTGCCACTACCTCGAACGCTGTGGGCCCTGGACCGACGCCAAGATCCTCCTCCGGACGCCCGTCGCCGTCTTCACCGGGCTCGGCGCCGACTAGGTGGTGCGGCGCCCGGCGCACGGGCCCGCGGCCGGCACGAGCCTCGCCCTGTGCCACGAATGGCTCGGCGCCCGGCACGGAAGCGAAAAGACGTTCGAGGCGATGACGGCCGCCTTCCCCGACGCCGACCTGTACGCGCTGACCTGGAACCGATCGGCCGGGCTGTCGTTCGGGTCGCGGACGGTCACCACGACGTTGCTCGACCGGGTGCCTCCCCTCCGCGACCGCCGGATGTTCCAGCTGCCCCTGATGCCGCTCGCCTGGCGGTACGCGTCCCGCCGGCCGTACGACGTGGTCGTCACCTCCAGCCACTCGTGCGCCAAGGGCTTCTGGCCCGGCCGTGCCGCGCTCCACCTCTGCTACTGCTACACGCCGATGCGCTACCTGTGGCTGTCGTCGGTCGACACCCGCCGCCGGCGTAGCGCGATGACCGCGCCCGTCGAGCGCCGCCTGCGGTCGTGGGACCTGCGGTCGTCGCAGTGGGTCGACGACTTCGCGGCCATCTCGACCGCGGTCGCCACGCGCATCGACGAGGTGTACGGCCGCACGTCCACCGTCATCCATCCACCCGTGGACACGGACTACTTCACCCCTGACCCGACGTCCGCGGCGAGCGTGGACGGCGGCTTCGCCCTGGCCGTCTCGCGGATGGTGCCGTACAAGCGCCTGGACCTGGCCATCCGCGCCTGCCATCGGCTCCGCCACCCGCTCGTCGTCGCCGGCGCCGGGCCGGAGGAGGCGTCGCTGCGGGCGCTCGCAGCCGACCTGGGCGCCGACGTGCGGTTCGTCGTCGCCCCCGACGACGGCCGGCTGCGCGAGCTCTACCGCGCCGCCGACCTCCTCGTCTTCCCGGCCGAGGAGGACTTCGGCATCGTGCCGGTGGAGGCCCAGGCGTGCGGGACGCCCGTCGTCGCCCTGGCCCGCGGCGGCTGCCTCGACACGGTCGTCGCCGACACGACGGGCGTGCTCGTCGCCGAGCAGACCGAAGGCGCCCTGGCCGAGGGAGTCGCCGCCGTGCTGGAGGGCCGGTTCGGCGCCGCCGACTGCCGCCGCAGCGCCCAACGGTTCTCCCGGGCGACCTTCGATCGCCGCTTCGTCGAGTGGGTGACCGGTTCCGCCGCGGCCCGGGGCATCGAGGTCGGCGACCGGCGAGCGGCAGAGGCGGTCTGAGCGCACCGTGACCGCCGCGAGGACGGTCGTCCTGGACTGCCGATGGCTCGGGATCGGCGGGCCGGGGAAGGCCACCGAGTTCGTGCTGCGCGGTCTCGCCGCCGCTCCGCCGCAGGAGCGGTGGGTCCTCTGGGGCCGGGAGGAGGCCATTGCGCCTCTCGCCTGGAACGGCGCCGACCTCCAGCCGATCACCGAGGATCCCAGGGTGTTGCTGGGCCAGCGTCGGGCCTACGAACTGCCGCCCGGGGACTTCTACGTCTTCATGCACCAGCAGCGGCCGCTGCGTGCCGTGCCGGCGGCGACGGTGGTCTACGACACCATCGCCCTGCGCTTCGGCTCCCGCCGTACGACGCGGGCAGTGAAGAAGTCGTTCCTCCGCCGGGTGGTGGCGACCTCGCGGCCGATCCTGACCATCAGCGAGCACTCGAAGGCGACGATCGTCCGGGATCTCGACGTCGCCGAGGACCGGGTGGAGATCCTGCGCTTCCCCTTCGACGACACCTTCGTCGAGCGTGTTCGCCGGATCCGCGCCTCGGCGACGAGGACCGACGCCGCGCTCTTCGTCGGCGGGTTCCTCCCCCACAAGAACCTGCCCCGCCTCCTGGCCGCCTTCGCCGCCACCGGCTTCCGCAGGCAGGGCGGTCGGCTCGTGCTCGTCGCCGGCACCGTCCGGCAGGCCACGACCTTCCTCCGCGATCTCGGCGCCCACCAGCGGTCGTTCGTCACGGTTCACCACTCGTGCAGCCAGGCCGACTTGGACCGGCTCTATGCCACGTCGCTGTTCCTGGTGCAGCCGTCGCTCGAGGAAGGGTTCGGGTTGCCGGCGTGGGAGGCCATGTGCTGCGGGCTCCCGGTGTGCGTGAGCGACGGCGGCGCGCTCCCAGAGGTGACCCGTGGGTTCGCCGACCCCTTTCCGGCGACGTCGGTCGAGGCCATGACCGCGGCCATCGACCGGTGCGCGGAGTCGGCCCGCCAGCACGGCGACGAGGACGCGATCGCGCAGTCGGCGTTGCTCCGCCGGCGGGCTCCGAGCGTCCGCGACTTCGGCCTCCAGGTCCGATCGTCGATCGAGCACGAAGCGAGTGCACTCCGGTGATCCCCGACGCGACCGACGAAAGCGTGCGCCAGGCGACGCTTCTCGACCCGGGGCCCGCACCGCCCGGCGCCGACGACGATGCGGCCCGGGCACGGACGGAGCAGGAGCACGGGGCGATCGCCCAGCCCCCGGCCACGCTGGGGTACCGGCCTGCGCTCGACGGACTTCGGGCCCTGGCCATCGCCGCCGTGGTGGCCGTCCACGCCACCTACTCCCTCGTGCCCGAGTGGGCCGGCCGCTTCGTGCCCGGCGGCTTCCTCGGCGTCGACGTCTTCTTCGTTCTCAGCGGGTTCCTCATCACGACGCTGCTGCTGGAGGAGCGCCGGAAGTACGGCACCATCTCGCTCCGGCGGTTCTACGCCCGGCGGGCCCTGCGCCTGCTGCCGGCAGTCGGGGCGTTGCTCGTGGTGCACGGCCTGGTGGCCGTGGTCACCCACGCCGACCTCGGGCTCGAGAGCCGGACGGCCGCTGCGGTCGGTCTGTACGCGCTGAACTGGGTCGAGGCCGCCCGTGGCTCGGTGGCCGTCGGCCTCGCGCACCTGTGGTCGCTCAGCGTCGAGGAGCAGTTCTACTTCGTGTGGCCGTTGTTCCTCATCTTCGCTCTGAGCCGCAGGCGCCCGAATCGCCTGGTGCTCGCGGTGGCGGCCGCCGGCATCGCCTGGGCGACCGCGGTGCGGGCCCTGCTCTGGATCCACGGGGCCGGGTGGGACGCCATCTACGTCCGGACGGACGCACGTGTCGACGAGCTGTTGATGGGCGTGATCCTCGCCGTCGCCTTCCACCGCGGTTGGCGCCTGCCCCATCGGTGGCGCCACCTCGGCAGCGCAGGGCTCGCCGTCCTCCTGATCTGCTTCGCAGTCGTCCGCCGGGAGAGCAGCTGGCTGTTCGTCGGTGGTGGCTTCACCGTGGTCGGCCTCGGCGCGGTCGTGCTGATCGCGGCGGTCCTGAACGCGGACGGGCTCCTCGCCCGCGCCTTCAGCTGGCGGCCGGCCGTCC
This sequence comes from Acidimicrobiales bacterium, assembly GCA_036269435.1. Lineage (GTDB taxonomy): Bacteria > Actinomycetota > Acidimicrobiia > Acidimicrobiales > AC-14 > CADCTB01. The sequence goes on along the minus strand of DATASA010000101.1, from coordinate 11,885 downwards.
ACCTCGGGCGGGCGTCGTACTCGCTGTACCTCTGGCACGTGCCGATCTTCATCGTGGTCGCCAACCATCTCGGCGGCCGCCCGGCGGTCGAGCGGCTGGTCGCCGGCCTCGTCGGCTGCGCGGTGGCGACGCTCGCCTCGTACCACCTGGTCGAGGCGCCGGTCGCCCGTTGGCGTCGGGGGCTCGTCGCATCGAGACGCGCCGGGTGAGCGGGTCGAGCTTGCGACGCTGGGCCGCCGACGCAGCCGGCGCTGTCGGCCGTCACTACAGCTACCCCGGCCAGCGGGCGTTCTCGGTGGCCGCCCGGGTGGTGCGGCGGTTCCCGCCTCCCGAGGAGGTCACCTACCGGGACGCCGACGGCTATCTGAGGCGGGCCGACCTGCGCGACCACATGGAGTCGCTGGCCTTCGTCGGCCGCCACCGGTTGCCGGCCGACGTCGCCGGCCTGCTGCGGCCGGGCGACTGGGCGATCGACGTGGGCGCCAACGTCGGGTCGGTCGCCGGACAGCTGTGCAAGGGCGTCGGCCCCGAGGGCCGGGTCTGGGCGTTCGAGCCCATCCCCCGCAACGTCGCCCGGCTCGAGGCGTTCCGCGACGCCAACCGGCTCACGCAGCTGGAGGTCTTCGACTGCGCCCTGTCGGCCACCCGGGGCACGGCCGCCATCGGCCTGCCCGCCGAGGGCTTCTCCGGCCACGCGTCGTTCACCGCGTCGTGGATCGACAAGGGGCGACTGGACGTCCGGACCGAGCGGCTCGACGACCTGACCGCCGACCTCGCCGACCTCGACGGAACGCGGCCCCTGCGATTGGTCAAGCTCGACGTCGAGGGCTTCGAGCGCGAGGTGCTGGCCGGCGCCGAGGCGACGATCCGCCGGTTCCGCCCGTCGATCTACTGCGAGTTCAACGACATCGTGCTGCAGGACGCAGGCTCGTCGTCCGCCGCCCTGCTGGGCACCTTCGCCGAGCTCGGGTACCGGGTCGCGCCGGCGTGGCGAGCCAAGAGCGCACGGCTCGCCGGCCGCAACCTCGACCTGTTGATGATCCCGTAGGGCTGCATGGAGGACACCGGAACTGCCGCGGTCATCGTCAACTACCGGACCAAGGAACTGACGGCCGACGCGACCTGGTCCGTGCTGGCGGAGCCCGAGGTCCGCGAGGTGGTCGTGGTCGACAACGCATCGGGTGACGGCAGCGTGGAGTTCCTGCGAGCCCAGATCGGCGACAGGCGCGTCCGGGTCGTCGAGTCGGACGCGAACCGTGGTTTCGGGCCCGGCGTGAACGCAGGGGTGGCGTCGTGCGAAGCACCCCTGCTCCTGGTGCTCAACAGCGACGCGACGCTACGGCCGGGGTCGCTCGGACTCCTGGCCAAGGCGCTCCTGGCCGATCCCACCGTCGGCGTGGTCGCTCCGGCCGTGCTCGAACCGGACGGACGATTGCAGCCGGGGGCGTACGGGCGCCTCCCGAAGCGGCGCGACATCGTCCTCAGCAACGGCTGGGTCAGCCCTCGCGCCGATCGGGTGCGGAACGAAGCGGCGCCCGGTTGGGTCTCGGGCGTGGCCATGCTCCTACGCCGGGCCGACTTCCTCGCCGTCGGCGGCTTCGACGAGCGCTTCTCGATGTACCTGGAGGACGTCGACCTGTGCCGCCGGCTCCGCGACGCGGGCAAGTCGGTCCACCGCGAGCCGTCGGCCGCGGTCGTCCACCACGGCGGGAAGAGCTGGGGGTCCCGGCGGGAGCAGACCCGCCGGTTCCACCAGAGCAAGCTGCGCTACTTCGAGAACCTCGGCGCGAGCCGACTCGAACTCCGGCTCGTCCGGCTCACCGGGAGCGTCCGCAGCGCGCTCCTGCGGTCGTGAGCCGAGCTAGGGCCCGTCGAACCAGCCGGCCACGTCGGCGATGACGTACGTCGCCCCGGCTGCGTTGTAGATCGACACCTGGCCGTTGGCGCCGACCTTGGCCACCACGAGGTTGGACACCGTCTGGTTGGGGACGAAGTTCAGGCTGGCGGCCAGCGGCATGACCACGCCGGAAGGGAAGACCGTGAGGTAGCTCGGCGCCGTCGGCTGGGTGACGGCCACGTTGAGGACGACCCCCGACACCCCTGTCGAGGGCAGGCCGCCCCGGCCGCTTCCCTGGAGGTTGAGCGTGGCGCCCGCCCCGAGCGCCCCGGCCGGGGCGCCGTTGCCGGTGCGGTCGTCGAGGATGCGGGCCGGTGTCACCGGGTGGAACTTGGCGCCGGTCGCGTCGTTCCCCGCGTCGTACCACCCGGCCACGTCGGCGATGACCTGCACGGCACCGGCTGCGTTGTACAGCGATACTTGTCCGCCGGTGCCGACCTTGGCGGTGACCGTGTTCGACAGCGTCTGGCCCGGCCCGAAGTTCAGGTTGGCCGCCACGGGCATGGCCGCACCGGTCGGGAAGGCCGTGAGGTAGCTCGGTGCGGTCGGACCGGTGACGGCCACGTTCATCACGACCGCCGACACGCCGGTGCCGGGAACTCCCCCGCGGCCGGTGACCTGCAGGTTCAACGTGGCTCCGGCACCGATCGGCGCCACGGCCGAGCCGTTGCCCGACCGGGTGTCGAGGATCCGGGCCGGCGTCAGGGCGTGGAAGCCGCCCCCGGTGGCATCGCTTCCGGCGTCGTACCAGCCGGCGACATCGGCGATGACGTGCACGCTCCCGGCCGGGTTGTAGATCGACACCTGCCCGCCGGTGCCGACCTTGGCCGTGACCATGTTGGAGACGGTGTCGCCGGCCACGAAGTTGACGTTGGCGGCCACGGGCATGGCCTCGCCGGTCGGGAAGACGGTCAGGTAGCTCGCCGCGGTGGGCCCGGTGATGGCGACGTTCATCACGACCGCGCTCACGCCGGTCGCCGGCACGCCACCCCGGCCGGTCACCTGCAGGTTCAGCGTGCCGCCGGGGCCGAGGGGGGCAGCGCTCGCACCGTTTCCGGTCCGGGTGTCGAGGATGCGACTGGGGGTGACGGCGTGGAAGCCGCCGCCGGCCGCCGGCGGCGTCGTGGTCGGCGGGGTCGTGGTCGGCGGGGTCGTGGTCGGCGGGGTCGTGGTCGGCGGCGTCGTGGTCGGCGGGGTGCTCACCGCGCCGCTGGCGAAGATCTGCACGCCGATGTAGACGTTGGTGAGGGCGAAGCCACCGCCGGACCAGGTCTGGCCCGAGGACGTGTGCCAGGAGCCGACGCCGACCCGGGTGAAACCGGGGTTCAGGATGTTGGCCCGGTGGTCCGTGCTGTTCATCAGCTGGCTCTCGAGGTTGGCGGCAGCCACCATCGGGTCGGTCAGGGCGCTGGCCCATGCGATGTTCTCGCCCGTGCCACCGTTGAGCAGGCCGGTGGCGCCGAGGATGTCGAACACGCTCTGCAGGCCGCAGCCGAGGATGGTGTGGCTGAAGTAGTTGCGCTGGCCCATGTCCATGGCCCGCCCGTTCACCGGGAACCCGCACCCGGAGTACGGCGCGTCTTCGGCGGTCGCGCCCAGCGCGGGGTCGGCGACCACCGGCGCAAGGCCGTTGGCGGCCCGGTCGGCGTTGATCAGCTCGACCATGCGCTGGTCGAAGGTCACGTCCGCCGAGGCCCGGCGAGCCGGGAAGGCGAGGGTCAGCAGGACAATGGCGAGGACGGCGACCAAGGTTCGCACCCCGGGTGCGAGCCGGTCGCCATGGCCGTGGAGGGTGTGGCAAGAGCTCATCGCTCAGGCCCTTCGGCACGCAGCGGGGTGAAACTTGAGACCTTTTCGCGCGAAGAGTGGTCGAATCGGCGATCGACCGGGTCGGGCCCGGCGAACGCGCGGAAAGGCCCCGGCGATCGGTACCCTGGAAGGGCGAGCAGGACGCGGCAGGAGGGACCGGCTTTGCAGGTGGTGGGCAGCGCAGTCGATGCCCGACCCGTCGGCCTCTCGCTCGGCGACCTGTACCGCCTGCACGCAGGCGAGGCCACGCAGGTCGCCCGGGCCGTCACCCGCAACGCCGACGACGCCGCCGATGCCGTCGCCGAGGCCTTCGCCGGAGTGCTGCGAGCGGTGGCGACCGGCCGGATGGACAGTGCGGACGTGGTGCGGCCCTACCTCCTGGCCGCGACCCGCAACGCGGCGATCGACATCGTCCGGGGGAGGGGCCGCGTCACCACGACCGACCGGATCGACGCTCTGGACGGCGTGGCTCACGGGGCGGGGCCGTCGGACCGGCTGGTCGCCGGCGAGAACGCGAACATCGTCGGCCGGGCCTTCGCCGACCTGCCGCCTCGGTGGCAAGCCGTCCTGTGGCTGACCGAGGTCGAAGGCCTGGCCGCGCGTGACGCGGCGCCGCTGCTCGGCCTGACACCGAACGGGGCGGCCCAACTGGCGGTGCGGGCCCGGACCGGGCTCCGTCGCCGCTACGTGCAGTTCCACGTCCGCAACCACGCCACCGGCGACTGCCTCGAGGCCGCAGAGCGCCTGGGCGCCCTTGTCGCCGGTGACCTGACCGAGGCACAGGCCAACCGCGTCCGCGGCCATCTGGCCGAGTGCGAGGACTGCCGGGACCGGCTGGGCGAGCTGGAAGACGTCGGGCTGGCCCTGCGCCGGGCGACGTGGGTCCCGGCGGTGGCGGCGGGCCTGCGCCTGCGCCGGCTACGGCTGTGGCATCACGGTTCCCGCGCCCGCCCGATGCCCTGGGGCAGGCCGCGGCGGGCCGATCCGCTGGTTGCGTGGGCCTCGCGGCTCAGCCCGGCGGCGACGGACGCCGCCGCGGTCGTGGCCCAGGCGGCCGGCTCGCCGGTCGTCCAGCAGGTCGCCGGGGCGGTGACCGCGGGCCTCCTCGTCCTCGGCGTCGGCGCGGCCGTCGTCCGTCACGAGGACACCTCCGCCGCCCGCCCGACCCAACCCGCCGCCCAGCTCGCCGCCCCCCCGAGCTTCCAGCCGGGGCCGGTCACCCCGACGACCACGGTCGCCCTCGTCCCCGACACGACGGCGACCACCACGACGACGACCACCTCGACGACCTCGACGTCTGCGCCCGCGGCAAGCACCGCGCCCAACCAGGGGAGCCCGACCGCAGCGGCGAGCCCTCCGCCGGCAGCGGCCGCCCCGTTCACGCCCCGGGGCCCGCTGCTCACCGCGTCCCGCAGCACCGTCGCCCACGCTCTCGGTGCGCAGCTCGCGGTCTACGACACCCCGGGCGACGCCGGCGCCCGCCTCGTCCTGGCCAACCCGAGGCCGTCGGGCGCCCCGCTGGTTCTCCTCGTGGTCGGCCAGCAGCCGGGGTGGCTGCAGGTCCTGCTCCCGGTCCGCCCGAACGGCAGCTCCGGATGGATCCGGGACAACCAGGTCAGCCTGACGACCATCGACTATCGCATCGTCGTCGAGCTGGGCGCCCATCGCATCACCGCGTACCAGGGCACCGACGTGCTGGTCTCCGAGCCGATCGGCGTGGGGACGGCGGAGGCGCCCACGCCGGGTGGCCTGTACTTCATCACCGAGCTCTTCCAGCCCGACGACGGCCCGAACGGGCCCTACGGCGCCTACGCGTACGGCCTCTCGGGGCACTCCGACGTCCTGTACGACTTCGCCGGAGGCGACGGCCAGTTCGGCATCCACGGGACCAACGACCCGAGCGGGCTGGGCCACGACGTCAGCCACGGGTGCATCCGCATGAGCAACGCCGGCATCACCCGCCTCGCCGCCATCCTCCCCCTCGGCGTGCCGGTGGAGATCGTGGCCTGATGCCCGCCTGATCCCCTCCGGCGGGGCCGGGCGCCGGTCGCGCCCGCGTAGAACCCGCGGCGTGCGCCGAATCGGCGAACCCTCGCGTTAGCATTGCACGCATGGGCCGCTGCCATGAGTTCGGCTCCCAGATCCGTGAAGGCTGCGGGCACCCGATGCGGGCGGGAGAGCGGGCCTGTTCCTGCCCGGAGTGCGGCGTCGTGTGCCAGGGCCTCTTCGACGGTTGCCCGGACGTGTGGGCGCGGGGCCCCCGCCCGATCACGCTGACCACCGTCGCCGCCCTGGGCGGCAACGGCGCCCGGCCGGTCCGGGCTCTCACCGCCGGCCCCGCGCCGTCGCGGGAGGAGCCACCTCCGCCTCCGCCTCCTCCCCCGCCGCCGACCAACGGGTTCACCGGCGCGCAGCAGCAGCCGCCGCCCCACGTCTCGAACAACGGCGCCCCCAGCGGCCAGGGCGGGGCGTCGCGGACGGAGGTCCTCAACTGGTTCGAGGACGCCTTCGACGACCTGCGGAACGAGCTGCACGCGGTGGTCAGCACGGTCACCCGCCAGCAGGCCATGCTGGCCGAGCTGCTCGACGCGCGAGAAGCGGAGCTGCGGGTGGTCGTCCTGGCCGAGTCGCTCCCCGACCTGGCCGGCGAGGCGGCGGCCAAGGCCCTGGCCGAGGAGTCGGGCGGGCTGGCCGACATGGTCTCGGGCTATCTGGAGGACTTCCGGCTCGCGGTGCAGGCGTCCGAGGAGTCGAGCGCGTCGGTGATGGACGGCATGCGCGAGCTGCTGCAGCGCGTCGAGCTCACCGCGGAGCTGAACACCGAGGAGGCCCGCGTGGAGGGAGCGGCCCATCTGGACGCCCTCAAGGCGTCGGTCGCCCGCCAGCTCCGGCCGGTGGCCGCCGACATCGCCGCCCTCGCCGCCGAGGTCGACGCCGCCCAGGAGCGCGAGGCAGCCCGTACCCGCGCCCTCAAGGCGGCGATGACCAGGCAGCTCCAGCCCCTGACCGCCCGACTGGACGCGGCCATCGAACGCTCGGACGAGCAGCTGGCCGACATCCGCGCCCGCCTGGACGCTCTCGGCCCCGCCGGCGGGCCGACCCTCAAGCCCAAGACCCGGCGGCGCCCGTCGGCGACACCTCGGGGGTAACCCCGCCACGGCCCGGCGCAAGGGCGGCTAGCGGACCAGCAAGATGTTGTACACCGAGGTGGGGATCGAGTCGAGGGGGTTCGGCACCAGGCTCACGGTCGCCCCGCCGGTCACCTTCATCGAGGTGGCGATGAACTGGGCGCTCAGGTAGACCGGCAGCGACCCGCCGCCGGCGAGGCTGAACGAGTCCGCGTTGGGCATGAAGAACGACCCGGCCATGGACGTCGCCGAGCTGCCCGACATCCCGTTGGAGCTGCCCCCCGCCTCGGTCCAGAACGCGAGGTCCTCGAACTGGTTGGTCGTGGTCAGCTCGTTGGTGGTGGGGAGACGCCCGGTGATCTCGTTCGGGGCCGACCAGTCGACGAACGACCCACTGGAGACGCTGATCGTCCCGGTGTAGTTCCCGCAGGCCGCGGTCTGGCATGGCGGGGTGCCGTCGGTCGTGGGCACCTTGCCGAACCCGCTGGCCAGTTCCAGGAACGTCTGGCACAAGTGGATGGTCGACCCGGACCCGACCTTGAACGACCCGTTGCCGACGACCATGCGCACGGCGTGGCCCGGACCGGCGGCCGCCCGCAGCCCGCAGTTGACGCTGGCGCCGAGGTTCAGGTTGAGGACGCTGGTGGCGCCGCTGACGTCGAGACCGACCTTGGCGCCGGTCGACTGGCCGCCGATATACACCTGGCGAGGGTCGGCCAGGGTGAACACGCTGTTGACGGCGAGCTGGCCTGTCACCACGACGTAGGCGTTGGCCGCGGTGAGGGTCACCGGGACGGTCACGTTGAGGTCGCAGTTGAACCAGATGTTCTGGGCCGTGCTCCGCCCGGGGATCAGGAAGAACGTGGCCAGGCTGTTGCAGTCCGCCTGCTGGAGGACGACCCAGGTGAGCCCGTTGCCGGTGCACGCGTTGGCGACGACCGACGCGCACCCAGGCGGGCGACCCGAGTTGCCGGTGACGATCGTCTTCACCTGGGCGTCGAGGGCGGCGACGTTGGCGCGGTACCGGCGGTCGGCGAAGGTCCTGCCCGTCCGCGGTGAGGCGATCGCCGCGGTGTCGCCGTACGTCGTCCCGAACGTCGTCGTCATCTCGCTCGCCGGCCGGCTGAAGTTCAGCGCGTAGATGCCGATCCGCGACGGATACGTGCCCGTGCCCGGCAGGCAGTCGTGGTTCGTCGAGTTGGCGCTGCAGGCCAGCACCGACGGCCCGCCGCTCGTCGCTTGGGCGTTGATGATCGGTTGCGAGCAGCTCCCGCTGTCGTCGGCCGAATCGATCTGAATGGTCCCGGGGTACGTGCCGAAGGGCTGGGCGATCACCCGGGTGTTGGCGCCGCCGGTCTGGAGGACGTTGCAGTTGTGCTGCTCGAGCAGCTGGAGGGCGGCGACGAAGTCGACCGTCTCCACCGCGTTCAGCCTACCCACGGTGCGGGCGCGGGTCGTGGCCGGGCCGAAGCCGGCGACCTGGGCGAAGGAGGGGGCGCGGCGCTGGGTGACGATCACGGCCAGGTTGTCGCACGACCCCGCTGCCGGGTCGCCGGTGTCGCCCCGACCGGTGTCCTCGGAGAACCGGGCGTCGGGCAGCACGTACCCGCTCTGCAACTCGATCGTGAACGCACCCCCGCCGGCTGTCGCCTTGAACTTGGCCCAGGTGGCGGGGTTGTTCGGCCCGCACGGGGTGACGTCGGGAGTGAGGGGGTTGGCCGGGCACGGGCTGGATGGGTACACGGTCGCCGGGGTGGCCGCGTTCGACCACACCTCGCTGCCGGCGTCGAAGGCCGAGAACGCCTTGGCGTTGTCGAGCAGGTACTGGCGGGCCCGGCAGACGCCGGCCCACGGGCCGAAGGCCAGCCGGGAGATGCCCGCGGCCGCGGCCACGTCCGTCATCCCCTTGTTCGAGCGCTGGTCGGCGTGGATCTGGCCTTGGTCGAGAACCAGGGCGGCGATGACGGCGATCGCGAACAGCGAGAGGGCCATCAAGACCAGCACGACCCCGGACTCGTCCCGCGAGAGCCGGCCGGGCGCCGGCCGTGTCATCCGGTGTCCCGCTCGTAGCGCGCCGCCAGCTTGCCGGTGAGCGTGGACGTGGTGCTCAGGAAGAAGAACTGGACGATCGCCGCCTTCGACGCCGAGATCTTGACCAGGTGCACGGTGGGCTGCGCCGACGCCCCGGCAGGATCGGCGATCTGCGGGTCGCAACCGGGGGCCACCGCCTGGCCCGGGAGCAGCAGCCGCACGCAGATGTTGCCGGCGGAAAGGGTGCCGGCGGACGCGGCGACGACCCGGTCGCTGACGCTGGACTCCAGGTCGGACACCGCAGTCGGCCCCGTACCGAGACGGAGAGTGGCGCCGTAGCGGGCCCCCTCCCTGACCGCCTCGACGATGGAGATCTTCTTGGCGTACGCCTCACCGCCGGTCGTGATCCCGAGAAGGAGGGCGAAGAGCAGCGGGACGACGAACACCGCCTCCACGAGGACGGCGCCCCTTTCCGTTCGACGCGCCCGAGTGATGGCCTGCACGGGCCCTTCGTCGTCATCCGGCGCCCGGTGCTTGAGGGGCGCGGCCGAAACCGCTCAACATCGGAGCCGCCGATGCCGATAGGCGGCTTGGAGCGAAGAGTCGAGCCCAGTCAGAAACGGACACCGGCGCTCGGGGAACGAGGCTGCCTCGAAGGGATCGGCATGAGAAATCGGACCAGGATCACGATGGCGGCCGGCTTCGCTGCCCTGCTGATCGGCAGCGTCGGCGCCGCGTTCCTGGGCAGCCGGCAGGCGAACCGGTCGAGCTCGGTCTCCACCTCAGGCACCCTCCAGGTCTATGTGACGGTCAAGCCGGTGGAGGCAGGAACGACCGGCGCAGTGGTCATGAGCGAAGGCCGCGTCACCACCAGGTCGGTGCGGGCCGCCGACCGCCCGGCCAACGCGGTGACGAGCGCGTCCGAAATCTCCTCCCGGGTGGCCGGCGCCACCATCGCCGCCGGCGCGGTGCTGACCAGCGACATGTTCGTCGTGCCCCAGACCCACATCGGCACGATCGTCATTCCGGCGGGCAAGCGGGCCCTCGCCCTCCAGCTCCAGGCCCTGCCCGGGATCGCCGGCTTCGCCGGGGCCGGGGACCGCATCGACGTGTACGGCGTGTCCAGCGCCGACGGGTCACCCCCGGCCGTGCGCCTGGTCCTGCAGGGCATCGACGTCCTGAACGTGAACGGGACGGGGCTTCCGACGGCGCAGGGGCAGCCCGGCAGCCCGGACCTGATCTACCTCCTGGCGGTCACGCCCGCCGACGCCGAGCGCCTGATCTACCTGACGGAGTTCGAGAAGCTCTACTTCGACCTGGTTCCCCAGGGCGAGGGCTCGGTGAAGACCCCGGGCCAAGGGCCCTCCACCGCCCTCGCCGCCTAGTCCGACCATGCGCTCACCCCGGGTACTCGTGCTCGACGACACCGACGACCTGTTCCGACAGGTCGAGCGGGTCACCGGCCCATTGCGGCCCCACCCGGACCTGGTCGCCTGCGAGAGCCTCGAAGCCGTCGAGGAGTTCGTCGCCGGCAGCGGCCCGTTCGACCTGGTCATCGGCGGCCCGTTGGTCTCCAACATCGCCGGCCTGCAGCACCTGCGCCGGGTCCACGCCCGATGGCCGGAGATGAAGCTGGTCCTGGCCCTGGACCGCTGGCGCACCACCAGCCTGCGCGACACCGTCCGTACCGGCGCGCTCGACATCCTGCGCCTGCCCGTGAGCGACCAGGACCTGCTCGAGGCGGTCGAGCAGGCGATCGAGATGGCGCCGGCCCAGGCCACGCCGCCGGCTGCCGGGCTGGCACCGGTCACCGGCAAAGGCACCGTCATCGCCGTCGTCTCCGCCACCGGCGGCTGCGGGAAGACCTTCTTCGCCACCAACCTCGCGTATCACCTGCAGTCGCGGTTCCAGAAGCGAACGTGCCTGCTCGACCTCGACCTCCAGTTCGGCGAGCTGTCGACCGCCCTGCGCCTCAAGCCGAAGTACACCATCCGCGACCTCGTCGCCCAGGACGACGGCGACCAGGACGCGCTGACCCGGCGGTTCGAGGAATACCTGGAGCACCACGAGTCCGGCATCTCGCTGCTGGCCGGGCCGGAGGAGCCGGCGGAGGCGGACGCCATCGAGGCCAGCCACGTCGCCCGGGTCATCGAGGCGGCGCGTTCGCGCTTCGACTACGTGATCGTCGACACCCCGGCGGCGCTCAGCGAGGCGGTGCTCGTGGCCCTCGAACAGGCCGACCAGATCTTCGCCTTGGCCACCCTCGACCTGCCCAGCGTCCGCAACCTCGGCGTCATGCTGGCCACCCTCAAGAAGCTGAAGGTGCCGCCGGAGCGACTGAAGCTGCTCCTGAACAAGGTCGAACCCGACGTCGGCATCAACGAGGAGCGGGTGGCGCAGTACTTCCCCCAGGGCTTCGCCATGACCATCCCGTACGGGCGCGAGGTGAACCGGTCGCTGAACATGGGCCAGCCGGTGCTCGCGTACTCGCCGAACGGCGCCGTCGGCAGGGCGCTCAGCGCCGGCCTGGTGGCCTCGCTGGCTTCGCCCGGCGAGTCCGACGGCGAACCGGCGACGGCCGGCCGCGTCCGGCGCCGGCTCTTCAAGAAGTCGGCGTAGACGTCCCCCCATGCTGCTCACGACGCTGTTGGCGCTCGGAGGAGCCGGCGCCATGCTCGCCGCCGCGCTCTCCCAGCGCCGGGACCAGCTTCGCCAGGTCGACGACCTCGTCGGCCTGATGCCGCTCCCCGCGTACACCGCCGACGAGGAGCTGAGCCCGCTCACGGACCGCGCCATCGACCTCGCCGGCCAGGCGGTCGACCGGATGGGCCGCGGGCGGTCGCTCCGCCAGACGCTCGAGCGGGCGCAAATCCCGCTGCGGCCCGGGGAGTTCGTGATCGTCGTGGTCGGCGGCGCCCTGGCCGTGGCCGCGCTGACCCTGCTGGTGACCGGGTCCCGGGTCGTGGCCGTGGGGGCGGCCGTCGGAAGTCTCGGCCTCGTCTCTCCCTACCTGCGCCGGC
>DATASA010000100.1:0-3214 GCA_036269435.1 Acidimicrobiales bacterium | reverse complement strand
GGGTACCTCACAGGACGCCGCCTTCACCCGCCCATGGCTGTTCGTCATCCCCGGGGTGTTCCTCACCGTCCTGTGCGTGGCGGTGCACCTCGTCGGCGACGGGCTGGCCGACGCCTTCGACGTTCGCCGGTGAGCCGTCCGGGAGGCCGCCCCAAAGGGCAACCACCGGCACGCCGGGAGGCGTGCCGGTGAGTGTTCTGGAGGTCACCGACCTGCGGGTCGACCGGGCCGGGGCTCCGGCGCTCCGCGGCGTGTCGTTCGCCGTCGAGCGGGGGGCGTCGCTCGGCATCGTCGGGCCGTCCGGGTCGGGAAAGACGACCCTGGCCCTGGCGATCATGGGACTCCTCCCGGCGCGTTGCACCGCCTCCGGATCGGTACGGATCGGCGGGCAGGAGATGCTGGGACTCGGCGACCGGGCCCTGAGCCGGCTCCGGGGGCGGGTCGTCTCCGTGGTGGTCCAGGATCCGGCGGCGGCGCTGAACCCCGTGCTGCCCGTCGGCCGCCAGGTCGCCGAAGCCGTCCTCGCCCACCAACCGGTGGGCCGGCGGGCGGCGAACGAACGCACCGCCGAGCTGCTCGAGCGGGCCGGGATCCCTCGTCCCGAGCAGCGAGTCGACGCTCTTCCCAGCCAGCTGTCAGGCGGCCAGCGGCAACGGGTGGCCATCGCCATCGCCCTGGCCAACTCCCCCGACGTCCTCATCGCCGACGAGCCGTTCACCGACCTCGACACCGTCGTCGCCGCCCAGGTCCTGCACACGCTGGACCACGCCCGGCGCGAAACGGGGACCGCGCTCGTCCTCATCACGCACGATCTCGCCCTCGTCGCCGACCGGGTCGAACAGGTCGTGGTCATGGAGGGCGGCACGGTGGTCGAGGCCGGTGAGGTCGGGTCCGTCTTCACCGCGCCAGCCTCGGCGACGACCCGTCGATTGCTGGACAGCCAGGTGTCCCGCCGGGCGCCCCGCCGACGTACCGGCGGGCCGGGTCGGCCGGTGCTGTCCGGAACCGGGCTGGTCAAGACGTATCCCCACCGGGACGGCCGGGCCGTCGACGGCGTCTCGCTGGATCTCGAAGAGGGCCGAACGCTCGGACTCGTCGGGCGTTCGGGCAGCGGCAAGTCTTCGGTCGTGCGGATGCTCATCGGACTGTCGAAACCGACCGCCGGCGAGGTCCGGTTCGGTGACCGGTCGCTCGCCTCGATGGGCCGCGCCACTCTCACCGACATGCGCAGGCGCGTGCAGGTCGTGTTCCAGGATCCATACCGCTCCCTCGACCCGCAGATGACCGTCGCCCGGGTGATCGCCGAGCCGCTCCGGATCCACGGCCATGCCGACCGGAGCGGACGGGTCGAGGAGGTGCTCGGTGACGTCGGGCTCGACCCGGCGCTTGCCGCCCGCCGGCCCCACGAGCTGTCCGCCGGCGAACGCCAACGCGTGGCCATCGCCCGGGCGCTGGCCCTGCGCCCCGACGTCCTGCTGTTGGACGAACCGGTGTCGTCGCTCGATGCGGTCACCCAGGGCGGCGTCCTCGACCTGCTCATCAACCTCCAGGACCGGTTTGGGCTGACCTACCTGTTCGTCTCGCATGACCTGGGTGTCATCCGCGCCGTGGCCGACCGGGTCGCGGTCATGCGGAGTGGCGAGATCGTGGAGGAGGGGCCGGTTGACGACGTGCTCGACCGACCCCGGCATCCCTACACAGAGGAGCTGATCAACGCGTCCCCCGGAAAGTGGAGGTGATCTGGAGTACTGAATTGGTATGGCCCTGAGACTCCGTAGTCGACTACTGGAGACAGCCACCCGCCCCTCGCGTACAACAGGCGCATGGACCGGGAAAGGGCTCTCCTGCAGCTCGCAACTGCGCATGCCGTGGCGCTGAGGCTCCACGCTGCCGGCGCGGAGGACGAAGCCGTGGCCCAGGCACTGGGGATACCGGTGACGTCCGTCGCAGCCATACTTCGGATCGCCGAAGCGAAGCTGGCACTACTCCTCGACCGCGACGATCAGGGCAGCGATCTGCCCTGATCGTGGTTCGACGGGCCACCGAAGCCCAGGCCTGTTCAGAGCAGGGTGACTTTTCCGGTCGCCGATGACGGGGCGTAGTTGGTGTTTCCCGGGTAGGTCGCGGTGTATCCGCCGGCGAACAGGGCGCTCAGGACCGAGACGCTGCACGAGGCGGTGCCGTTGGTGTCGGTGGTGGCCGAGCAGGACCTGCCGGCCAGCGTGAAGCTGACCGTCTGGCCCGACAACGGCGCGCCGGCGGAGCCCGCAGATCGCAGCGTCGCCGTCATCGTGGCCCGGACCGTCAGCAGCGACCGGGCCAGGGTGACGGGCTTGGTCGTGAGCTCGGTGTCGACCTTGTGCACGGTGAGGGTGCCAGGGTCGAAGGTGAAGCTGTAGTTGGCCGCGGCGAGCGTGCCGGCCGAGCACGTGATGGGGTACCCGCCCGGGGCGCTGGTAGGACCGGCCGTGGTGGTGCAGGCCGGCGCACCGGCCACGCCGCTGGTCGCCCGGGTCTGGCCAAGGACGAAGCCCGAGTAGGCGACCGTCAGCGGCGGGTTGGCCTCGCCGTAGGCGCGGCTCTGGTCGTCCGCGTCGATGGTCAAGGCGGCCTTGGTGACCGTCATCGTCCCCGACGCGTAGGAGACGTCGTAGTTGGCGTCGGCCGCCCCCGAACACGTCACCGGGTACGTCCCGGCGGCCGAGTCCGGTGCGGCGGTCGTGGAACAGGTGGCCGGGGTGCCCGGCGCGGTGGCGCCATTGACGAGACCGACGTATGAGGGGGCCAGTGCCGGCAGGGCGGCACCGTAGGACTTTGACGGCGACGGCGCCTGCACGGTCAGGGCCGCCCTGGTGACCGTGAGGGTTCCGGCCGCGTAGACGATCACGTAGTTGGGGTCGGCGGCGCCTGAGCACGTCGTCGGGTAGGCGCCGGCGGCGGAGGACGCAGTGGCCGTCGTGGTGCAGGTCGCCCCGGTGGCGGGCTTGAGCTGACCGCCGACCAATCCGACGTACTTCGGCGCCAGGTCGGGCACGGCGGCGCCGTATGCCTTCGACAGCGACGGGGCGGCCACGACCAGCTCCGCCCCGTGGACCACCAGCGAGCCGCGGGAGTAGCCAATCGTGTAGTTCGAGTCGGCGGCCCCGGCACAGGTGACCGGGTAGGCGCCCACCACGGAGCCGGCCGTGGCGGTGGTCGAACAGGTCGCCGCGGT
>DATASA010000099.1:0-7775 GCA_036269435.1 Acidimicrobiales bacterium | reverse complement strand
CCCCAAGCGGGTGGAGCTGGGCCAGTACAACGGGCTGCCCCACCTGCTCACGCAGGTGGTCGTCAACCCCAAGCGGGCGGCCAACGCCCTGTCGTGGGCCGTCCACGAGATGGAGCGGCGCTACGACCTGCTGGCCGAGGTCGGCGTGCGGGACATCTCCGGCTACAACGCCGCCTACGACCGCCGGGAGCTGATCCCCGACCCCGGCTCCGACGTCACCTACAACCGGCTGCCGTACATCCTCATCGTGGTCGACGAGCTGAACGACCTGATGATGGTGGCCGCCCGCGACGTCGAGGAGTCGATCTGCCGGCTGGCCCAGATGGCCCGAGCCGTCGGCATCCACCTGGTCATCGCCACCCAGCGGCCGTCCGTCGACGTCATCACCGGCGTCATCAAGGCCAACGTGCCGTCCCGCCTGGCCTTCGCGGTCAGCTCTGCGACCGACAGCCGGGTGATCCTCGACCAGGTCGGCGCCGAGCGCCTGGTCGGCCAGGGCGACATGCTGCTGGCCATCGCCTCCTCCAGCGTCCCGCTGCGGGTCCAGGGGGCGTGGGTGAGCGAGGAAGAGGTCCGAAAGGTCGTCGCCCACTGGCGGCGGCAGTCGCCCCAGCCGCAGTACGTCGAAGGGGTCGAGGGCGACGATGCCGGGGCGACGGGCGACGGCCTCGGCGCCGCAGCCCACGAGGACGACGACGAGATGCTGGAGGCGGCCATGGAGCTCGTCGTGCGGTCCCAGCTCGGGTCGACCTCCATGCTGCAGCGCAAGCTGCGCCTGGGCTTCGCCCGCGCCGGGCGGCTCATGGACCTGCTCGAGCGCCGGGGTGTCGTCGGCCCGTCCGAGGGCTCCAAGGCCCGGGCCGTGCTGATGACCCCTGAAGAGTTGGACGAGCTCAAAGGCCGCTCATAACGACAGAAACGCCGGTGGCGCCTCCCCATTGAGGCGCCACCGGCGGATTGCGATTGACGGAATTGGTCAGGCGGCGATACGCGGGCGCTCGCTGGCTACCGTGCGACGGTCGGCGACGGAGGTCGTGCCGAACCAGGCGAGCACGGCGGCCCAGGCGCCGGCCAGCGAGCCGATGACCAGGCCGGTCCCGACGGTGCCCATCCACGCCTGGCGGACCGTGATGCCGAACCCCCGGAACAGCGAGTAGTCGAGGGCGACGGCGACGACGATGGCCAGCGTGAAGGTGAGCAGGGTCCGGATCCGGTCCAGCCCGGGGACCAGTTCGACCAGGAGGTCGGTGACCTTCAGGGCCACCAGACCGAACAATGTGACGACGGCGAACTCGTACATGGAAGAGCTCCCCTTTCGAGAGGTACTGCGGTGACACTTACAACCAATGAGACCGGCGACGGGCGCGAAAGGTGACATCGCCGAGGGGCCGCTGGCTTGCGGGCGGCGCCGCGATCTGCGCCAGACTGTCGCCATGGCCAACTACGAGGGTTACTGCGTCAAGTGCCGCGAGAAGCGGGAGTTCGAGGGTACCGAGGTGGAGCTGGCCAACGGGCGCCGGGCCGCGCAGGGCGCCTGCCCCGTCTGCGGCACGAAGATGAACCGGATGCTGGGCAAGCAGAAGTAGCGCCGCCGCCTAGATTGAGCGCGTGACGCAGCGCTACTGGTTGGAGACCCTCGGGTGCCCCAAGAACCAGGTCGACTCCGACAAGCTGGCCGGGACGCTCGTCGCCGAGGGGATGGTCGAGGCGGCGGCGCCCGAGGACGCCGATCTGGTCGTCGTCAACACGTGCGCCTTCATCGAGGCGGCCCGGGAGGAGTCGATCGACACCATCCTGGCCCTGGCGTCGGCCCGTCGCCCCGGCGCCCGCCTGGTGGTGACCGGCTGCCTCGCCGAGCGGGCCGGCCAGGAGCTGGCCGACGCCCTGCCCGAGGTCGACGCGGTGGCCGGCTTCGGCGTCCCGGTCACCCTCGGATCGAAGCCGGGCCGCGCCGTCCCCAGCTTCGACCTGCTCAACCTGCCCCGGCCGACGTCGACGGTGCCGTGGGCCTACGTGAAGGTGGCCGAAGGCTGCGACCGCACGTGCGGCTTCTGCGCCATCCCGTCGTTCCGGGGGCCCCAGCGGTCCCGGACCGAGGAGTCGATTCTCGACGAGGTCGACCGGCTCGACGTGGCCGAGATCGTCCTCGTCGCCCAGGACCTGGCCTCCTACGGGCGCGACGTCGGCAGGAAGGGGGCCATCGTCGGGCTGGTCGAGGCGGTGGCCGCCCGGGTGGCCCGGACCCGGCTGCTGTACCTGTACCCGTCGGAGCTGGACGACCGCCTGGTCGACACCATCTGCGCCACCGGCGTGCCCTACTTCGACCTGTCCCTGCAGCACGCGTCCAAGCCGCTCCTGCGGCGGATGCGCCGGTGGGGCGACGGTGGGCGGTTCCTGGGGCGTATCGGCGACATCCGCCGCCGGGAGCCCACCGCGGCCTTCCGATCGTCGTTCATCGTCGGCTACCCCGGCGAGACCGAGGCCGACCACGACGTCCTGCTCGACTTCGTGGAGGAGGCGCAGCTGGACTGGGCCGGCTTCTTCTCGTACTCCAGGGAGGACGGCACCCACGCCGCCGGGCTGGACGGGGCGGTGGACCCGGGCCTGGTGGCGGAACGGTTGCGCGAGCTGGGCGAGCTGCAGGACCGGATCACCGCCTCCCGCCGCAACGACCTGGTGGGCGACATCGTGGAGGTCCTGGTCGACGAGCCGGGGGTCGGTCGCACGCACCGCGAGGCGCCGGAGATCGACGGCGTGATCGCCGTGCCGGCCGACCTGGTCGCCGGGACGTTCGCCAAGGTCACGATCACCGGGGCCGAGGGCCCCGACCTGGAAGCGGCGTAGGGCGCCAGGGCGTCCATGGCCGCCAACACGTTCGGGCCCTCGGCCCTGGCCACCCCGGCGAACGCCGTCACCCTCGGCCGGGTCGTCGTCCTGCCCGTGCTGATCCTGCTGATCCTCGGATCGGGCACGGAGTGGCCGGCGCTGGCCACGTGGGTCGTGCTGGCCGGGAGCGACTTCGCCGACGGCTGGCTGGCCCGCCGCCACGGCACCACCCGCTCGGGTGCCTTCCTCGACCCCCTGGCCGACAAATTCATCGTGCTGGGCGCCATGGCCGCCCTGGTCGCCAAGGGCGTGCTGTGGTGGATCCCGGTCGGGATCATCGCCGTGCGCGAGGTGGCGCTCAGCGCCTACCGGTCCTATGTCGGGCGCCGGGGCGTGTCGGTGCCGGCCCGCCTGCAGGCCAAGGTCAAGACCTGGCTGCAGGACATCGCTGTCGGCCTGGCCATCGCGCCCGTCGCCGGCGACGGGTACCGCGCCTTGCGGGTCACGGTGCTGTGGGCCGCAGTCGTGCTCACCGTCGTCACCGGGGTCCAGTACCTGTGGGACGGCAGGCGGGTCGTCCGTGCGATGTGAGGTGGTCGCGGTCGGGACCGAGCTGCTCCTGGGCCAGGTCGTGGACACCAACTCGGCCTACATCGGCGACCGCCTGGCCCTGAGCGGGATCGACTGCCACTTCCACACCAAGGTGGGCGACAACCAGGCCCGGATCACCTCCGCCCTGCGCATCGCCCTGGACCGGTCCGACGCGGTCCTGGTCTGCGGCGGGCTGGGCCCCACGGCCGACGACATCACCCGGGAGGCCATCGCCGAGGTGATGGGGGTGGCGCTGGTGCGGGACGCGGCGATGGTCGAGCGGATCCGGGTCATGTTCGAGGCCCGCCAGCGGGACATGGCCGGCAGCAACGCCCGCCAGGCCGACCTGCCACAGGGGGCGACCTTCATCCCCCAGGAGCGGGGAACCGCCCCCGGCCTGATCTGCCCCGTGGGCGATGGCGACAAGGTGATCTACGCCGTCCCCGGCGTGCCGTTCGAGATGCGGGAGATGCTCGACCGGGCCGTGCTGCCCGACCTGCGCCGGCGGTCGCCGTCGACGTCGGTGATCCTGTCCCGGATGGTCCGGACCTGGGGCGTGCCCGAGTCGACCCTGGGCGAGATGGTGGCCGATCGGTTCGAGGCCCTGGAGGGCCGGTCCAACCCCACGATCGCCTTCCTGGCGTCGGGGATCGAGGGCATCAAGATCCGTATCACGGCCAAGGCCGAGTCGGAGGCCGAGGCCGTCCGCCTGCTCGACGACGAGGAGGCCGAGCTGCGGGCCGTGCTGGGCGACGTCGTGTTCGGAATCGACGAGCAGGGGATGGAGCGGGTCGTCGCCGACCTCCTCGTCGAGCGGGCCATGACCGTGGGCGTGGCCGAGAGCCTGACCGGGGGGCTGGTCGGCGCCCGGCTGGCGGAGACGGAGGGGGCCAGCAAGTGGTTCCGGGGCTCGATCGTCTGTTACGACAGCAAGGTCAAGTTCGACCTCCTCGACGTGCCCGAGGGGCCGGTGGTCAGCGCCGACGCCGCGGAGGCGATGGCCCTCGGCGCCTGCCGGCGGCTGGAGGCAGATGCCGGCATCAGCGTCACCGGCGTCGCCGGCCCCGCCACCCAGGACGACCAGCCGGTCGGCACCGTCTTCATGGCTGTGGCCGTCGCCGGGAAGGTCGAGTCCCGCCTCGTCCACTTCACCGGGGACCGCCAGCACATCCGCCAGTTCTCCACCATCTCCCTGCTGGACATGCTCCGCCGCCGCCTCCTGTCGCTCCCCCCTTCGAACCGGTGACACCCAGTGCGGTATACGACCTCTCGTGTCACCGGTTGGGGTGAGAACGGGGACGGCGACGGGATCCGCGGCCTGAATGCCCCGGCTGTTCGTGGCCGTCTGGCCGCCGGACGAGGTGGTCGAACGCATCGCCGCCCTGGATCGCCCGTCCGTCCCCGGCCTGCGATGGACGACGCCCGACCAGTGGCACGTGACCCTGCGTTTCCTCGGGCAGGTGCCTGAGCCGGAGGAGGTCGTGGCCGCCATGGCCGGGCTGTCGGAGTCCTCGGGGTCCTCGGCGGTCGAAGCCGGTGCCGGGCCGGCGATCGGTCGATTCGACCAGCGGGTGCTGCATCTACCGGTCGCCGGGCTGCAGGTCCTCGCCGGCGAGGTACTCCGCGCCACCGCCCATCTCGGGCGACCTCCCGACGACCGACCCTTCTCGGGCCACCTCACCCTGGCCCGTACGGCCGACCGGGCCAAGGTGGATCTTCGCCCCCTCACCGGCACGCCCTTCGCCGCGAGCTGGACCGTCGGCGAGGTCTCGGTCGTCGAGAGTCGCCTCTCCTCCGCGGGCGCCCGGTACGCGGTGATCGAGCGAATCCCCCTTCTCCCCCCGCCGAACCGGTGACATCGAGTGTCGTATGTCGCACTGGGTGTCACCGGTTGGGGTGGAGGTGCCGCCGCACCCTGGCAACGGTCTGCCCGGGCTCCACCATGACGTCGGCCCAGGTGAACCGTTCGATGTGGCGCCATCCCCCGGCCCGCAAGGCTGCGTCCCGGCGCTCGTCGGCATCACGGTCGAGCTTGGCCGTGTGGTGGGTGCGACCGTCGACCTCCATCCGCACCCCCTCTGCCCGGTAGGCGTAGTCGGCTCGGCCGATCCAACCGTCCGGACCACCCGTGTCGAGCTGACGGACGGGGGCGGGCAGGCCGGCCGCATCGAGGACGGCCAGGAAGCGGACCTCGAGCTCGCTCTCGGGCGCGACGTAGCCTTCGGGGCGCTCGGCGAGGATGGCCCGCATCACGGCGACACCCTTGCGACCGCGCCCGGCCAGTTCGGCGAACGTGGCGTGGAGCGAGGCCACCGTGAGCATCCGGGCGCCCAGGCAACTGTCGACGGCCCGCTCGGTCCGGCCCGGGTGCAGCACGCCGGCGAGGTCGACCAGCGTCCGGGCGACCCGAGTCGTCGGAATTCCGTCGACGACGGTCAGGTGGTGATCGGGGAAGGGCCGCCATCGGTGCACGAGGGTGGACGGATCGCGGTGTCGGCGGGCCCGGGGGGTCGTCACCTCGGGCGCCCCCGACCGGTCGAAACCGGAAATGCCCAGGAGGGCGGCGGCCGACCGGTGGGATGCCGCGGCGGAGGGGCCGGCGGCGAGGACGAGGGCCATGAGCCGTTGCTCCCAGGTCCGCGGGGCGCCCCGTATCCGGTACACGTTCATGGCCATGGGCGACCACCGCGCCGAACGCAGCTCGGCCGCCGCCGCCTGCCGGCCGGCGAGCGCGGCCGCCCTCGCCAGCGTGATGACCCCATGTTGGCTCTCGGCCCCTTGGACGATCTCTCCGTTCATCCCAGCCATCATGTCGACGGGGTGAGACAACATCGAAAACCGTGGGAACTGGTGACACCCAGTGTCCTATGTCGCACTGCGTGTCACCGGTTCGGCGACGGCGGACAGGGCGCCCCTCAGCTCAGGCCGTCTCGGCCCCGTGATCGAGGAGGAGGCGGACGAGGTCGGTGTTGTCGTGCTCCTCGGCGGCCTTCATCGGGGTGAAGTCGTCCTGCTGGCGGGCGTTGGGGTCGGCGCCGGCCACGAGGAGGGCGGCGACGATCTCCGTGCTCTGGGCGGCCACCGCGGAGTGCAGCGGCTGCACCTTCATGTCGTTGCGGGCGACGGCACCCACCTCCGCCCCGCGGTCGAGCAGGAGACGGACGACGTCGCCCCGGCTGAAGAAGGCGGCGAGGTGCAGGGGGGTGAACCCGTCGCTCGACCAGGCGTTGACCAGGTCCGGATCGGCGTCCAGCAGCGCGGTGAGGCGGTCGGTGTCGCCGACCGACGCGGCGTCGAACACGTCGAGCTCGGGGCCGGCCTCGAGCACGACGTCGGCCAGGTCCTGGCGTTGGGCGTAGAGGGCGGACCGGACGGCCGACACGCCGTTGTCGTCCCGGGCGTCGGCCGCCCCGGGATCGTCGGCGAGGATCTTCCGCACCCCGTCTGCGTCGCCGGCCTGCATCGCCTCGAAGATGGTCGCCATGGCCCGCAGCCTAGCGACGGCCGTCACCACCGGGTCCTTGACCGAACCTATGTTCGGAACTACCATCGTGGAACTTCAGCGCTGTCATTGTCACACCCCCTCCGTAGGGTGAGGCCTCGTCAACCGCATCGCCTCCGACGGCGAGCTACGAGAAGGGATCCACGGTGGAACGAGACAAGGCCCTCGAGATGGCGATGAGCCAGATCGACAAGCACTTCGGCAAGGGCTCCGTCATGCGCATGGGGGAGAAGGTCCACGTCGACGTGGATTCCGTCCCCACCGGCGCCCTCGCCCTCGACCTCGCTTTGGGGATCGGTGGCCTTCCCCGTGGCCGCGTCATCGAGATCTTCGGCCCCGAGTCCTCGGGCAAGTCCACGCTGGCCATGCACGTGGTCGCCGAGGCCCAGCGCAACGGCGGGGTGGCCGCCTACATCGACGCCGAGCACGCCATGGACCCGGTCTACGCCCGGGCCATCGGGGTGAACGTGGACGAGCTGCTCATCTCCCAGCCGGACACGGGGGAGCAGGCCCTGGAGATCTCCGACATGCTGATCCGCTCGGGCGCCATCGACGTGCTGGTCATCGACTCGGTGGCCGCCCTCACCCCCCGGGCCGAGATCGAGGGCGAGATGGGTGACAGCCACGTCGGCCTCCAGGCCCGGCTGATGTCCCAGGCCCTGCGCAAGATCACCGGCACCCTGAACAAGACCCACACCATCGCCATCTTCATCAACCAGCTCCGGGAGAAGATCGGGGTGATGTACGGGTGCTTGTCCTATGGGACGCGGGTCACCCTGGCGAACGGCACGCAAGAGAAGATCGGCACGATCGTCAACCAGCGGTTGCCGGTCGAGGTGCTGTCTTACGACCCCGA
>DATASA010000098.1:0-58283 GCA_036269435.1 Acidimicrobiales bacterium | reverse complement strand
CGTCGAGCGGAGCCGGGACAGCACACCGCGCAGCGCCGAGGTCCACGTGGGCGGCAGGTCTTCGCCACACAGCACGTCGGCCAGCTCGTCGCGAGCGACCGGCCGCCCTCGTTCGAGGACGAGGTAGGCGAGGGCTGTGCGGCCCAGGTCTCCCAGCCGGGCTACGTCGGCACCGACGCCGTCCACTTCGACCGCAAGCCGGCCCAGCAGGCAGATCCTCACGCCGCCATTCCCGCCCACCATCGTCGCACGTACGTCCGGGACCCCGGGTCGCTTTTCCGTCGCCGGGGACGGGGCGGGTGCGCCGGCCCCGCGGGTCGCCCACGTCCGGGGCGTCCGGTTTTACGGGATCAACCAGTCCCCGCCAGACCGACGCGCCCGTGGGCGGCCAGGGTCGCCAGTGCGCGCAGGGTGACGATGCCGCGCCACTCGCAGGACTGTCCCGGAGACCAGGCCAGCCAGTCGAACGTCCAGCCGCCGTCGTCTTGTTGGCCTCGCTCGAGCACGTCGAGGTCGGTCCGGATCTGGTTCTCGGTGAACAGCGTCCGGCTCCGGGTTCCCGGTCGACCGGACAGGGCCAGGGGGGTCAGCCGCTCGTCCTCGGTGCCATCTGGGACGGGCATGGAACCGTCCGGCTCGAGTTGTCGGCCCAGCTTCTCGATCGCCGCGTAGGCACGGGCCTCGTCCGGGACGCGATCGAGGAATTCGAGGGCGAACTTCGCCCAATACCCCCCCAGCTCGTCCGGACTTTCGAGCCGGGCCCAGCACCAATCAGTGGCCCGCCGCAGCCAGGGGGTCTCGGAGGACGCCTCCCACAACACGCCCGAAATGGCGAACGTCAGGTGCGAACCACCGTCCGAAGGCACCATCCACGGCGCGTGGGGAAAGGCCGAGGCGCTCGGCAGGACGAAAGGGACCCCGCCGTCGGAGTCGGAGATCGTCGCGACCCAAGCCGCGGCGTCGCCGACCGCCGGATCGTCGAGCGCCCCCATCTCGGCCAGCACCTCGAGGGCGTGGAAGGTCGCGGCCGGTTCACTCCCGGGACCGCGGACGTCGGGCTCGAGGGCGTGACCGAAGCCGCCGTCGGCGTTGCGATAGGCGCGCAGGGTGTCGAGAACGGGGCGCTCGGGCGCGCCGTGCAACAGGACCGCCGACCGGTGGCGGTCGAGCAGGCGGGCGTTGGCGAGGATGAAGCGCTCGGCGGATACGAGGTCGACGGGCATGCCCGGAACGCTACGCAGCGGTCAGCACGGCGTCTTTCAGATATCGGACGGGTGTCGTGCCGGTCAGGCGACGCACCTCCTCGTTCATGTGCGCCTGGCTCGCGTACCCGGCCTCGAGGGCTCGTCGGGCCAACGGCCTCCCGCCCAGCGCCACGAGCCGGCGGAGCCGCGCCACCCGGGCGAGCACCTTCGGTCCATAGCCCACTGCCGCGAGCGTCCGGCGGTGCAGCATGCGCTCGCCCACGCCGAGGGCCGCGGCGACTCCGGACACGCGCGCTCCCGGAATCGCGAGCCGGCCGGCGGCGGCGATCACCAGGCGGTCCGGTTCGCCTCCTCGGCGGCCTACGGCCTCAGCCAGCAGCGCCAGTCGCCGGCCTGGTTCCGCATCGGCAAGGGCCGCCTGCAGGCTCACCGCCTGCGTGCCCCACACGCAGTCGCCGCGCACCTGGCGGTCGCGCAGCTCCGACGCGGGCAGACCCAGGACCGAACCAGCGCAGCCGGGACGCAGGCGGATGCCCGACGACCGGGCGTGGGCCGCCAGTGCGACGGCGCGCGGCCCGGTGTCCGCCCCTGCCACAACCAGCTCGCGTTCGTCCAGCCAGATGACATCCAGGCATCCGTCGGGGACCACGAGCTGGACGCGTCCCGCCGAGGGCTCCTGCTCCCACAGGCATGCCACCACCGACCTCAGCGCGTCCGGTGGCCGGTATTCGCGGTACTCGGGTCGCAGACGAAAAGACCCGGGCGAGGCGCAACGGTCCGAGGGCAGGGCACAACCGACCGGGATCGGCACGGCGTGCGGGTTCATCGGCCTTCGAACTCGGCGATCTCGTCCGCCCCATGGGTCGACGTCGGCTCTGACCGGAAGCGGAAGTAGGCCCAGAACGAAACCGAGAAGAGCCCGAAGGCGACATACAGGCCTGCGACCGCCCAACGCACCCCGCTGCTCGTGTGCCCGACGTAGCCGCTGCCCGGCGTCAACAGCACCTGGATCACCCCGAAGAGGCCGAGAGCCATGAGCACGCCCCAGACCACCCCGCTCCACCCCATGACCTTGCGGCCGTCGAGGAAGTGCATGGGCAGCATGGCGACCACCGCGCTCTCGATGCCGATCAGGAAGATGGCGGCGAGGCACGACTCGAGGCCGAAGAGCCAGACGCTCGCGCCCGGCTTTGCCGCAGCAGCCGACACCGGCACCCGGGCGACCCACGCGAACAGGCAGACGGCCATTCCCAGGACCCAGTTTCCGGCGGTGGCCCGTCCCTCGGTGTTCTCGTCGACCCGGGAGCGGAAGGCGAGACCGGCCAGCACGCCGTACAGATAGCCCGGCTGGAAGTTGAGCAGCCGGGAGATGACGACGCAGACGATCGCGACGACGATGCTGCCGGGCAGGATGTTGAGCGTCCCCCATTCGCCCGCCCGTCGGTGGAGGATGAAGTCGGACGGCACGCTGAAGACGAGACTCATCACGAGAAGGGCGACCGTCATGCCGACGACCAACGCGAGCGTCGTGGCGTTCAGGCCGAACCCGGGAGCCAGGAGCGAGTAGACGACACCGCCCAGGGCGATCAGCACGAAGAAGCTCACGTCGCGGCGCCGCCTCTTCGTGGCGTCGATCACCCGGGCCGGCAACCCGAACCAGCCCCGTACCTCGTCGTAGTTCTCCTCGAGCGTGGAGTTGAACAGCTCCGACGGGAAGGCGAGGAGCGCCAGCAACAGCATGGCCAGCACCGCACTCGTCAGCAGCGACTTGAGGGTCAGGGAAACCTGCCGCGGCTGGTTCAGCGAGGTGACGAAGGCGCTGCGGTGGGAGTCCGACGGGGTGACGGTGAACGTCGTCGACGCCACCGTCGACTTGCCCGACGCCTGGCAACTGGCGGTCACGGTATGAGTCCCAGGGCCGCTGTCGCCGGGGACGGAGAGCCCGCTCCCGTCGACCGCCCCGGCGGCGTTCGGGTGCGCGGTGCCGATCCGGACACCGTCGAGGAAGAAGTAGACGGAGTGGCACCCCACGTAGCCGGTGCCGAGGAGGCTCAGCCCGACACCCGGCGGCCCCGTCGGCTGACCGTCAGGGTTCAGTGCGACGAGAATCGCCCCCTGCGGCAGAGCGGTCGTCGGCGGCGGACCGAGGGCCGCCGGCGGAAGCGCGGCGGACGGTGGGGCCGTGGTGGGAGGTGGCGCGTCTGGCGTCGTGGCGACCGGTGCCGACGTTGCGGGCGTCGTCGCCGCCGGGGTGAGGGGGGCGGCGGCAACCGCGGCCGTCACGGGCGGGGCGATCACCGGCGCCAGCGTCACCGCGACGGGGGTTCCGGGCGCCGTCGTCGCCGGCGGGCTGGCCGGCGGGACGGTGGGCGCCGGCGCGGTCGTAGGAGGCACGGGGCCGGTCGTGGGAGGCACGGGGCCGGTCGTGGGAGGCACGGTGGTGAGTAGCGCCGGCACGGTCGTCGAAGGCGGCGGCTCGGACGGCGGCGGCTCGGAGGACGGCGACTCGGAGGGCGGCGGCTCGAGGGCGGTGCACGGGTCGCCTGGGACCACGGCCTGGCGCCGCACCGCGACGAGAGCGATCTTCGGCGCCCCGTATCCCGTGGTCGGGACCGGGATGTCGACCGCCGGCGGAACGCTGGCAAGAGGGGTGCTGGGTACCGGGATGCTCACGGCCGGGCGCGTGACCGGAGGGATCCCGGGCGGGGGTGCGACGGAGGGCGGCGGTGGGGGGGTCGGTGTCGTCGACGTGGTGGTGGTGGTCGTCTGCGGCTCAGGCGGCGCAGTGTCCGCTGGCACGGGCTCCGCCGGGGCCGCGTCCGGGCCAGGAGGTTGGTCCGTCGCCCCGGCCACCGTGGTGGAGGTGGTCGTCGTCGTTGTCGTGGAGGTCGTCGGCGGGACCGTCTCGGGTACGACTGGGCTCGGCGCGCCGGCGGGCTCCGGGGTCGTGGTCGGGACCGGAATCTGTGCGACCGGAGGGGTGGTCGAGGGCGGGGCGGCGGGCCGGCCCCCGACGGCGGCCACCGTGGGGGAGGTGGTCGTGGTGGTGGCGGTGGTGAGCTGGCGGGCCGTCGTCGCCGAGGGTGCGGTGTCGGCCGGCGAGGGGACTGCGTCGGGAGCCGGGGGATCGGCCGGTGGGGGACCCGGCGGAGCCGTTTGCTGCGGGGCCGCGGCCGGCGCGACGGGACGAAGACTCGGGACCGAGGTGGGGGGCGACGCCGGCACCGTCGAAGTCGTCTCTGTCGGGGTCGTCACGCCGACGGTCCCGAGGGTGCGCGCGCCCTGCATCGGCGCAAAGGGGTACCCGCCGAATGTCGTCGACGTGTCCAGCGATGTCGTCGACGGGGTGCTGTCCGGCGGCGAGGTCGAGGAGGTGGTGTCGAAAGGCGGGGTCGCGGTGTCCGGCGGCAAGGTGGTCGTGGTCGTGGTGTCCGGCGGCACGGTCGTGGTGTCCGGCGGCAAGGTGGTCGTGGTCGTGGTGTCCGGCGGCACGGTCGTGGTGGTCGTCGTGTCCGGTGGCGACGTCGTCGTGGTCGTCGTGGTCGTCGTGGTCGTCGTGTCCGGCGGCAAGGTCGTGGTCGTGGTCGGCGGCTCAGTCGTCGTCGTGGTCGGCGGTTCTGTGGTCGTCGTCGTCGGCGGCTCAGTCGTCGTCGTGGTCGGCGCCTCAGTCGTCGTCGTGGTCGGCGGCTGAGTCGTGGTCGTCGTGGTGGTGGGCGGCTCGGTTGTGGTCGGCGGCTCGGTCGTCGTTGTGGTCGACGTCGTCGTCGTCGGCGGCTCCGTCGTCGTTGTCGACGTGGTGGTTGTCGATGTGGTGGTGGTGGGCGGCTCCGTCGTGGTCGTGGTCGTGGTCGTCGTCGTGGTCGGTGGCACGGTGGTGGTCGTCGACGTCGACGTCGACGTCGACGTCGACGTGGTCGTGGTGGGCTGGATCGTGGTCGTCGTGGGCAGCGGAACCGTCGGCGGCGGCGCGGTCGTCGACGAGGGCAGGGTGGTGGCCGGCAAGGTGGTCGTGTCCGCGCAGTCGGTCGGGGTGACGCTGGGCGCGACCTGGGCGGACGCGCCCGAATACAAGGCGCCGAGCAGGAGCGCCAGCGTCAGGGCGACCCGGGTGATCCTGCCTGCGGTTCTCACGTCAGCGGAGGCAGGTGGCTCCGACGGCGGACGCGGTCGCGGCGCGCCGCGGAGCTCCTCCGGGTGGCGCGTCCGCCATTCGAGGCCCGTTTGCGGCCACTCCACCTCCGTTCCGACGGTGGGCCAACTCCTCGGCAAACAACGGTAGCGCTGGTCCGCAACGGTCGGTCGACGGCCGGAACCGGGTGGCCGACCGGGGCTCCGCCGGACCGAAGTGGCCCGCCACCGGTCTCGCTTCCGGGTCTACGCAGTCCGGTTGTCCCCGACCGCCGAACCGTCGAGCGCTTGCCGTACGCCGGGGACGACGACCCGCGCGAGGATCCACCAGTGGGCCTGACGTGGGACCAGGTACTCGCGTGGCGCATGAAAAGACAGTGGCTGAGCCTGCGTGCGCCGGGCGACGCGGTGGCCGTCGTCCGGCGCCTGGCCGGGGTTCAGGCGCAGGTGCCGTCGGCGGCCGTCGCCGCGATCGCCCTCCGACAAGGGTCGCCCCAGCCAGGCGAAGTCGACCAGCTTCTGACCGATCGGGCGCTGATGCGGACGTGGGCGATGCGGGGGACCTTGCACCTGCTGGCCTCAGACGACGCCAGCGCCTACCTCTCCCTGCTGGCGGCGTCGAGGACCTGGGAGAAGGCGTCCTGGCAGCGCACGTTCCTCGACCTCGACGACATGCAGCGCCTTACCAGTGTCGTCGGCGAGCTGCTGGACGGTCCTCCGATGACGCGGGCCGAGCTCGTCGCCGGGGTCGGGAAGCGCTCCGGCGACCAGGCGCTGGCCGATCACGTCAGCTCGGGCTGGGGTGCGGTGCTCAAGCCGTTGGCCTGGCAGGGCGTGCTGTGCAACGGACCGAGTGCCGGCGGCCGGGTCACCTTCACCCGGCCGGACATCTGGATCGACGGCTGGCCCGGCCTTCCGCCGCCGGAGGAGGCCGCGCCACTCGTCGTCGGGTCGTACCTCGGCGCCTTCGGACCGGCCAGCCCGGCGACGTTCGACCAGTGGCTGACCCGTGGCGCCTCCGGCAAGGCGTCCGTCCGGAGCTGGTTCGCCGATCTGGGCGACCGCCTCGCGGTGGTCGACGTCGAGGGGCAGGAGCTGTACGCCCGGAGTGAGGATGTGGACGATCTCCACGCCGCCCGAAACGAGGACACCGTCCGGCTACTTCCCGCCTTCGACCAGTACGTGCTCGGCCCCGGAACCGCAGACGTCCACGTTCTCGCCGCGTCCCGTCGCCCCGTCGTCAGTCGGGCCGCTGGATGGATATCCCCGGTGGTCGTGGCACGAGGCAGGATCGCGGGCACGTGGCAGGTCGCCGACCACCGGATCGACATCGCCCTCTTCATCGAGGCCGGCGACGTGTCCCGCCGAGCCATCGACGAGGAGGTCGACCGCCTCGGCGCCGTGGCCGCTGACCACTACACGGCGTCGGTCACGACCGTCTGAGGATCCGGCGGGGCGCCTGTCCGCCCGCCCGGGTGCCGGCGCGCCCGTCTCCCAAGGAGGCAGAATGGCGAGGAGCGGGCGCACGTGATCGTCGCACGACGGCGGTACCGCAGCGCCCCAGGCGAAGGGGGCGAGGATGCCGGAGCAGGGCACAGTCCAGCAGTACGTGCTGCTTCCCGGGGGCGGCCTGCGCGCCAACCCGTCGACGGCCACACCGGAGGTCCGCCAGTTCTTCGCTTCCCTCGGCGCAGGTGAGGGCGCCGCGGCCATCGAAGGCCCACAGCTGCGGGTCGTCGACTCCCTCGGCCCGGACGGGGCCGCGCTGGTCGAAGGATCGCCCGAGTCGGTCCTCGCGCTGCGGCGGGCGCAACCGGGCGTCCGGATTGCGCCGGTGCGGTACTACACCCCGGCGGTGGCCCGTCGGCAGGCCGCACAACGGCCGGCGGCGGCGATGGTCGCGCCGGGCAGCGCGGTGACGCTGCGCGTGTTGTCCGCAGGGACCGGCAAGGCCGTCGTCGGCGCCTTCGTCGTCGCCTTCGTGGACTTTTCGACCAAGTCCGGTGACCAGGGGGTCACCGACGCCAAGGGCGAGGTCAAGGTGGCGCTCGGGAGCCAGCACACCACCCTGGACCGGCTGTACGTCTACCCGGTCGACGCCCACTGGAGCCACGTCGCCCCCGGATTCGTCGCCACCGACGGTGCCACCGTGCAGGTCCAGCCCCTCGACCTGTCCTCCACCGACGGCCTCCGCCACTACTACGCCAACGCGGCCGACGGGGCCGGCAGCGGCGTCACCGTGGCGGTGGTCGACACCGGCGTGGCCAAGCACCCGGACCTCGTGATCGCCGGCGGCGCCAACACCGTGCCGGGGGAGACGCCCACCGACTTCGGCGACAACGGGCAACACCACGGCACGCACGTGGCCGGCATCATCGCCGCCCGGGGCCGGCCACCCAAGGGCATCCGCGGCGTGGCACCCGGGGTGACGTTGCGGGCGTACCGCGTGTTCGCCAAGGGCAGCGGCTCGGCGTCCAACTTCGCCATCGCCAAGGCCATCGACCAGGCGGTCACCGACGGGTGCGACCTGATCAACATGAGCCTGGGCGGGGGTCAGGTCGACCCGGTCCTCAAGGCGGCGGTCGACGACGCCCGCACCGGCGGCAGCCTCTGCATCATCGCCGCCGGCAACAGCGACCGCGCCCCCGTCGCCTTCCCCGCCTCCGATCCCACCGCCGTCGCCGTCTCCGCCCTGGGGCGGGTGGGAACCTTCCCGGCCGACTCCACCGAGAACGACGACGTGGCCGGCCCCTTCGGCACCGACCCCGCCGAGTTCATCGCGTCGTTCTCCAACGTCGGGCCGGAGCTCGACCTCACCGGCCCGGGCGTCGGGATCATGTCGACGGTCCCCGGCGGCTTCGCCGAGATGAGCGGCACCTCCATGGCGTGCCCGGCCGTCACCGGCATGGCCGCGCAGCTGTTGGCGTCGACGGATGCGCTCAAGATGGCTCGCGACGCCAAACGTTCCGACGCCATGCTCAAAGCCGTCCTGGCGTCGGCCCGCTCGCGCGGATTCGCAGCGAACCTCGAGGGTCACGGCCTCCTCCAGCCCGGTGCGCCGTCACCGCCGAAGCACCGCTGACAGGTGTCGACCAAACGCCCAAACGGCGGCACGCGCCCAGCCCATGGGCGAGCGGCGCTCCCGGGTTGCCGCAGTCGACGGGGAGGGACAGAATCGCCGTCTTCCCAAGCAGAGAGGAAGTGGCGCATGTCCCAGGAGGCCCGGCCACCAGAGGATTTCGAGGCGCAGGTGCAACGCATCACGCGCCTGTTGATGTCGGAGGTCGGCGGCGATGCACCCGACGAGGTCATCGAGCGGACCGTTCGGGACTGCTTCGCCGAGCGTCAGGACGCAAGGATCAGGGACTTCGTCGGCCTGCTGGCCGAACGGTCGGCCAGAGAGCGCCTGCGAAGCGTGGCCGCGGGAGGCGTTTCAGGTCGGAGCGCGGGCTGAGGCAGAACGCTCCAGGGTTCGCCGCTCGTTTGTCTTGCGTTCATCTTCCGGCCAACTGGGCGTTGCTCTCGCTCGGTACGTTCCTCCCGTGGACCGTGTCTCCGGGACAGCACCTGTGAAGGGCGTCCAGCTCGCCTACCGGTCCGACTCCTCCCGGAAGCTGGCCGAAGGGCTCGACGACGCCCCGATGCCGGCGTCGATCCTCGCTCGCACCGGCGTCGGCGCGTAGGACCCCGGCGCGAGGGACGGGTATCGGGTGCAGACCGTCGAGAAGCGACCCCCGGGCGGCGAGCCGGGGGTCCGCGAGCTCAAGGGGCCGACCGTGCAACGCGGCGACCGCGTGTTCGCCGGCATCAGTACCGGCGTGAGCCTGGCCGTGCTCGGCCTCGTGGTCGTCATGATGCTGTTCCTCCTGGGCCGGGCCTGGCCGGCGCTGCGACTGGCAGGAGGGAAGTTCTTCACCGAGCGGCAGTGGTTCCCGGACGCACCGAAGCCCCGTTTCGGCGTCGCCGCCCTGGTCTGGGGCACGCTTGTGTCGAGCGTGCTCGCGCTGCTCATCGCCGTCCCGGTCGCCCTGGGATCTGCGCTCTACGTGACCGAGTACGCCCGGCCCGCGGTCGGGCGGTGGATCGGCTACCTGGTCGACGTGCTGGCCGCGGTGCCGAGCGTGGTCTACGGCCTGTGGGGCCTGTATTTCCTCGTCCCCAGGATGGTCGGCCTGCAACGGTGGATGGGCGAGCACCTGGGGTTCGTGCCGATCCTCAAGAACTCGGAGCACCTGTACGGGCGGTCGATCTTCGCGGCGTCGGTCGTCCTCGCCCTGATGGTGCTGCCGATCGTCGCCGCAGTGACGCGCGAGGTGTTCCGGCAGGTGCCGCGCGAGATGCGCGAGGCCGCCCTGGCGCTAGGGGCGACCCGATGGGAGACGATCCGCACGTCCGTGCTGCCCGCCAGCCGCAGTGGCATCGTCGGGGCGGTGATCCTCGGGCTGGGGCGGGCGCTGGGGGAGACGATCGCCGTCGCCCTGGTGCTGGCCGTGACCTTCGACGTGAACATCCACATCCTGCGACCCGGCGGCAACACGGTGGCCGCCAACATCGCCACCAAGTTCGGTGAGGCGGGCGCGGTGGGCCGACCTGCGCTCATCGCCAGTGGCCTCGTGCTGTTCGTGATCACGCTGCTGGCCACGGCCGCGGCGCGCGGCGTGGTCCGGCGCACGGGCTCGGCCGCGGCGGGCCTCTCGTGATCGACGCCGGAACCCTCCTCCGTGGGAACCGGCTGAGCCGTTCTGCGTGCGTCGGCGCGGCCGCGGCCGGCCTGGTCGTGGCCGCCCTCCTGTTCGCGGTGACCCCGATGCAGGGCCGGGCCGACTTCGTGGTCGTCGGCTACCTGCTGGCCGTGGGCGGCTACCTCGTGGCCGCGGCCCGGACGGAGGGCCGCCGCTCAGTCGTCGACCGCCTGGTGGGCGTCCTCATGGTGACGGCCGTCGCGGTGTGCCTGATCAGCCTCGGCGCCGTGCTGGTCTACACGGCCGTACGGGGGGTCAAGGCGATGACCCCGGACTTCTTCACCCACTCCATGGCCGGCGTGGGCCCCCGCGACACGACCGGCGGGGCGTACCACGCCATCATCGGCACCCTCGAACAGGTGTTGCTGGCCACGCTGATCTCGGTGCCCACCGGGCTGTTCGTGGCCGTCTACCTGACCGAGTACGGACGGGGTTGGGTCGCTGGCGCGGTCCGCATCCTCGTCGACATGATGGTCGGTATCCCGTCGATCGTGGCCGGGCTGTTCGTGTTCGCCTTCTGGGTGCTGGCGCTGCACCGAGGTTTTTCGGGACTGGCGGCGGCCATCGCCCTGTCGATCATCATGCTGCCGATCGTCGTGCGGTCGGCGGAGGAGATGATCAGGCTCGTCCCGTCGTCGTTGCGGGAAGCGTCGTACGCGCTGGGGGTGCCGCGCTGGCGGACCGTGCTGCGCGTCGTTCTGCCGACGGCTTCGGCCGGGATCACCACCGGGGTGATGCTGGCCATCGCCCGGGTCACCGGAGAAACGGCGCCGCTGCTGCTGACCGCCTTCGGGTTCGACTCGATCCACAACGACCCGTTCCACGGGCCGCAGTCGTCCCTGCCCCTGTTCGTCTTCAGCCAGGCCGGCTCGGCCTTCACCACTGCGATCAACCGGGCCTGGGCCGGAGCGCTGACCCTGATCGCGGTGGTGCTGCTCCTCACGATCGCAGCGCGACTGGTGACTCGCCGGAACCGGCTGGCGTAGCGGCGGCGACGACGACGGTCTCGGCCGATCGTTCGCCGGCTCGGCAGCCTGTCACGCCGGGCGGCCGCGCACCTCCGAGAGGACCCGTTGCACGTCCCGTAGGTGGTGTGAGCCCTCGTGCACGGCGTTGCGGGCCATGTCCAGCGCGGTCCGGTCGCCCCAGTCGAAGTGGCCGATGCGCGTCCAGTCGTCGGAGTCGACCGACTCCAGGATCGACGCCAGGTCCTCGCAGGTCATGTCGAGCCAGCCCAGTACCTCGGCCCGGTCCATCGTGTTGTAGGCCTGCTGGACGGCCCGGGTGTCGTTGTCGAAGAAGGCGATGGTCGGCTCGACCTCGACCACGATGCGCCGGATGGCCGGTCCGAGGTGGTCGAGGACATCGGCGACGTGGGCGGTGTACTCGATGGCCGACCACGTCGACGGCTCGGGGCGACGACGGATCACGTCGTCGGGCGCGTCGGACGGCTCCGGACTGGCCAGCAGGCCGCGGTAGCGCCGCGGGAAGGAGCGGACGGCGGCGACCGCGTCGCGCGGCGAAACCGTGTCGTAGTCGAGCCCGCACTCGGGGCAGACGTACCCCTTCAGGTCACGCCCCCGGCGGCGGCCTTGCGCTGGTCGCGGACGGCGCGCAGCCCCCGGCCCACGTCGAGCAGGTGGTGGCTGCCCTCGTGCACCGCCCGGCGGGCGGTGAACAGCACCGAGCGCTCCTCGTCCCGACGCATGCCGACGCGCTCCCAGCCGTCCTCCGGCACGGCGTCCACCGTCGCGGCCAGGTGCTCGGCGTTGGCCGCCAGCGCGTCGGCGACGGCGAGGGCGTCGTCCTCGTTGTAGTGCCGTTGGGCCGCGAGCTCGTCCGGCCCGGACCCTTGCAGGGCGGGCCGGTCCTCGGCCAGGGTCCGGTCGATCCAACCTGCGTAGCTGGCGAAGACGTCGCGCACATGGGCCGCGTACTCCAGCGCCGACCAGGTCGACGGCGACGGTCGCGCCCGGACGACGGCGTCGCCGTCCTCACCGGGGAGAAAGCGGGTGAGCGGGGCCCGGTAGCGCTTGGCGAAGGAACGGAGAGCAGCGGGAATGTCGCCCGGGGCCAGCGCCTCGTACGAGAACCCGCACTCCTCGCAGGGCGGTGGGACGGCGGTCATTCGGCGTTGGCCTTGGCCACCTTGTCGACCAGATGGGCGGGCAGGACGTCGTAATGGTCGTGATGGGCGGTGAACCGGCCCCGGCCGCCGGTGATCTGGCGCAGGTCGATGGCGTAGCGGAGGATCTCCGACGTCGGCACCAGCGCGGTGATCGTCTGCTCACCCGACCCGGCGACGTCGGTGCCCTGGACCCG
The DNA here is from genome assembly GCA_036269435.1 of Acidimicrobiales bacterium. Classification (GTDB taxonomy): domain Bacteria; phylum Actinomycetota; class Acidimicrobiia; order Acidimicrobiales; family AC-14; genus CADCTB01. The sequence continues at coordinate 45,886 of DATASA010000098.1, read as the reverse complement.
GCCCCGCCGGGAGTTGAGGTCGCCCATGACGTCGCCCTGCGACGCGGCCGGCACGGTGACCTCGAGCAGCGAGATCGGCTCGAGCAGGACCGGACCGGCCTTGCCCATGGCCTCCTTGAACCCGATCGAGGCCGCCATCTTGAAGCTCATCTCCGACGAGTCGACCGGGTGGAACTTCCCGTCGAACACGGTCACGGCCACGTCGACGACGGGGTAGCCGAACACGCCGGCGGTGGACATGGTCTCGATCACGCCCTTCTCCACCGCGGGGATGAACTGGCGGGGGATGGCGCCGCCGACGATCTTGTCGACGAACTCGAAGCCGCCCCCCCGCTCCTTGGGCTCGACCTTCAAGAACGCCACCCCGAACTGGCCGTGGCCGCCGGTCTGCTTCTTGTACTTGCCCTCCGCCTCCGCCGAGCCGGTAATCGTCTCCCGATAGGGCACCTTCACGTCCTCGGTGACGACCTCGACGCCGAACTTGCGCTGGAGCCGCTCGGCGACGATGGACAAGTGGGTGTCGCCCATGCCGGACAACAGGGTCTGGTGGGTCTCGTCGTCGCGACGGACCCGGAGGAACTGGTCCTCGTCCTGCAGCCGGTGCAGCGACGTCATCAGCTTGTCCTCGTCGCCCTTGGACTTCGGCCGGATGGCGATCGTCAACACGGGCGGGACCGGTTGGGCCACCGGGACGCTCACCGGGGTGCCCTTGGGCGCCAGCGTGTCACCGGTGGAGGTGTCGGAGAGCTTGGCCACGGCGCCGATGTCGCCCGCGGTCAGCTCCGTGAGGACGTCCTGGTCCTTTCCCCGCATGGTGAAAAGGTTGTGGAGGCGTTCGTCGGAGTGCGTGCGCGGGTTGGTCAGCGTGGTGTCGGGATGAATCGTGCCGGACAGGACCTTCAGGAAGGAGACCTTGCCGACGTAGGGGTCGGCGACGGTCCGGTACACGTACGCCAGCGGCTGTCCACCGGGGTCGGGGGCGACCCCGGTGGCACCGCCCGGCGCCTCCACCGTGACCGGCGGGCGGGCCAACGGCGAGGGCCCCACCTCGACGATGAGCGCGGCCAGGCGGTCGATCCCGATGAGCTTGGTGGCCGAGCCGCAAGCCACGGGGAACACCGTGGCTTCGGCGACACCCTTGGCCAGCGTGTCCTCGAGCTCTTTCGGGGTGATCGTCTCACCCTCCAGGTAGCGCTCCATCAGGTCGTCGTCGGCGACGACGATGCCCTCCACCAGATTGTCGCGAACCTCGTGCTCGCGGGCCGCCATCTCGTCGGGGATCTCCGTCACCCGCGGCGTGGGCCCGCCGTCGTAGAGCACGGCGGTGTCGGTCAGGAGGTCGGCGACGCCCCGGAAGGCGGCTTCGTCGCCCACGGGCAGCTCGAGGGGCGCCACGCCGGCGCCGAAGCGCTCACGGAGCTGCTCCAGCGTGCGGTCGAAGCTGGCCCGCTCCCGGTCCAGCTTGTTGACGAAGAACATCCGGGGCATGCCGAGCTCCGAGGCGATCCGCCACGCCACCTCGGTCTGGACCTCGACGCCCTCCACGGCACTCACCACCACGACCGCGAGGTCGGCCACCTCCAGTGCGGTCCGCACGTCGCCCACGAAGTCGGCGTAACCCGGGGCGTCGAGCAGGTTGATCTTGACCCCGTCGTGCTCGAACGGGGCGAGGGCCAGCGACAGCGACAGGTGGCGGCGAACCTCCTCCGGGTCGAAATCGGTGGTGGTCGTCCCGTCCTCCACCCGGCCCATCCGGCTGATGGCTCCCGCGCAGAAGAGCAGGGCCTCGGCCAGGCTCGTCTTTCCGGCGCCGCCGTGGCCCACCAGGGCGACGTTACGGATCTTGGCGGGAGGGAAGCTCTTCACGGGCGCCTCGCTGCTCAGTCGGCGGAGGGCCGCCGATGTACCTGGTCGGAGAGAGTAAGGCGTTCAGCTTACGGCTTCCCCTGGTAGCCTCAAAGGGCAGAAAGTTCTTTCTGAAGGAGCCCTATGTTCGACAAGCGGTGCAGAGCAGGCGTGGAGCGCAGCCTGCGGCCGGTTGGCTCGGGCCTCAAGAAGGCGGGCATCAGCGCCGACCAGCTGACGGTCCTCGGTCTCCTCCTGTCCGCAGCCTGCGCCGTCACGGTCGCCAATGGCTGGCTGTTCGTCGGGTGGTGCCTCCTGGCTGCGTCGGCCGTCCCGGACGTCTTGGACGGCGCGGTGGCCAAGGCGTCGGGCACGTCGTCGCCCCGGGGCGCGTTCTTCGACTCGGTGGTCGACCGGGTGAGCGACAGCCTCGTGCTCGGCGGCCTGGCCTGGTACCTGGCCAACACCCACAGCTCGCACGTCGCCCTGCTGCCCCTCGCCATCCTGGGCGCCTCGAACCTGGTGTCCTACGAGCGGGCCCGAGCGGAGTCGCTCGGCTTCACCGCTCGCGGCGGGCTGATGGAGCGGGCGGAGCGCATGATCGCCATCGGCCTCGGCCTGCTGTTCAGCGTGATCCTCGTCCCGCTGTTGTGGCTGATGCTCGGCCTCACCGTGCTGACCGCGGTCCAGCGCTTCCTGATGGTCTGGCGCCAGGCCAGCGCCACCGTGCCCCGCCGCCCGGCCGGTGAGCGGCTCACCGGCCGCTGGTCCGGCCTACGCCCGTCCGTCGGCTTCGGTCCCGACGGTGAGCGGTCCCGGATGTCCGCCCAGCGCGGGGACGCCGGATCGTGGCGGGCCCGCCGGGCCACCCGGCCGCGCCCGGCCAGCTGGCGTCGCGCCCGTACCCGGCCGTAGCCGGCCGAACCCTCTCCCGCGCCCGGGCGGCGTGGGACCACCGGCTCCTCTCGACCCTCCGGGCCGCAGCCTGGGCTGCCTGCGCCCTGCCGCGGTCCGCAGCGGTTCCCATCGCCGAAGCCCTTGCGTCGGTCGTCGCCACCTCGCCCAAGTCGGCTCGGGACCGGATGCTCGTCGCCCGTCACCAGTCCCGGGCCCGCGGGGTCGCTCTGGAGGGCCGTGACCGCGACCGGGCTGTGCGCGCCGCCTTCGCGTCCTACGGCCGGTACTGGATGGAGTCGCTCCGGCTGCCGCAGATGGATCCGGCCGACGTCGACGCCGGTTTCAGCATCGAGGGCCTGGAGCACATCCGTGCCGCGCTGGATGCGGGCACCGGGGCCATCCTCGCCCTGCCCCACGTCGGCGGCTGGGAGGTCGGCGGCTCCTGGTTCGTGCGCCAGGGGTTCCCGCTCACGGTGGTCGTCGAGGCGCTGAAGCCGCCCGAGGTGTTCGCCTGGTTCACCGAGCTGCGGCGGTCCCAGGGCTTCACCGTCATCCCCCTCAACCGTTCGGCCGGGCTGTCGGTGGTGCGGGCGCTCCGCGCCAACCAGATCGTCGCCCTGGTGTCCGACCGCGACATCGCCGGCGGAGGGGTGGAGGTCGAGTTCTTCGGGGAGCAGACCACCCTTCCGGCGGGCCCGGCCACCCTGGCGGCGCGCTTCGGCGCCCCCCTCCTGCCGACGGCCGTCTACTTCAGGGGCCGCGGCCACCACGCCGTCGTGCGACCGCCGCTCCCGCTGACCGGCGACCCCGTCGCCGACACCCGGGCCCTCGCCGGCGAGCTGGAGGATCTCATCCGGGCCGCCCCCGAGCAGTGGCACCTCTTCCAGCCCAACTGGCCGTCCGACCGGTTGTAGCCCCTCTGAGCTGCCGTTTCACATCTTGTCGGGGATCCGGGGAGGACTGCGAGCGGACTCTTTTCGAAGCTCGCGCCGGCCCGAGGCCCGAGGGGGACCATCGGGTGGCGATCCCCGGCCCCCTAACCGGGGCTAATCGTCTCGGCGGTCGAGCAGGCGAGAGGGTCGCAGGAGGAGATGTCACAGCGCGTCTGCCGGGTGGGGAGCGCACCGGACTGGTGCTGGCGGGACTGAGGCCCTTCGTCGTACGGCGACCCGCCGCCCGAGCTATTCGTCGACGTGGCTCACCATGTTGATCACGTTGCCATCCGGGGCGCGCACGAAGAACCTTCGCGGGCCCCACGCCTCGTCGGTGAGCGGGTGAACGATCTCGTACCCCCGCCGCTTCGCCTCTGCATACGCCTCGTCGACGCCGGCGCCGACGTGCACCGAGATGACGGAGTCATGGGGCGCCGTGGCGTCGCGAGTGACGAGCTGAACGGACGCCTCGCCGCCCGGCGAACGGTAGCGAGCAACCCACCCCAGGTTGAATTCTTCGACGCGCAACCCGAGGTAGTCGGTGTAGAAGTCACGGGCAGCGGCGATGTCACCGACCGGAAGGTTCGCATTGATGCCGGTTACTCGCATCCATCCTCCTCCGTGCAGAGCTGACGCGGCGCCCCTGTCTGGGTGTCGCCGATCTGCCGACGTTCATGGGCGACCGGTCGCGATCAGCCCTGGCGACGAGCGTATGCGACTCGGCCAAAGCGAGGGCGATCCCAGATAGTTGGGATGGCGGCACCGCTGGGCGGGGCGGAGAGTGAGGCCATGACCAACGACACCAGCACCACGACCGACGAGATCGCCGACGGCATCCACCGCATCTCGACCTATGTCGCCGCCGGTCCGCCGGGAGGCATCACCTACAACCAGTTCCTCATCGAGGGCGACGAGCCGATGCTGTTTCACACCGGGACCCGGGCACTCTTCCCGCAGGTGCGCGACGCGACGGCCCGCCTCGTCGACCTGACGGCATTGCGCTGGATCAGCTCCGGCCACGCCTCGCGGCCTGACGAGTACGGCTCGCTGCGTGAGTGGGAGGCGACCGCACCGCATGTCGAGGCCACCCATGGTCGAACCGGCGTGTTCCTCTGCCTCTCCGACCTGTCCAGCCGACCCGTCCGACCTCTGGCCGACGGTGACGTCGTCGACATCGGTGGTCACCGGCTGCGCTGGCTCGACACGCCGCACGTGCCGGGTCCGTGGGAGGCGGGCGTGCTCTTCGACGAGACCACCAACACGCTGTTCTGTGGCGATCTGTTCTCCCGCACCGGACGGGCCGTCGCTTTGACGACCGACGACGTCAGCGAAGCGGCGATGGCCCACGACCAGCTGATGCACGGCCACGCCTACACCCCGCAGACCGGCCCGACGCTGCGTCGACTGGCTGCGCTGGCGCCGGGGCGCCTCGCCATGATGCACGGGCCGGCGTTCGAGGGCGACGCCGCCGGGCAGCTGTTGGCCCTCGCCGACTACTTCGACGCACGCCTCGTCGCAGCCTGAGCGCCGGCGGGCAGGGAGGTTGTCAACCCCTCTGCTCCTGCAACCGACGTTGGCGGTGCTCGCTGCGGTGATCCCGGGCGCTGCGCAGGACGGTCGACGAGGACGTCTTCACTTCTTCAGTGGCGCGACCTCGTCGGCCGCCGGGTGCGGCAGCACCACGCGGTCGGCGGTCCCGGCCACGTCCGGATAGAGGAAGCGGACGGTGAGCACCGCCAAAGTTGCGCCGGCGAGCTGGGCGACCACGAACGGGACGACCGAGCCAGGAGCGATGCCGGCAAAGGTGTTGGACAGCATCCGGGCTGCCGTCACGGCCGGGTTGGCGAAGCTGGTCGAGGACGTGAAGAAGTACGCGCCGCCGATGTAGCAGCCCACGGCGAACGGGGCGACCGACGCCCGTCCCGATCGCACCACGCCGAAGATGACCAGCAGCAGACCAAAGGTGGCCACCACCTCGGCGAGCCACAGGGCGCCCGCGCTGCGCCCCTTCGTCGAAAGCTGGATGACCGGAAGCGAGAACATGAGGTTGGCGACGACCGCACCCAGCGCGGCGCCGACCAGCTGCACGCCGACGTAGGCGAGCGCCTCGACGGTCGTGAGCCCCCCGAGCACACGATCGGCCAGGGTGACGACCGGATTGAGGTGAGCGCCCGATACCGGCCCGACGGCGAGGATGATGGCGACCAGCGCAGCGGCCGTCGCGGCGGCGTTCTCGAAGAGCTGCAGCCCGACGTCTCCCGGTGACAGACGCTGGGCGGCGATGCCCGACCCCACGACCGCGACGACGAGCAGGCCGGTGCCGATGCCTTCTCCCACAAGACGACGCGCCAGGCCCCGGTCGATCACCTAGCAGCAGGCGGAGGAACCGGCCGCGACCGTGTCGCCTTCCACGACGGCACAGCAACTCGCCCCGGTGTCGGGGTCCACGGTGCGGAGCTGGCCGCCAGGCATGTCGACGTCCTCGATGACCGTGTAGATCTCCCAAGGCTCTCCGGACGGCCCATCGACCCACACCTTGTCCTGGCGGGCGTAGCAACACGCGACACCCTCCTCGGTGGCGGTGGACAGGCCCTCGGCCGCGAGCCGTGCCTGCGCCGCGCCGACCTCGTCGCGGCTCTCGACCTCCACGCCCAGGTGGTTGATGCTGCCGCCCTTGCCGGGCTGTTCGAACAGCACCAGCTTCAGCGGAGGACTGGCGATGGCGAAGTTCGCGTACCCGTTCCGGAGCTTGGCCGGCGCCGTGGCGAAGAGCTTCGTGTAGAAGGCGACGGCGGCGTCGAGGTCGTCGACGTTGAGGGCGAGCTGGACACGCGACATGGTGGGCTCCTTGTGGTTGAATCGACCGATGTCGATGAGTACACCGTAGAAATCGACGACTGTCAATGGATAAGGCCCGGACCGCCGTGAAGCCGTCGTCGGCGCTTCTACGCGACGATTCCTCCCGGCTTCGGCGGAAGTGCGAGGCCGTCGGAGCTGCGACGCCGTCGGCACGGGTCCTGCTCGCCGCAGGGGGAGCTGAGAATGCGCGCACCTCGGCCCGCGAAGAGGGCATTCCGTTGCCGCGCGCCCTGCCCGGTATGATCCTGTCTCGTTCATGTCGCATGGAGATGGGGGCACCTCGATGGCAGATCGGCAGTGCACAGTCATCGTCTCGTACGAAGTGGCGCACGAGGACGCCACGAGGTTCCTGGACTCGTGGGAGAAGGCGAACGCCTTTCTGAAAGGCCAGCCGGGCTTCGTCAGCAACACCATGCATCGGGCGGTGTCGGCCGCTCCGGACTTCCGGTTCGTGAACGTCAGCACCTGGGAGTCCGACGACGCCTTCCGGACGGCGACCCAGAACCAGGACTTCCACGACGCCTCCGGGCGGCTGGCACCGTTCCCCGTCCATGCCGCCGCATACGAGGTCGTCGCCCGCTGAAAGCCTGGCGCTCCCGGCACTGAACCGGGATCGCCGCCGCCTCAGAACTCGTCGGTGACGGGCAGCGGGTCGATGACGGCCGGCAATGGACCCGTCGGGCGCTCCTCGAGAACGCGGGTGGCGACGGCGCGCAGGGAGTCGCCGCTGCGCAGGGCCAGGTCCCGGAGCCGCTCCAGGGCATCGGCGTCGGTCAACTGCTCGGTCCCCATGATGACCCCGGTCGCCTGGCCGATCAGGGCCTTCGTCTCGAGCGTCTCCATCAACCCTTCCACCATGTCCAGGGAGTAGGCGTACAGCGGGGAGGTGGCGATCACCTCCGCGGCGTAGTCGGCCATCGGGCGTACCGCGTCCTCGGCGGCGGCGCCGAACGCGTCGGGGAGTCGCGAGTACATGTTGAGGGCGCCCACCGTCCGCCCCTCCACGGCGAGTGGCGTGGACAGGATGCTGCTGATGTCCTGGTCGAGCGCTCCGGGCGCGAACCGGGTGAAGCGGCTGTCGCGCTCGAGCAGGTCGATCCTGATGACCTGGGAGTCGGTGATCGCAGCCAGGCAGGGGCCTTCCCCGGTCTGGTACTGGACGAGGTCGATCTCGACCGCCAGGCGGTCGGAGACGGCGACGCTGGCCGGCTCACCGGCGATCACCAGGCTCACACCCACCGCGTCGCAGTGAGGCACCGTCCGCTTGACGATGGCGACGAGCGCCTCCAGCCTGGCCGGAAGCGTCCGCTGCGTCTTGAGGAGCCTGGTGACCCGCGCCAGCTTTTCGACGGAATCCTGCGGCAGGTCCTCCAACGGGGCTCCCTTCTCCGGACAGTCGGCGAGGGTGGCTGCCTACCCGGGCGCGGTCGGTCACGAACGTGCAGTCGTCCGGCCGCCCGACCGGCGATGTCGCCCGCCACGCGGCCGCCGGCCGGCCGGGCCGGAACGGGCCCGATGCGACCGCCGCGTGCTGTCGAGTTCCGACGTGCTGCGCGGGTGGGGCGACTCCTGAGGTGAAGTCCGCCGGGCGCCCGAATTGTGTCGGGTCCCCCGAATCGGCGCGAGAATGGACCTTGGTTGAAGCTCCAGCCGTCGTGAGAAGGACGCCCGCGCCGACGCCGCCGTGTCGAGCGCCAGGGCAACACCAAGGCGGTGCCTCATGCACAACGAGAATCGTTCCGACCTCGTCGACCTCGACCGGAGCGGCATTCCCGGATATCTCGACTTCGCAGTGTCCGTCGACGGCCAGGACGAGGTGGCGACCGTGACCGTCACGGGCGACCTCGACTGCTACTCGGCGGCCACGCTGCGGACCATCCTGTGGGCGCTGGTCGACGACCGGCTGCACCGGGTCGTCGTCGACCTCGGCGGTACCAACTTCATCGACTCCACCGGCCTCGGTGTGCTCGTCGGCGGGGCCAGGCGCTTCCGGCAGGCCGGAGGTGACATGGTGCTCCGGTCGCCGACCCCTGCGACGCGCCGGCTGTTCGAGATCACCGGCGTGACCAAGCTGTTCGAGATCGTCTACGTCTAGGCCCGCGACCAGCCGAGGTTCGCCGTCGTCGTGAGCGGCGGCGGCTCGGCTCAGTACCCCAGCGCCGGGTCGACCACTCCCACGAGGGGTTCCCGGCGCTGGTAGCGGTCGACGTTGACCCGGACGCGCTCGGCGAAGAGCGGCTCGGCCATCTCCCACGTGTTGGCGGTGTGGGGGGTGATGAGGCAGTTGTCCCTGCCCCACAGCGGGTGGCCGGGAGGAAGGGGCTCGGGATCGGTGACGTCCAGGGCGGCGCCGCCGATGGCTCCGGCGTCCAGCCCCGCCACCAGGTCATCGGTCACCACGTGCGCGCCCCGGGCGACGTTGACCAGCCAGGCGTCGCCCGGCATGCAATCCAGCTCGGGAGCGCCGATGATGCCGGTCGTCTCCGGAGTGAGGGCCAGTGCGAGGACGACGAGACGGGCGCCGGCCAACCCGTCGTGGAGCTGCTCGGGCGCGAGAACCGTCGCCGCACCCGGGACGCCCGCCGGGTGGCGGCGCACGACCGTCGCCTCGACACCGAACGGCGCCAGCAGGGCGAGGAGCGACCGGGTGATCCCGCCACCCCCGACGATCGTGACCCGGCTCCCGGCCAGGCGCAGCCCGGCCTGGTCGCCCCAGGCGACGGCTCGGGCTCGGCGGGGCAGTTGTCGCAGACCGGCCAGGCCGAGCGCCAGCGCGTGCTCGGCGACCGGTTCGGAGTAGGCCCCCTTGGTGCTGGTCCAGGTCCGGCCGTCGTCGAACAGGCCGGCGAAGCGGTCCACCCCGGCGAACGGCAGCTGGACCCAGCGCACCCCCGGAGCCGTCGCCAGCAGCTCCGACAGGCCCGCGGCGTCGGCCGGATCGGTCCAGATCAGGGCCTCGGCCGCATCGGGATCGACGAGGGCGCCGCCCGCCGACGTGATGGCGTCGACCACCAACGCAGCGGCCGGTCCGGGGGCGACGGCGCACGGCACGGTCATCGGCGGCCAACGCTAGCGACGGTGGGCGGCGATACTGGACGGGTGCGGAACAACATCGTCGAAGGGGAGCCGGGGATCTTTCCCGACCCGATCGCCCGCCTGCTGGTCTGGCTCGGCCGCCTCGCCCGACGGGTCGGACGCAAGCGACCGCCCGAGTAGGGGACGGTCGTCAGGCGTCCACGTCGGCGGCGCGTGCCCGGAGAGCGCGCTCCATGCCGTCCTTGCTCTCCAGCAGGATGCGCCGGAGCGGGCCGGGAAGGGTGTCGCGGGCGAGGGCCCGGTCGGTGGCCTCGACGACACGGGAGCCGATCAGCGTCCCCGGAAAGAGGCCGCGGGCCAGGCTGAGGGCCTCGTCACGCGTCCGCTCGTCCCAGAAGCGCTCGAGGGAGTCGAAGTAGGGGTCGACGTACGGCGCGAGCAGCTCGTCCTGACCGATCTGGTGGAAGCCGCCGGCGAGGGCCCGCAACGTGGCCAGCGGGAGGCCGGCCTCACCGACGAGGCGGCCCCACGTCGACTCCTTCGCCTCTCGCGTCGGTCGGGAGGCGCGCGCTGACGCGGCCCGGCGCTCACCGATGTCGGTGGGGTCGCGGCGGAGCTCGGCGTCGATCAGGGCGCCTCCGTCGTCGGCCCCCACGGACGCCAGCATCATCACCGTCTGCCAGCGGAGATCGGTGTCGACGGCCAACCCCGGCACCTCGGCCGAGCCGTCGAGGATGCCTCGGGCGAAGGCCAGGTCCTCAGCCGAGTCGGCGACCGACAACAGGTGGCGGGCCCAGATCAGCTGGCGGTCGCTTCCCGGCTCGGCCGCCTCCAGGCCGGCACGCGCCGCGGCCGCCAGCGCGGACCGGGCCGCGGCCCGGTTGGCGGGGTCGCCGTAGACGTCGACCGCGGTGTCGGCCTGGGCGAGGAGGCGGGCGAGGGTGGAGTCGTCGGTCTCGGCCGGGGCGTGGGCCAGCACCAGCCGGACGTAACGCCGGGTGGGCTGCTCACCGTCGCGCACCATGTCCCACATCGCGGCCCAGCACAGGTTGCGGGCCAGCGGGTCGGCGATGTCGCTCAGGTGGTCGGTGAGGGTGGCGACCGAGCGGGCGTCGAGGCGGAACTTGGCGTAGGTGAGGTCGTCGTCGTTGAGCAGCAGCAGGTCCGGCGGCGTCTCGCCGACCAGCTCGGCGACCTCGGTACGCGCCCCGATGACGTCCAGCTCGACCCGCCGGTCCCGCACCAGGCCCTTGTCGCCCAGGCGGTAGAGGCCGATGGCAACCCGGTGCGAGCGCAGCGTGTCGTTGCCGGGCTGGCCCTCCTGGAGAATGGCGAAGGCGTCGTAGGAGTCGTCGCCGGAGAAGGAGGCCCGCAACGTGTTGACCCCGGCCGTCTCCAACCACTCGTGCGACCAGGGCCCGAGCTGGCGGCCGCTGGTCTCCTCGAGCACGGCCAGGAAGTCGGCCAGGGTGGCATTGGCCCACTCGTGGCGGGCGAAGTAGCGCCGGAGCCCCTCGACGAAGGCCTCCTGGCCGACCCAGGCGACGAGCTGCTTGAGCGTCGACGCGCCCTTCAGGTAGGTGATGCCGTCGAAGTGCAGGCGTACCGCATCGGTGTCGACGATGTCGGCGGAGATGGGGTGCGTGGACGGGAGCTGGTCCTGGGCCATGGCGCCGGCCTTGGTCCCGGCCGCGAACCGGACCCAGCTGTCTGAGAACCGGGTGGCCTGGGCCAGGGCGTGGGTGGCCATGTAGGTGGCGAAGCTCTCGTTGAGCCACAGGTCGTCCCACCAGCGCATGGTGACCAGGTCGCCGAACCACATGTGGGCCATCTCGTGGAGAAGCGTGTTGGCCCGACCCTCGTGGGCCGCCTCCGTCTGGCGGGAGCGGAAGACCATGTACTCGTTGAAGGTGACGCAGCCCGGGTTCTCCATGGCGCCGAAGTTGAACTCCGGGACGAACAGCTGGTCGTACTTGGCGAAGGGGTAGGCGTAGCCGAACTCCTCCTCGAAGAAGTCCAGGCCCTGGCGGGTGAGGGTGAACAGCTCGTCGGCGTCGAGGTAGGAGGCCAGCGACTCCCGGCAGTAGATGCCGAGCTCGACGTCGCCCCGGGTCTCGCGCACGACGGCGTACGGGCCGGCCACGACCGCGGCCAGGTACGTCGAGATCACGGGCGTCGGGGTGAAACGCCAGGTGTCGCCCTCGCGGGTCGACGGGCTGTTGCCGATCACGGTCCACGCCTCGGGCGCGGTCACGTTCAGGGTGAAGGTCGCCTTGATATCGGGCTGGTCGAAGCAGGCGAAGACGCGGTGGGCGTCGTACGGCTCGAACTGGGTGTGGAGGTACACCTTGCCGTCGGTGGGATCGGCGAAGCGGTGCATCCCCACGCCGGTGTGCTGGTAGGCGCAGTCGGCGACGATGCGCAGCTCGTTGTTGGCGCTGAGGCCGCGGAGGGGGATCCGGCTCTTGGCCTTGTCGTAGGACTCGACCGGGATGGTCCGGCCGTTCAGCGTCGCCTCTCGCAGCGCGGAGGCGTCCAGGTCGATGAAGGTGCTGATGCCGTGCAGATTGGCCTGGAACCGCACGGTCGTCGTGCTGGTGAAGGTCTCCTCACCCGCCGTCAGGTCGAGGTCGACGGCGTAGGAGACGGCCGACAGCTTGGTGGCTCGGTCCTGCGCTTCGGCCCGGGTGAGATTGTCCTCAGTCATCAGGTCAGTATGTACGCTCACCTGGTGCGTGTCGGCCTGATGTCCCCGTACAGCCTGTCGCTGCCCGGGGGCGTCCAGGGCCAGGTCCTCGGGCTGGCCCGGGCCCTGCGCGGGCTCGGGCACCAGGTCCGGGTGCTGGGGCCGTGCGACGGGGCGCCCCCCGAGGTCGGCATCGTGCCCCTCGGCAAGAGCGTGCCGACCGCGGCCAACGGCTCCATGGCGCCGATCGCCCCCGACCCGTCGTGCGCCCTGCGGACCATCGCCGCCCTGCGCGACGAGCACTTCGACGTCGTCCACCTCCACGAGCCGATCGCCCCCGGCTGCACGGTGACGACGCTGGTTTGCTGCAGCGCGCCGATGGTCGGGACCTTCCACGCCGCCGGCACCAGCGCCGCCTACCGGTGGCTGGCGCCGCTGACGTGCTGGCTGGCGGGCCGCCTCACCGTGCGCTGCGCGGTGTCGGAGGACGCCCGTGACCTCGCCGCGTGCTCGCTGGGCGGCGACTACGAGATGCTCCACAACGGCATCGACGTCGAACGGTTCGCCAAGGCGGTCCCCTGGCCGACCGAGGGCCCCACCGTGCTGTTCCTGTCCAGGCACGAGGCTCGCAAGGGCCTCGACGTTCTGATCGACGCCCTGCCCCACCTGCCGGCCCACGCCCGTATCTGGGTGGCCAGCGACGGGCCCGACACGGCCCGGCTGCAGGCCGCGGCCGCCGGCGACCGCCGGGTGGAGTGGCTCGGCCGCATCGACGACGACGAGAAGATCCGCCGGCTGCGGGGCGCGCACGTCCTGTGCGCCCCCTCGCTGCGCGGCGAGTCGTTCGGGATGATCCTGCTGGAGGCCATGGCCGCCGAGACGCCGATCGTGGCCAGCGACCTTCCCGGCTACCGCAACGTGATCGGCGAGGGCGACCCCGCCGCCCTGCTCGTGCCTCCCGGCGACGCCGAGAGCCTCGGCGTCGCCCTGCGCCGGGTCCTGGAAGACCCCGACCTGGCCGCCGCGCTCTCGGCTGCAGGAGTCGCCCGCGCCGCCGCCTTCTCCATGGACCGGCTGGCCGAGCGGTACGTCGCGCTGTACCGGACGGCCATAAACCGGTCAGGCCCCTTATGATGATCGGGCGCCGGCTTTTGACCGGGCCGACTTCGGAGAGGAGGGTTGCATGGTCCCGATCATCGTGATCGTGGTGGTCGTCCTCATCCTGCTGTATGTGGCCATGACCTACAACGGGCTGGTTCGGCTGCGGAACCGGATCCAGAACGCATGGGCCCAGATCGACGTCCAGCTCCGCCGCCGCTACGACCTGATCCAGAACCTGGTCGAGACGGTCAAGGGCTACGCCGCCCACGAGAAGGGCACCCTCGAGGCCGTCACCCAGGCCCGGGCCAACGCGCTCAACGCCCAGGGCCCCGTCGCCCAGGCTCAGGCCGAGAACCAGATCAGCGGCGCCCTCAAGTCGCTGTTCGCGGTGTCGGAGGCCTACCCGGACCTCAAGGCCAACCAGAACTTCCTGTCCCTGCAGGAGGAGCTGAGCAGCACCGAGGGTCGGATCTCCTACGCCCGCCAGTTCTACAACGACGCCGTTCTCCGCCTCAACACGAAGATCCAGAGCTTCCCGTCCAACATCCTGGCCGGCATGTTCGGGTTCAAGGAGCACGAGTACTTCGAGGCGGACGACACCTCCCGGGGTCCCGTCTCCGTGCAGTTCTGAGCTAAGTCCTGTACGAGCAGATCTCTTCCAACAAGCGGAGGTCGGTCGTCCTCGTCGCCGGCTTCGTCGCGCTCGTGCTGCTGGTCGGCTGGGCCGTCGACCTCCTGTTCGGCTTCGGCCTGGCCGGGCTCCTGATCGCCCTGGTGATCGCGGGCGGCATGTCGGCGGTGTCGTACTGGAAGTCCGACTCCGTGGCGCTGGCCATGAGCCACGCCCGCCCGGCCGACCCGACGGAGTACGCCCGCCTGCACAACCTCGTCGAGGGGCTGTGTATCGCCGCCGGGCTGCCCAAACCCCGCGTCTACGTCATCGACGACGTGGCGCCCAACGCCTTCGCCACCGGCCGCAACCCCCGCCACGCCGCGGTGGCGGTCACGACGGGGCTGCTGGAAAAGATGAACCGGGTCGAGCTGGAGGGCGTCCTGGCCCACGAGCTGAGCCACGTGAAGAACTACGACATCCTCGTATCCACCCTGGCCGTCACCCTGGTGGGGGTCATCGCCCTTCTCGCCGACTTCAGCCTGCGGTTCATGTGGTGGGGCGGCCCCCGCCGGCGGGACCGCCAGAGCAACGGCGGCGCCGGACCGCAGGCGGTGTTCGCCATCGTCGGGTTGGTGCTGCTGATCCTCGCCCCCCTGGTCGCCCGAGTCATGCAGGCCACGATCAGCCGCCGGCGCGAAGCGCTCGCCGACGTGAGCGGGGTCGCCCTGACCCGGTACCCTCCGGGGCTTATCTCGGCGTTGGAGAAGCTGAAGGAAGACACCACCGTCGTGCACTCGTCGTCGAGGGCCACGGCCCACCTCTGGGTGGAATCGCCGCTGGCCCGCACACCGGAGGAGGGGCGGCTCTCCCGGCTCAACCGGTTGTTCGACACGCATCCTCCCCTGGAGGAGCGGATTCAGGCCCTCAAGGAGCTGTGATGAGTGCGATGAGGAAAACGACACGTTCCAGGGCGCTGGCCCTCGCCGTGCCGCTGGTGCTGGCCATCACCGCCGCGTGCGGCGGGGGCGGCGGCGACAAGGCGGCCAAAGCCAGCACCGGCCCGGCGACCACGACGTCGCTGGCTCCGAACGCGGTGTTCCCGCTCACCGGCGTTCCGACGTCGGACGCGGCGCGGGCCGGCCGGCCCGCGGTCGCGGTCAAGATCGACAACAGCGCCGACGCCCGCCCCCAGGCCGGCATCGACCACGCCGACATCGTCTACGAGGAGTACACCGAGGGCATCACGCGCTTCATCGTGGTATTCCAGTCCTCCGACGCCCCCACGGTGGGCCCGGTGCGCTCGGTGCGACCGGCCGACCCGAACGTCATCGCACCGCTGCGCGCCGCGCTGGCTTTCTCCGGAGGCAGCCCCGGCGTGCTCGACGTGGTCAAGGCGTCCGGCGTGCGCCAGATCACCGAGAACGACACCGACACCCTCAAGCGCCGCGCCGGCAAGGCCGCTCCGCACAACCTGTACACGACCACCGACGCCCTGTTCCACAAGGTGGGCGCCGGGTCGCCGCCGCCCGCGTTCGGGCCGTTCCTTCTCAAGGGCCAGGTCTACGCGGCCACCGGCGCCACCCCGGCGACGCACCTCAGCCTCTCGCCCGGGCCGGACATCAGCGCCGCCTACCAATGGGATCCGGCGTCCGGCACGTGGAAGCGGTCCACCGACGGCAAGCCCCACGCGCTCGAGGGGGGCGGGCAGATCAGCCCCACCAACATCGTCGTCCAGTACACGCCGTACTCCACCTTCCCGGCCGACAAGAAGGTGCGGTTCCCTGAGGTCGTCGGCTCCGGCGACGCCCTGATCTTCGCGGCAGGCACGATGACCAAGGCCAAGTGGACCAAGGCCGCGGTCGGCTCGGTGACCACCTATGTCGACTCGGCGGGCAAGCCGATCACCCTGCCGCCGGGCCAGACCTGGATCCACCTCCTGGAGCCCGGCGCCGCCCTCACCTCCGGCTGAGCCGCAGCGTTTCAGAGGATCTCCGGAGCCGTGCGCGTCGGATGATCCGCGCGCGTCGTCCGTGCCTGTCGCGACGAGCGGTCGGCCACGTACGGTAGGGGCCGCCCGGCGGAACGCGCCGCTGGGGCGCGTCCGGGCGGAGAGGGAGCCCGTGATCCGCATGAGCTTGTCCCGCCCGCCCCGCAGCGGGTGCGGGCTGCGACCACGGGTGCCCGTCCTGGCGGTCGCCGTGCTCGTGCTGGCTGCGGCCTGCGGGGGAGGAGGCAGGAAGGCGGCGATCGGCCCGTCGCCCACCTCCGCGCCGGTCATCGCGCCCGCGGTGACGACGACGACGCTGCCCCCGATCGCCCCTCTCACCGGCCTGCCCCTGACCGACGCGGCGAAGCTCCGCCGGCCGGCCCTGACGATCAAGATCGAGAACCCGCCGGTCGCCCGGCCGCAGTCCGGCCTCGACGCCGCCGACGTGGTGTTCGAGGAGGTGGTGGAGGGAGGCATCACCCGGTTCCTGGCCGTGTTCCAGTCGACGGACGCCAACCTCGTCGGCCCGGTCCGCTCGGTCCGGCCCTCCGATCCCGACGTGGTGGGGCCGTTCGGCGGCCTCTTCGGGTACTCGGGGGGCACCCCGAAGTTCATCGACCTGCTGCGGAGCACGCCGGGCGTCTTCGACGTCGGGGTCGACCTCCTCGACGAGGGCCCCGGCAAGGCCTACTTCCGCCAGCCGGGCCGATCCGCGCCCGACAACCTGTACACGTCCACCTCGGCGCTGTGGGCCGCGGGGCCGGCGAAGGCCCCGCCGCCGCCCGCGTTCGGCCCATTCCTGCCCGCCGGCCAGCCGTTCACCGGCGCGGGGGCGACACCGGCGGTCCACCTCAACGCCCGGGTCGGCGACACGTTCGCCGTCTACGACTACGACCCGGCGACGTCCACGTACACGCGCGGCGGGCTGGTCGACAACGGCGGTCGCGTGGCGGCCGCCAACGTGATCGTGCAGTTCACCGACTACGAACCGAGCCCGGGCGACGAGGACGTCAACGGCACGCCCGTCGAGCGGGCGGTCACCGTCGGCACCGGCGACGCGTTGATCCTGGCCGGGGGGACGGCGGTGAAGGGGACGTGGACGAAGTCGTCCCAGTCGGCCTACCCGGCCTACACCGACGGCGACGGGAACCCGGTGAAGCTCCTACCGGGGCGGACGTGGATCGAGCTGGCCCGCAACGGGGCCCCGGTCAGCACCGGCTGAGCCGCCGGGTCGGCGGACCTCTATTCGCCTGGAGCACCATGGTCGACGGCGTAGAATCGGCCCCATGACCGACCGCACCCCCGGGGCCCACGTCGCCGGCAGCCGCGTGACCGGGAGCAGCCGCGTCAAGCGCGGCTTGGCCGAGATGCTCAAGGGCGGCGTGATCATGGACGTCGTCGACGTCGACCAGGCCCGCGTCGCCGAGGACGCCGGCGCGGTGGCGGTCATGGCCCTCGAGCGGGTGCCGTCGGACATCCGCCGGGACGGCGGCGTCGCCCGCATGAGCGACCCGGCCATGATCGAGGCCATCCAGGCCGCGGTCACCATCCCGGTCATGGCCAAGGCCCGCATCGGCCACTTTGCCGAGGCTCAGGTCCTGGAGGCGCTCCGGGTCGACTACATCGACGAGAGCGAGGTCCTCACCCCCGCCGACGAGGCGCATCACATCGACAAGTGGCCGTTCGCCGTGCCCTTCGTGTGCGGGGCCACCAACCTGGGCGAGGCCCTGCGCCGGGTGTCCGAGGGAGCAGCCATGATCCGCTCCAAGGGGGAGGCCGGCACCGGCAACATCGTCGAGGCCGTCCGCCACCTGCGGTCGATCCTGGGCGACATCCGTCGGCTCACCCAGGCCGACAGCGCCGAGCGCTACGCGTGGGCCAAGCAGCTGCAGTCGCCCATCGACCTGGTCACCGAGGTGGCCGAGACGGGAGCGCTGCCGGTGCCCCTCTTCTGCGCCGGCGGGATCGCCACCCCGGCCGATGCGTCGCTCGTCATGCAGCTCGGAGCAGAGGCGGTGTTCGTCGGGTCCGGCATCTTCAAGAGCAGCGACCCCGTGGCCATGGCCCGCGCCGTGGTCGAGGCGACCGCCCACTTCCAGGATCCGCAGATCGTGGCCAAGGTCAGCCGCGGCCTGGGCGATGCCATGCGGGGCGCCGAGATCGGCAGCCTCGAGACCCGCATGGCCGAGCGGGGCTGGTGATGGTCGCCCGCACCACCGGCAGTCGGGTGCCCCCAGGTGCACAAGGTCGGGGTCCTGGCGCTGCAGGGGGCGTCCCAGCGCCACGCTGAGGCGCTGACCGCGCTGGGTGCCCACGCGGTCCAGGTCCGCACGCCGGAGGACCTGGCCGGTCTCGAGGGAATCGTCCTTCCCGGCGGGGAGTCGACGACGATGTCGAAGTTGCTGGACCTGTCCGGGCTGTTCGACCCCTTGGCCGAACGGCTGGCCGCGGGCATGCCCGCCTTCGGCACGTGCGCGGGCCTCATCCTGCTGTCGACCCGCATCCTCGACGGCCGGGAGGACCAGCGCAGCTTCGGCGTCCTCGACGTCGACGTCCGCCGCAACGGGTTCGGGCGTCAGGTCGACTCGTTCGAGACCGACGTCGCCGTCGACGGCGTCCCCGGAGGCGGCTTTCCGGCCGTGTTCATCCGGGCGCCGGTCATCGAGCGGGTCGGCGACGGTGTGGAGGTGCTGGCACGCGTGGACGGGCACGCCGTCCTCTGCCGGCAGGGACCCGTCATGGCCGCTGCCTTCCACCCCGAGCTTTCCGACGACCTGCGGCTCCACCGACACTTCCTGGAGGGTTGAGATGTCCGGACATTCCAAGTGGGCGACGATCAAGCACCAGAAGGGGGCCAAGGACAAGGTCCGGGCCAAGGTGTTCGCCAAGGTCCTGCGCCAGGTGGAGGTCGCCGCCCGTGAGGGCGGTGCCGACATGAACGCCAACGCCACCCTGCGCACCATGTACCAGAAGGCCCGCGAGGCGTCGGTGCCGACGGACACCATCGAGCGGGCCATCAAGCGAGGAACCGGAGACCTCGAAGGCGTCCGCTACGAGGCGGTGAACTACGAGGGCTACGCCCCGCTCGGCGTCGCCATCTACGTGGAGACCCTCACCGACAACCGCAACCGGACCGGGGCCGACGTACGGGCGATCTTCTCCAAGAACGGCGGGTCGAGCGCCGAGCCGGGCGCCGTCGCCTGGCAGTTCGAGCGCAAGGCCGTGATCATCGTCGACAAGGCCGGGCCGGCCACCGACGAGGACGAGCTCATGATGATCGGCCTCGACGCGGGCATGGAGGACCTGGACGACCAGGGCGACACGTGGCAGCTGACCGCGCCGCCGACGGACCTCGGCCGGCTGCGCGACGCGTTGGAGGCGGCAGGCGTGAAGGTGGCCTCTGCGGAGCTCACCATGGTGCCCACCAGCACGATCGCCCTGGAGTCCGAGGCCGACGCCCGCAAGGTGCTCCGGGTCGTCGACGCGCTCGAGGACCACGACGACGTCCAGGCCGTCTACGCGAACTTCGACATCCCCGACGCCGTCCTGCAGCTCGTCGAAGCCGGCGCCTGAGGGCGGCGCTGCCGGCTGTGCCGCGTGGGTCCGCGGCGGGAGGCCGGCCGTCCGCTAGAGTCCGAACTCTTGTTCGTGTTAGGCATCGACCCCGGGGTGTCGCGGTGCGGCTATGGCTGCGTCGAGGGGGGTCCGGGCATGCGCCCGCGTGCGGTCGCCGTCGGCGTTCTGACCACGCCGCCCGGTGACCCGCTGCCGGGCCGGCTGGCCGAGCTGGACCGGGAGCTGCGGGGGCTGATCGCCGAGTTGCAACCCGCGGTCGTGGCCGTGGAGCGGGTCTTCTTCCAGGTCAACGCCCGCACCGCCATGTCGGTCGGCCAGGCCAGCGGGCTGGCCCTCGTGGCCGCGTCGCAGGCCGGCTGCGAGGTGGCGCAGTACACCCCCAACGAGGTCAAGTCGGCCGTCGCCGGCTACGGCTCGGCGCCGAAGGAGCAGGTGCAGCGCATGGTGCAGACCCTGCTCGCCCTGGCCGAAGTGCCCCGGCCGCCCGACGCGGCCGACGCCCTGGCCCTGGCCCTCTGCCACCTGGCCATGGCGCCCCTCCGCCGTCGCGTGGAGGCCCGATGATCGGCCCGGGACGCCGATCCGTGAACATTCGTCGGGCGGGAGCCCGATGATCGGGAGACTTCGCGGGACGCTGGTGCACCGCTCGCCGCGCGGCGAGGTGGTAATCGACGTGGCCGGCGTCGGCTACCGCATCAGTGTCTCGCCGTCCACCGTCGCCGACCTGGGCCCGGTGGGCGACGACGTGGTGGTGCACACCCACCTCCACGTCCGGGAGGACGCGCTGACCCTGTTCGGGTTCGCCACGGTCGAGGGCCGGGACTGCTTCGAGTCGCTGCTCGGCGCCCACGGGGTGGGGCCGGGGCTGGCCCTGGCCATCCTCTCCGTGCACGGTCCCGGCGAGCTGCGCCGGGTCGTCTTCGAGGGAGACCTCGACGCGCTGATGCTCGTCCCGGGCGTGGGCCGCAAGACCGCGGCTCGGCTCCTGCTCGAGCTCAAGTCACGCCTGGACGTGCCCGAGGGTGGCGACGGCGACGGGGCGGGCAGCGGGGCCGAGGGATCCACCCGGGCCGAGGTTCGTGCCGCCCTGGCCGCGCTCGGCTACCAGCCCGAGGAGGTGCGCCGGGCCATGGGTGAGCTGCCGGCCGAGGGAGACCTCACCGCCCTGGTCCGCAGCGCCCTGCAGACCCTCGGCGCGTCCCGGTGACCCGCAACGAGCTGCTCACGCCCGTCACCGCGCCGGGGGAGAAGGTCGACGAGGTCGGGCTGCGACCGCGGCGCCTGGCCGAGTTCGTGGGCCAGGCCCAACTCCGCGAGCACCTCGAGATCCTGCTCGAGGCCGCCCGCCGGCGGGGGGAGCCGGTCGACCACCTGCTGCTGGCCGGCCCGCCCGGGCTGGGCAAGACCAGCCTGGCCGGGATCGTGGCCGCCGAGATGGGCGTCGCCCTGCGGGTCACCTCGGGGCCGGCCCTGGAGCGGGCGGGGGACCTGGCGTCGGTGCTGACCAACCTCGACGAGGGCGACGTGCTGTTCATCGACGAGATCCACCGCCTTCCCCGCGTGGTGGAAGAGGTCCTGTACCCGGCCATGGAGGACTTCCAGCTCGACATCGTCCTGGGCAAGGGGCCGTCGGCGCGGTCGTTGCGGCTCGACCTGCCCCGCTTCACGCTGGTCGGCGCCACCACCCGCACGGGGCTCATCACCGGGCCTTTGCGCGACCGCTTCGGTTTCGTGGCCCGCCTCGACTACTACGACGTCGCCGAGCTCGAGGCCATCGTCGTGCGGGCCGCCGGCATCATGGGCGTGGCCCTCGACCCGGCCGGGGGCCACGAGGTCGCCCGCCGGGCGCGGGGCACGCCGCGCATCGCCAACCGCCTCCTCCGCCGGGTGCGCGACTACGCCGAGGTCCGGGCCGACGGGGTGGTCACCGAGGCCGCGGCGCGGCACGGCCTGGCCCTGTTCGAGGTCGACGAGGCCGGTCTGGACAAGGTCGACCGGGCCATCCTGAACGCGGTGTGCCGGCGCTTCGCCGGCGGGCCGGTGGGACTGTCGACGCTCGCCATCTGCGTGGGCGAGGAGCCCGAGACGGTGGAGGACGTGTACGAGCCGTTCCTGCTCCAGCTCGGCCTGCTCCAGCGCACGCCGCGGGGGCGGGTGGCCACGGCGGCGGCCTGGGCCCACGTCGGGTTACCCGCGCCCGAGCCGCCGACCCCCCCGGCCACCGCCCTGTTCGGCTGAAAACCCGACTGCGGCTCCGAGCCGGCGGCGAGCTAACCTCGGAGGACGGCCGCCCGGCGGCCCCCTTTCCTCATGGGACCCCTTGTTGCACTTCTCATCACCTTTGGCCTCATGTGGGCGCTGCTCATTCTTCCTCAGCAGCGTCGCATGCGGAAGCACCAGGTCGTGATCGCGTCCCTCCGCACGGGGGACGAGGTGGTCACGGCCGGTGGCGTCTACGGCACCATCACGTCGGTCGACGAGGAGACGCTGGCCGTCGAAGTGGCGCCCGGCGTGGTGCTGCGGGTGCTGCGCAGCGCGGTCACGTCGCGCGTCGGCCCCGACGAGGACGTCGACGAGGATGACGACCAGGGCACCGATGCCGTCGTGGAAGCGGCCACCGGAGAGGACGACGTCTGATGCGCCGCTCGTTGGTCGTCTCGCTCGTCGTCGTCGTCGTGATCGCCCTCGGCTCGCTCCTGGCGACGCTGCTCTCCGGCAACACGCCCCAGCTCGGCCTCGACCTGCAGGGCGGGGCCTCCATCGTGCTGCAGCCCCACACCAAGGTGGACTCGGGCGTCCTGGACCAGGCCATCGAGATCATCCGGAACCGGGTGGACGCGCTCGGGGTGGCCGAGCCCGAGATCACCCGGCAGGGGACGTCGATCATCGTGTCGCTGCCAGGCGTGAAGAACAAGGACCGGGCCTTGGAGGTCGTCGGCCAGACGGCCCAGCTGCTCTTCCGCCCCGTGGTCCAGCAGCTTCCGGCCGACGCGCCCACGACCACGTCCTCGCCGCCGACGTCGTCGACCACCTCCACCACGATCGAGGGCACCCCGGCGACCACCGTCCCGCCGGACCTCAGCACGACCACGCCGCCCGAGCAGGACGACGAGACCAAGCAGGTGATCCTTCCCGAGCAGGACGCCAACGGGAAGGTGACCGCCCGCTACCTCCTCGGCCCGGCCGCGGTGAAGGGCCAGGCGCTCTCGGGGGCCAGCGCCACGGTCGCACCGAACACCGGCGTCTGGGAGGTCGAGTTCAGCCTCACCAGTGAGGGCACCAAGCAGTGGAACGACATGGCGACGAGCGTCGGCACCGGCGGCCAGATCGCCATCGACCTGGACGGCGTCGTCCGCTCGGCCCCGAGCCTCGACACCACGGACTTCCCCGGCAGCGGCGTGATCACCGGCAACTTCACCCAGAGCGAGGCCAAGGACCTGGCCCTGGTGCTGAAGTACGGCGCCCTGCCGGTCCAGCTCGACCGCCAGACCGTCCAGACCGTGTCGGCCAGCCTCGGTCGCGACTCCCTGCGGGCCGGTCTGGCCGCGGGGGCGGTCGGCCTGCTGCTGGTCGGGATCTACATGCTCCTGTACTACCGGGCCCTCGGCATCGTGGTGTGGCTGGGGCTGGGCATCACCGCGGCGATCATGTACTCGCTGGTCACGTTCCTCGGGCACACCAGCGGCCTGGCCCTGAGCCTTTCCGGGACGACGGGCATCATCGTGTCCGTCGGCGTCACCGTCGACTCCTATGTCGTCTACTTCGAACGCCTCAAAGACGAGATACGTTCGGGCAAGACCATCAGGTCTTCGGTCGACCGGGGGTTCTCGCGGGCCTACCGCACCATCCTGGCGGCCGACGCGGCGTCGATCATCGGCGCCCTCGTCCTGTACGTCCTGAGCGTGGGCTCGGTTCGCGGTTTCGCCTTCTTCCTCGGCCTCAGCACGCTGCTCGACGTCATCACCGCCTACTTCTTCACCCGGCCCATGGTCGTGCTCCTGGGTCGAAGCCGCTTCTTCACCGAGGCCCGATGGATGGGCGTGGCGCGAGGCCTCAACGCGGCCCCCACCAACGGGCCCCTGCCCGCGCCCGTCCGTGAAAAGGTGGGTCGATGACCGAGACCGAGACCGTCGACCCGCCGCGGAAGGCGTCGCTGCGCCACCGCCTCTACCACGGCGAGACGGCCATCGACTTCGTCGGTCACCGCAACGCCTGGTTCATCGTCTCGGCCGTCGTGATCCTGATCGGCGCCATCTCGCTGCTCGCTCAGGGCCTCAACTACGGGATCGACTTCAAGGGCGGGACCTCCTGGGACGTCACCGCCCCCGGCGTGTCGGTCAGCCAGGCCCGTGAGGCCCTGCGGCCCCTCGGGCTCAGCCAGGCGAAGATCCAGACCGCCAGCGGGAACCACCTCCTGGTCTCGGACAAGAACCAGAGCCCCGAGCAGCAGACCAAGATCACCGACAAGATGGCCGAGCTCGGCCACGTCGACCCGGCTCAGGTGAGCGTGAACGACGTGGGGCCGTCGTGGGGCAAGGCGGTGACCAAGAAGGCCCGCAACGCCCTGATCGCCTTCTTCATCCTCATCGCCGCCTACATCTCGCTGCGGTTCGAGTGGAAGATGGCGCTGGCCGCCCTGGCGGCCGTCGTCCACGACATCCTCGTGACCGTCGGCGTCTACTCGATCTCGCGGTTCGAGGTCACCCCGGCCACCGTGGTCGCCTTCCTGACCATTCTCGGGTACTCCCTGTACGACACCATCGTCGTGTTCGACAAGGTGCAGGAGAACACGAAGGGGTCCATGTCGTCGGCGGGGCGCATGACCTACTCGGACACGGTCAACCTGTCGATGAACCAGGTGCTGATGCGGTCGGTCAACACGTCGATCGTGGCCATCATGCCGATCGTGTCGATCCTGGTGATCGGCGCCGGCATCCTCGGCGCGACCACCCTGAACGACTTCGGTCTGGCCCTGCTGGTCGGCCTCCTCACCGGGGCGTACTCGTCGATCTTCGTGGCCTCACCCATCCTCGCCATCCTGAAGGAGCGCGAGCCCCGCTACGCCGGCATCCGCCAGCGGCTGGCGGCCAAGGGAGCGACGGGGACGGTGCTCACCCCGGCCGCGGCGGCCGCCCTGGCCGGCGGTGGTGGCGGCGGCGGTGGTGGGTTGGCCCCCCGGCCCCGCCAAGGCACGAAGCCGAAGGGCGCGCCCCGGCCGGTGGCCAAGGCGCTGGCTCCCGAGGACGACGCCGAGGACGACCTGCTCGTCCCGGCCCGGCCGGCGGGGGCGGGGCAGACCCCTGCCGCCCGTCCCAAGGCGGTCCCGCGGCCCGGCGCGCCGCGCCCGCGCAAGAAGGGCAAGAAGCGCTAGGCGGCGAGCCGGCCGGGGGCGGACCCCGGGCTGGCGGGTAGGCTGGACCATGGCTGACGCGGACTGGTTGAAGGGGCGCATCCGCGACGTCGCCGACTTCCCGAGTGCGGGCATCGTCTTCCGGGATCTGACGCCGCTGCTGGGCGACGCCGAGGCCCTGCGGTTCAGCGTCGACGCCCTGGCAGAGGCCTTTGCCGGCCGCCGGATCGACAAGGTGGTCGGCATCGAGGCCCGGGGTTTCATCCTCGCCGCGCCGGTCGCCTACCGGTTGGCCGCCGGGCTCGTGCCGGTGCGCAAGCCGGGCAAGCTGCCGTGGCGGACGGAGTTCGAGGAGTACGCGCTGGAGTACGGCTTCGACCGGCTGGAGATCCACGCCGACGCCGTGGACCCGGGGGACCAGGTGCTGGTCATCGACGACGTGATCGCCACCGGCGGGACGGCCCGGGCCACCGTCGGACTGGTCGAGCGGCTGGGAGCGACCGTCGCCGGCCTGGGCTTTCTGGTGGAACTGACGTTTCTCGCCGGACGCGAGAAGCTGGAGGGATATGACGTCGTGTCGCTCGTGAGCTACCCGTAGCCGGCCGAACGCCGACCACAGAGAAGGGGAGGAGGGAAGTGGCCACCGCCGACCGTGTCCTGCCATGGCGGCGCTCGTCCCCGGTCGTCCCCCACGACATCCGCGAGCTGGTCGAGACCTACCGGACCCGCCATCCGAAGGCCGACACCGCCCTGCTCAGCCGGGCCTACAACGTGGCCGCCGAGGCCCACGAGGGCCAGGTCCGGCGCTCGGGTGACCCCTACATCGTCCATCCGTTGGCCGTCGCCACCATCCTGGCCGAGCTGGGCCTGGACGACCTGACCCTGGCCGCCGCCCTGCTCCACGACGCGGTCGAGGACACGGGGATCTCGCTGGAGGACGTCACCGCCGACTTCGGTCCCCAGGTGGCGGCCATGGTCGACGGCGTCACCAAGCTCGACCGGGTCCGGTTCGACTCCCGGGAGGCCCAGCAGGCGGCCACCATGCGCAAGATGCTCGTGGCCATGGCCAAGGACATCCGGGTCCTGCTGATCAAGCTGGCCGACCGGCTCCACAACATGCGCACGATCGCCGCCCTGCCCAAGGAGAAGCAGGAGCGCATCGCCCAGGAGACGCTGGACGTCTACGCCCCGCTGGCCCACCGGCTCGGCATCGCCGGGATGAAGTGGCAGCTGGAGGATCTGGCCTTCGCCACACTGCACCCGAAGCGCTACGCCGAGATCGAGCAGATGGTCTCGACCCGGGCCCCCGAGCGCGACATCTACCTGTCGCAGGTGGTCGACATGGTCCGCAGCCGCCTGGCGGACGTGAAGATCGACGGCGACGTCATCGGCCGGCCGAAGCACTACTGGAGCATCTACGAGAAGATGGTGGTCAAGCGGCGGGAGTTCGACGAGATCTACGACCTCGTCGGCATCCGGGTCCTCGTCGGCAGCGTCAAGGACTGCTACGCCGCGTTGGGCACGATCCACTCCACGTGGAAGCCGGTGCAGGGTCGGTTCAAGGACTACATCGCCATGCCCAAGTTCAACCTGTACCAGTCCTTGCACACCACCGTCGTCGGTCCCCAGGGCAAGCCGATCGAGTTCCAGATCCGGACCAAGGAGATGCACCAGCGCGCCGAGTTCGGCATCGCCGCCCACTGGAACTACAAGGAGGCGGCCCCCGTCGCCGACGTCGGCTGGCTGAACCGCATCGTCGACTGGCAGCAGGAGACCGACGACCCCCAGGAGTTCATGGAGTCGCTGAAGGTCGACCTGGAGCAGGACGAGGTCTTCGTCTTCACCCCCAAGGGCGACGTGGTCACCATGGCCCTGGGCGCCACGCCGATCGACTTCGCCTACGCCATCCACACCGACGTCGGTCACCGATGCATCGGTGCCCGGGTGAACGGGCGGCTGGTCCCCCTCGACTCGGTCCTGAAGTCGGGCGACCGGGTGGAGATCTTCACGTCCAAGGTCGAAGGCGCGGGGCCTTCGCGCGACTGGATGCAGATCGTGGCCACGCCCCGGGCCCGCAACAAGATCCGCCAGTGGTTCAGTCGCAGCCGCCGGGAGGAGGCGGTCGAGACCGGCCGCGAGGACCTGGTCCGCCACATGCGCCGGGAGGGGCTGCCCGTCCAGAAGCTGTCGAACTCGGCCCTGCTGGCCAAGGTGGCCGTCGACCTCAACTACGCCGACTTGGAGGCGCTGCACCAGGCCATCGGCGAGAACCACGTGTCCGCCCAGTCGGTGGCCCAGCGTCTCGCCCGGGAGCTGCGCGGCGGCGACCACGAGGACCAACTGCCCACGACCGTGAGCCGCCCGGCCCGCTCCCGGGTGCAGGGCTCGGGCGGCGTCCACGTCGAGGGGCTGGACGACGTCATGGTCCGGCTCGCCCTGTGCTGCACGCCGGTGGCCGGCGACGAGATCGTCGGCTTCGTGACGACCGGCCGCGGTGTGTCGGTCCACCGGGCCGACTGCGCCAACGCGGTGACGCTGACGACCAGCATGGGCGAGCGCCAGATCGAGGTCGAATGGGACGGGGCCCGGGCCGGCGTCTTCGTCGCCTCCATCGAGGTCGAGGCGCTCGACCGGGCCCGCCTGCTGGGCGACGTGTCGACCGCCCTGGCCGACCACCACGTGAACATCGTCGCCTCGTCGACCCACACGGGTGCCGACCGGGTGGCCCGGCTCCGTTTCGACTTCGAGCTGGCCGACCCGTCGCACCTGGACGCCCTGCTCCGGTCGGTCAAGAAGGTCGACTCGGTCTACGACGCCTACCGGATCCTGCCGGGATCCCGGAAGTAATCGCCGGGAGGGTCCGGGCCGGCAGCCGGTAGCGTGGCTGCGATGGCCGAGTTCCAAGCCCCCGTGGGCACCCGCGACGTGCTGCCGCCCGAGTCGGCGCGCTGGGAGCGGCTGGTCGCGGTGTTCGCGGGCTACGTCGAGCGGGCCGGCTACGGGCTCGTGCTGAGCCCCATGTTCGAGGACGTCGGTGTGTTCGAGCGGGTGGGCGAGGGGACCGACGTCGTGCGCAAGGAGATGTACGACTTCGCCGACAAGGGCGGCCGGCGCGTCGCGTTGCGACCCGAGGGCACGGCGTCGGTGGTGCGGGCGTACGTGCAGCACCGGCCCACCCCACCGTTCAAGGCTTGGTACGTGGCGCCCAACTTCCGCTACGAGCGCCCACAGGCCGGCCGGTTCCGCCAGCACCACCAGGTGGGCGTGGAGGCGCTGGGCACCGACGACGCCGACCTCGACGTCGAGGTGATCGCCCTGGCGTGGTCGGTCTGCGCGGCCGGGCTCGGTTTGTCGCGGGTCACCCTGCTGCTCAACTCGCTGGGCGACGACGTCTGCCGACCCGCGTACCTGGAGGCGCTGCGTGCGTTCCTGTCGTCGGCCGCGTTGTGCGCCGAGCACACCGGGCGCTGGGAGGAGAACCCGCTGCGGGTCCTCGACTGCAAGCGGCCGGCGTGTCGCGCCGCCACCGAGTCGGCGCCCCGGCTGGTCGACCACCTCTGCGACGAGTGCGCAGCCCACTTCGCCCGCGTGCGAGCCGGCCTGGACGCGCTGGGCGTGACCTACCGGCTCGAGCCGCGCCTGGTCCGCGGCCTCGACTACTACACCCGCACCACGTTCGAGCTGGCCGCCGAGGCCCTCGACTCGGCCCAGAACGCGGTCGGCGGCGGCGGTCGCTACGACAAGCTGGCCGAGGCCCTCGGGGGGCCGCCGACGCCGGGGATCGGGTTCGGCATGGGCATCGAGCGCCTGTTGCTGGCCGCCGACGCCGAGGGCGTGTTCCCCGCCCCACGCTCGGGCGTCGACGTCTGGGTGGTCGACAGCACCGGCGGCTCGGCCGCGCTGGCCCTGACGCAGGAGCTGCGGGCCGCCGGGATCGCCGCCGACCGGTCCTTCGACGACCGGTCGATGAAGGCCCAGTTCAAGGCGGCCGACCGGTCGGGGGCGCGGCTGGCGCTCGTGGTCGGCGACAAGGAGCTGGCCGCGGGCACGGTGACCCTCCGGGATCTGCGGGGCGGCGGCCAGGAAGTCGTCGACCGTTCGGAATTCCTCAAGCACGTGCAGGAGCTGCTCTCATGATGCGCACCCACTACGCCGGCGAGCTGCGGCCCGAGCACCTCGGCCGGAACGTCCGGGTGTGCGGCTGGGTGGCGAGCCGGCGCGAGCACGGCGAGCACCTGGCCTTCGTCGACGTGCGGGACCACACCGGGGTGATCCAGTGTGTCGTCCCGGGCGCGCACCAGATCCGCTCCGAGTACGTCGTGTGCGTCAGCGGGACGGTTCGGGCTCGACCCGAGGGAACGCTGAACCCGAACCTGCCGACGGGCGAGGTCGAGCTGGGCGACTGCACGGTCGAGGTGCTCTCGGAGGCCGAGCCGCCGCCCTTCCCCGTGCACGACCGGGTCGACGCCGACGAGAACCTGCGCCTGCGCTACCGCTACGTCGACCTGCGCCGCCCGTCGATGCAGCGCAACCTGCGCCTGCGGGCCGCGGTCAGCAGCGCCATCCGCCGGTCGATGGAGGCCGAGGGCTTCGTCGAGGTGGAGACCCCCACCCTCATCGCTTCGACGCCGGAGGGGGCGCGGGACTTCGTCGTCCCCGCCCGCCTGCAGCCGGGGTCGTTCTACGCCCTGCCCCAGAGCCCGCAACTGTTCAAGCAGCTGCTGATGGTCGGCGGGGTCGACCGGTACTTCCAGCTCGCCCGGTGCCTGCGGGACGAGGACCTTCGGGCCGATCGCCAGTTCGAGTTCACCCAGCTTGACGCCGAGATGTCCTTCGCCGACCAGGACGACGTCATCGCGGTGATGTCGCGGGCCGTGGTGGAGGCCATCGCCGCCGCCGGCCGGTCGCCAGTCGAGTCGCCCATCCCCCAGATGACGTGGCGGGAGGCCCAGGACCGGTTCGGGAGCGACAAGCCCGACGTCCGGTTCGACATGGAGCTGGTCGAGCTGACCGAGGTGGTGGCCGGGACCGGCTTCCGGGCCTTCGAGGCGCCGTGCGTCAAGGGGATCCGAGTCCCCGGCGAGGCGGGGATGGGACGGGCCCACATCGACCGGCTCACCGACCTGGCCAAGGCGAGCGGTGCCGGCGGGCTGGTGTGGCTCAGGATGGAGGGCGAGACGCTGGCGTCGCCCATCCTCAAGTTCCTGTCGGAGGAGGAGCAGTCGTCGCTGCCCAAGGCGCTCGGCGCCGAGCCGGACGACCTGCTGCTGATCGTGGCCGGGGCGCGGCCGGTGGTCGACCGAGTCCTCGGTCAGCTCCGGCTGGAGCTCGGGCGCCCGCCGGTGACCGAGGGCGGGCTCAATCTGCTGTGGGTCACCGAGTTCCCGCTCTTCGAGGGCCTCGACGCCGACGGGCGGCCCGTCCCGGCCCACCACCCGTTCACCATGCCCCATCCCGAGGACCTCGACCGCCTCGACACCGACCCCTTGTCGGTCCGCTCGCAGGCCTACGACCTGGTCCTGAATGGCTGGGAGCTCGGTTCGGGCAGCGTCCGCATCCACCGCCCCGACATCCAACAGCGGATCTTCTCGTTCCTCGGGATCGAGCCCGAGCAGGCCCAGGCCCGCTTCGGCTTCCTCCTCGACGCCTTCCGCCACGGCGCCCCGCCCCACGCGGGCTTTGCCTTCGGCATCGACCGCCTCGTCGCCCTCCTCGCCGGGGAGGAGAACATCCGCGAGGTCATCGCCTTCCCGAAGACCCAGTCCGGGGTCGACCCTCTCACCGGCGCGCCGAACCCGATCGACCCCCGCCAGCTGAGCGAACTGGGCCTCCGCCTCCTCCCGCCGCCGACCTGACCCAGCCCCTGCGCGTTTGGTAGATCCGGCGCGCCAGGGCGGACAGGACCTACCAAACCGCGGTCGTTGTCGCACCCCCCAGGCATGCTGGCTCGGTGGACGCCCACCGCCGTCTCATCCGGATCGCCGCTGCGCAGCACGGCCTGGTGACGGCCGATCAAGCGGCAAAGGCCGGCTTGAGCCGGGAGGAGATTCGATGGCTGACCCGCTCGGGCCGCTGGATCGCGCTGCGTCCCAGGGTGTACGCCGTCGCCGGGATGCCGCCGACCGCGGCGCAGGCGGTCGCCGCCGCCGTGTACGCGGCGGGTGATCGGGCGTGGGCGTCCCACGCCACCGCCGGCGTGCTGTGGGGGATGCCGAGGCTGGAAGCGCCGACCGTGGAGCTGGTGACCCCGCTCGACCGCAAAGTCGGGTTGACGGGAGTCACGGGTCACCGTTCCGGCGCGCTGTTCACGAAGGACCTCACCACGCACCGCCGGATCCCCGTGACCAGCCCCGAACGGACGCTCGTCGACCTCTCCGGCCGGCTGACCCAGCCGGCGTTGGGTCGGATCCTGGACGACGGACTTCGCACGCGGACGATGCGCCTCGACCGGCTGAGCGCCTGCGTCGCCAGGCTTCTGGGCGCCCCGGCACGCAAGCCGTCGCTGATCCAGGCCCTGCTGGCTGACGACTGCCGGGATATGACCCGGGCGACAGTGACTTGGAGACCCGCGTGCTGCGTCTCCTCGTCGCCGACGGCTTTGCGCCGCCGGTCCAGCAGCATCGGTTGCGGATCGGCGGAAGGACGGTTCGCCTCGATCTGGCCTATCCCCAAGTCCTGCTGGCCATGGAGGTGGACGGCTGGGAGCACCATCGGACCCGGACGGCGTTCGACGACGATCGGGTCCGGGGCAACCTGATCGTCGCCGCCGGCTGGACGCTCGTCCGGTTCACGTCCCGGACACCCGACGAGGAGATTCTTCGGTGCGTCCGAAACGTCTGGGGCCGGTTTGGTAGAACCGGCGCGGCGTAGCACCGCAGATCTGCCAAACGCGTAGGGTCGTGGCGATGGCCGAGGACCTGTTCGGGGCCGCGCTCCAGGAGCGGCTTCGGCGGCAGGCGCCGCTGGCGGCCCGGTTGCGGCCGGCCACCCTCGACGACGTGGTGGGGCAGGCGCACCTGCTCGGGCCCGACGGGCCGCTTCGGCGGCTGATCGAGGCCGACCGGATGTCGTCGGTGATCCTGTGGGGGCCGCCGGGGACGGGCAAGACCACTCTGGCCCGGCTCATCGCCGGGGCGACGAGCCGGTCCTTCGAGACCCTCTCGGCGGTGACGGCGGGGGTGAAGGACGTCCGGGAGGTGGTCGAGCGGGCCCGGCGGCGGCTGGCGGAGCAGGGGGAGGGCACGATCCTGTTCCTGGACGAGATCCACCGGTTCAACAAGTCCCAGCAGGACGCGTTCCTGCCCGCGGTCGAAGAGGGCCTGCTGGTCCTGATCGGCGCGACGACCGAGAACCCCTACTTCGAGGTCAACGCGCCCCTGCTGTCGCGCTCGAGCCTGTTCCGCCTCGAGCCGCTCCCACCGGACGACGTCCGCGCCCTGCTGGGACGCGGCCTCGCGCTGGAGAAGGCGCAGGCCGACGACGACGCCCTCGACCACCTCGTCGGCCGGGCCGACGGTGACGCGAGGGTGGCCCTGAACGCGTTGGAGGTCGCCATCGCCCTGGCCGGGGCCCACGAGCCCGCGACGGTGACCCTGGCCGACGCCGAGGCCGCGCTGGACGCACGCGCCCTCCGCTACGAGCGGGACGAGCACTACGACATCGTCTCGGCCTTCATCAAGAGCCTGCGGGGCTCCGATCCCGATGCCGGCCTGTACTGGCTGGCCCGCATGCTCGAGGCGGGCGAGGACGCCCGGTTCATCGCCCGCCGGATGGTCATCCTCGCCTCCGAGGACGTGGGGATGGCCGACCCGATGGCCCTGCTGGTGGCCGACGCCGCGGCCCGGGCCGTCGAGTTCGCCGGGCTCCCGGAGGCCCAGCTCAACCTGGCCCAGGCGGTGATCCACCTGGCGACGGCCCCCAAGTCGAACGGGGTGGTGTCGGCCCTCGGGCGAGCCCAGGCCGACGTGAAGGACCGCCCCGCCGGCGAGGTGCCCATGCACCTGCGCAGCGCGGGGTACTACGGGGCCAAGAAGCTGGGCCACGGGAGCGGCTACGAGTATCCTCACGACGATCCGCGGGGGTGGGTCCCCCAGGAGTACCGCCCGCCGGAGGTCGCCGGCCGGGTGTACTACGAGCCCTCCGACCATGGTTTCGAACGGGAGATCGCCGAGCGCATGCGGGACAGGCAGGACCAGGCCCGAGCGGCCGGGAGCGGGGACCAGGTCGGAGCGGCCGGGGGGGACGCCGGATGAGCCCGGCCGAGATGGCGGCCGTCGTCGCCGCCGTCGCCTTCGCCATGCTCGTCGTCGGCCTCCTGTTCCTGGTCGGCGCGGCCATCCGTACGCTGGGGACGATGAACAACGCGGTCGAGGACGTCCGGCGCGCCGCGGTCCCGCTGCTCACCGACGTCCATACCGCGGTCCGGCAGGCCAACGGGGACCTGATCCACGTCGAGGGGCTGCTGGAGACGGCGGAGTCGATCTCGGGGACGATGGACTCCGCGTCCCGCCTGGCGCTCGTCGCCTTCTCCAGCCCCCTGGTGAAGCTGGCGGGCCTGATGGCGGGGACGTCCCGGGCCTTCCGCCGGCTGCGACGGACGGCCTGAGCGACCGGTGTTCAAGCGCCTGTTCTGGCTGACCGTCGGCCTCGGGGTGGGGTTCGGCACGTCCTTCCGGCTCACGCGGGCGGTGCGGCGGACGGTGGAGCGGTTCGCGCCCCAGCGGGTGACCCAGGACGCCGTGGCCGGCGCCCGGTCGCTCGCCGGCGAGGTCAGGGCGGCGGTCGACGAGGGTCTCGTCGCCATGCGGGAGCGGGAGGCCGAGCTGCGGGCCGAGATGACCCGGCGCCCGGCGCCGCGCCCCCGGCCCCGGCCGCAGCTCGACCCCGGCTGAGCCGATCCGGGGCGACCGGCGGCGGCTCCGGTCGGTAGTCTGAGCCGGACCGCCATGGACACCTCCAGCATGAAAGCCGACGAGCTTCGCCGCGCCTTCACCGGCTTCTTCGTGGCGCGCGGCCACACGCTGGTCCCCTCCATGGGGCTGATCCCCCACCACCCGGCGGCGCCCATGTTCGCCAACGCGGGCATGAACCAGTTCCTGCCGGTCATCCTCGGCGAGGAGCCGGTTCCGGATCCGCCGCGGGCCACGTCGGTCCAGAAGTGCCTGCGGGTGAAGGGCAAGCACGACGACATCGCCAACGTCGGCGTCACCTGGGGCCACTGCACGTTCTTCGAGATGCTCGGCAACTTCAGCTTCGGCGACTATTTCAAGGCCGAGGTCATCCCCTGGGCCTGGGAGCTGCTGACCGACGTGCTCGAGATGGACGGTGATCGGCTGTGGGTCACGGTCCACGATACCGACGAGGAAGCGGCGGCGATCTGGCGTGACGCCGTGGGCCTGCCCGCCGAACGGATCCAGGCCATGGGCGCGGACAACTTCTGGGAGATGGGCGAGACCGGCCCCTGCGGCCCCAGCTCGGAGATCTACTTCGACCGCGGCGAGGCCCACGGCGCCCCGGGCGGGCCCGCCCACGGCGGCGAGGAGCGCTTCCGGGAGATCTGGAACCTTGTGTTCATGCAGTACAACCGCCGGGCCGACGGTTCGCTCGGGCCCCTGCCCCTGAGGATCATCGACACCGGCGCCGGCCTGGAGCGGATGCTCACCGTCCTCCAGGACGTGAACTCGGTGTTCGAGACCGACGAGCTGGCCCGGCTGGTGGCCGCGGCGGAGCAGGTCACCGGCCGCCGTCTGGGCGACGACCCGAAGGGCGACGTGAGCCTCCGGGTCCTGGCCGACCACGCCCGCACGGTCACGTTCATGGTCGCCGACGGCCAGACGCCGTCCAACGAGGACCGGGGCTACGTCCTGCGCCGCATCCTGCGCCGCGCCGTCCGTCACGCTTTCGGCCTGGGGGTCGAAGGCCCGGTGCTGCCCAAGATGGTGGAGGCCGTCGTCGAGGTCATGGGCCCGACCTACCCGGAGCTGCGGGCCGCCGTCGGCGACATCGTCGGGGTGGTCGCCCGCGAGGAGGAGCGCTTCCACCGGACGCTGCGGTCGGGCTCGGCCATCCTCGACGAAGAGCTGTCCCGGGCCGCGAGCGCCGGCGGAACCCTGTCCGGCTCGGTCGCCTTCCGCCTGCACGACACCTACGGGTTTCCCCTGGAGCTCACCCTGGAGGTGGCCGCCGAGCGGGACGTGACGGTCGACCGGGAGGGTTTCGAGGCGGCGATGGACGCGCAGCGTCGCCTGGGCCAGCAGGCCGCGGCCAGCGGCGGCGCCGGCGTGCCGGCCGACGCCGAGGAGCGCAGGGCCGCGTACCGGTCGATCCTCGACGCCAACGGGCCGGTCCGGTTCACCGGCTACCAGGAGCAGGAGAGCACGGCGACGGTCACCGCGGTGATCGGCGACGAGATCTTCCTCGATCGGACGCCGTTCTACGCCGAAGGTGGGGGCCAGGTCGGCGACACGGGGACCATCACGGGCCCGACGGGCCGGGCCCAGGTGCTCGACACGACCTACGCCATGCCCGGGCTCCACCGCCACACCGTGCGCATCCTGGAGGGTGAGATCACCCCGGGCCAGGAGGTCACCGCCACCGTCGACGCCGACCGGCGTGAGCGCATCCGACGCAACCACACCGGGACCCACCTGCTGCACTGGGCCCTCCGGGAGGTGCTCGGTCGCCACGTCAAGCAGGCCGGCTCGCTGGTGGCGCCGGAGCGGCTGCGGTTCGACTTCAGCCACTTCGAGGCGGTCACGCCGGAACAGCTCGACCAGGTCGAGACCCTCGCCAACGCCCAGGTCCTGGCCAACGACCCGGTCAAGGCCCGGGAGATGTCCAAGCACGAGGCCGAGCAGCTCGGCGCCATCGCCTTCTTCGGCGAGAAGTACGGCGACGTCGTCCGCGTCGTCGAAGCCGGTCCTCGTTCGGTGGAGCTGTGCGGGGGGACCCACGTCGGGGCCCTGGGCACGATCGGGCCCATCAAGATCGTCTCCGAGAGCTCCATCGGCGCCAACCTCCGACGGATCGAAGCCGTCACCGGCACGGCCAGCCTGGACCGGATCCGCGACGAGGAGCGCACGCTCGGCCGCACCGCGACCCTGCTGCGGGTGCCGGTGCCCGAGGTCCCCCAACGGGTCGAGCGGCTGCTGGACGACAACCGCAGCCTCGCCGACGAGGTGAAGGGCTTGCGGCGCCAGGGTGCAGGCGGGCGGGCCCGGGAGATGGCCGCCGAAGCGGTCGAGGGCGTGGTGGTGGCGCGGGTGGACGGCACGACCCGCGACGAGTTGAAGGACCTGGCCGTCGCCGTCCGCGACCAGCCGGGCATCCGGGCGGCGGTGCTCGGCGGCGCGCCCGACGGCGGCGGCGTGGCCCTGGTCGCCGCCGTGGCCAAGGACAGCGGGCTCGACGCGTCCAAGCTCATCGTCGACGCGGCGCGCACGGTCGGAGGTGGGGGCGGCAGGGGCGCCGACGTCGCCGTCGCCGGCGGCCGTGACCCGGCCAAGCTGGACGAAGCCCTCGACCAGGCCCGGCGGGCGGCAGAGGCGGCGGGCGGGGGCGCCGGCGACCCATGAGGGTGGTCGGTGTCGACCTGGGGACACGGCGGATCGGCATAGCGGTCAGCGACGCAGGGGGGATCATGGCAACGCCGTACAGCACCATCGAGCGCTCGGGAGATCCTGTGGCCGACCGCGTCCGGATCGCCGATGTCGTGGAGGAGGTGGGCGCCGGACTCGTCGTCGTCGGGCTCCCGCTGTCCATGGACGGCGCCGTCGGCCCGGCAGCTGCTGCGGCCCTGGCCGAGGCCGACGCCCTCCGCCGGGTCGTCGACGTGGCGGTGGAGTGCCACGACGAACGGCTGACCAGCGTGACGGCCAACCGCGCCCTCGCCGCCGCGGGGGTCACCGGCCGCCGCCGTCGCCAGGCGGCGCGCAAGGCGGGCGCCGTCGATCAGACCGCGGCCGCCATCCTGCTGCAGTCGTGGCTGGACGGTGCGCGGTGAACGTCGACGTCCGCCAAGAGCCCGACCAGGGCCCGTACGCCTACGACTACGAGGAGCACGGCCGGCGGTGGCCGTTCGTCCTGTTGGCCGTCGCCCTGGCCTTCCTCCTGGCCGCCGGCTCGTCAGTGCTCTGGCTGCAGCACCAGGTCAACCCGCCCGGGCCGCTCGGGCCGTCGGTGCACGTGACGGTGGCCAAGGGCATGTCGACGGTGGAGATCGGGCAGCTGCTGGCCAAGCAGGGCGTGATCGCCAACGCCACCGTGTTCAAGTACTACGTCAAGCTCACCGGCAGCGGCACGATCGAGGCCGGTGACTACACGCTGAACAAGAGGTCCAACATGGGCCAGGTCATGAAAGTCCTGGAGGCGGGCGCGGCCAAGGCCGCGGACGACAAGATCACCGTTCCCGAGGGCCTGACCCTGCAGGGGATCGCCGACATCGTCGGCCAGCTCCCGAACCGCTCGGCCGACAAGTTCGTGGCGGCGGCCAAGAGCGGCGCGGTCCACTCCCAGTACCAGCCGGCCGGGTCCACCAACCTCGACGGCTTCATCCTCCCGGAGACCTACTTCGTCGCCAAGACCGACGACGAGACCGCCATCCTCAAGAAGATGGTCGACTCCTTCGACCAGCTCGCAAGCCAGCTCGACCTCACCGGTGCCGCCGCCCGCCTGCACGTGACGCCGTACCAGGCGATCATCGTCGCCTCCATCGTGGAGCGCGAGGCGCTGATCGACGCAGACCGGGGCAAGGTGGCGCGGGTCATCTACAACCGTCTCGACGCCAAGATGCAGCTGCAGATGGACAGCACCGTGCTGTACGCCATCGGCCAACCCGGCAAGTCGAACGTCACCGAGGCCGACCGAAAGGTGAACTCGCCGTACAACACCTTCATCGCCCCGGGCCTGCCGCCCGGGCCCATCTCCCAGCCCGGCCGGGCGTCGCTCGAAGGCGCGCTCGCGCCGCCGGCCGGCGACTGGCTCTACTTCGTGACCACCGACACGAGCGGAGCCTCGTCGTTCACGTCCAGCTACAACCAGTTCCTGAAGGACGTGGCCACGTGCCAGTCCAAGGGACTCTGCTGAGCCTGTCACCACCGGATCTGCGCGCCTCGACCCGCCTGGCGGCGGTGATCGGCTCGCCGGTCCGCCACTCGCTCTCGCCGGCCATGCACAATGCCGCCTTCGCCGCCCTCGGGCTCGACTGGGCCTACCTCGCCCTCGAGGTCCGGCCGGGCGATGTGCCCGCCGCGCTCGCCGGGGTCAGGGCCCTCGGCCTGGGCGGGTTGTCGGTGACGATCCCCCACAAGGCCGCGGTCGCGGCCGAGGTCGACGAGCTCACGCCGACGGCGGCGGCGATCGGCGCGGTGAACACGGTGGTCCCCCTCGGCGACGGGCGCCTGCGAGGCGACAACACCGACGGAGCCGGCTTCCTCGCCTCGCTGGCCGACGAAGGGTTCGACCCCGCGGGGCGCCACTGCCTCGTCCTCGGCGCCGGCGGCGCGGCCCGCGCCGTCGTGCACGCCCTGGCCGGCGCCGGCGCGGCGGAGGTGGTGGTGGTCAACCGGTCGCCGGCCCGGGCCGAGGAGGCGGCTGCCCTGGCCGCGACCGTGGGACGGGTCGGCTCGCCGGCCGATGTGGCCGCCGCGGATCTCGTGGTGAACGCCACGCCCGTCGGCCTGGCCGGGTCGGACTCGGACGTCGCCGCCGTCCTGCCCCTCGACCCGGCGCTGCTCGGCCCCGGCCAGCTGGTGGTCGACCTGGTGCCGAATCCCGCAGTGACCCCGTGGATGGTCGCGGCACGCGCCGGCGGCGCAGGGGTGGCCGGCGGCCTCGGCATGCTGGTCCACCAGGGGGCGCTCGCCTTCGAGCTATGGACCGGCCGCCCCGCTCCGCTCGGGGTCATGCGGGTCGCCGCCCTGCGCGCCCTGGCATGATCGTCCTCGGCGTGGTGCTGGCCGCGCTGCTCGGCGTCCCCGCGGGCATGTTCGCCAACCTGCTCATCGACCGCGTCCCCGAGAAGCAGCCGTTGCGGCCCCTGCCGGAGCTGCGCACGCTCGTGCGGCCGCCGCGGTACGCGGTGGTCGTCGTCGCCACCGCTGCGCTGTTCGCCGGGGCGGTTCTGCGGTTCCGGGACGACTGGGTGGTGCCGGCCTATCTCGTGTTCTTCCTGTGCCTGGTGACGATCACCGTCATCGACTTCCAGCGTCAGATCATCCCGAACCGCATCGTGTACCCGACGATCTTCGCCGCCATCCCGCTGCTGGCGTTCGCCGCCCTGGCCGGCGACGAGTGGGCCCGCTTCGGGCACGCCCTCATGGGGGCCAGCCTGGCCTGGCTGGCCCTGCTGCTCATCCACCTCATCTCGCCCTCGGGCATGGGCTTCGGCGACGTGCGCCTGTCCTTCGTGCTCGGGCTGTACCTCGGCTGGATCAACCTGGCCCACGTCTTCACCGGGCTGTTCCTCGGGGTCCTGCTGATCTCGGTGGTCGGCATCGTCCTGGCCGTCCTCCGCCTCCGCAGCCTGCAGGAGCACATCGCCTTCGGACCGTTCCTGGCCGCCGGCTCGATCCTCGCCGTCTTCGCCGGCCACGCCGTCATCCGCGTGTGGGGCGGCTAACCCCGGGGCCGGCGGGGGCTGCCCCGGTAGATTTGGGCTGATGCTCCGCTACCTCACCGCCGGCGAGTCCCACGGCAAGGCGTTGGTGGTGACCATCGACGGGTTGCCGGCCGGGCTGGCCATAACCGTCGACGACATCGCGTCCGAGCTGGCCCGTCGTCGGCTGGGGTTCGGGCGTGGCCCGCGGATGCGGTTCGAGCAGGACGAGCTGACCCTGCTCGGCGGGGTGCGCCACGGGCGGACGCTCGGGTCGCCGGTCGCCATCGAGATCGCCAACACCGAGTGGCCCAAGTGGGAGAAGGAGATGGATCCGGCTCCCGGTGCCACCGAGAAGCCGCTGACCCGGCCTCGGCCCGGACACGCCGACCTGGCTGGCATGCAGAAGTACGGACTGGCCGACGCGCGCGACGTGCTGGAGCGGGCGTCTGCTCGGGAGACGGCGGCCCGCGTCGCCGCAGGAGCGTGCGCCAAGGCGCTGCTGGGTCACCTCGGCATGTCGGTGCTGTCCCACGTGGTCCAGCTCGGCCCGGTGGTGGCCAAGGCGGTCGACCGCCCGACGCCGGCCGACCTGGCCACCATCGACGCATCCGAGGTCCGCTGCTTCGACGCCGAGGCGGAGGCCGAGATGATCGCCGAGATCCGGGCCGCGGCCAAGGAGGGCGACTCCCTGGGCGGTGTGGTCGAGGTGCTGGCGTACGGGGTCCCAGTAGGCCTGGGCAGCCACGTCCACTGGGACCGGCGCCTCGACGGGCTCCTGGCCCAGGCCATCTGCAGCATCCAGGCCGTGAAGGGCGTGGGCTTCGGCGACGGGTTCGACTCCGCCGCGCTGCGGGGCTCGGAAGCCCACGACGCCATCTTCTACGACGAACGGTCGAACGACTACTACCGGGCGACGGCCCGGGCCGGCGGGATCGAGGGGGGCATGTCGACGGGCGGCCTGGTCGTGCTGCGGGCGGCCATGAAGCCGCTGTCCACCCTCAACCGGCCCGTGCTTCAGACCGTCGACGTCCGGACCAAGGAGTCGACCGTCTCGTTCAAGGAGCGCACCGACGTCACCGCGGTGCCGGCGGCGGGCGTGGTGGCCGAGACCATGGTCGCCCTCGTCCTGGCCGGCGAGGCCCTCGCCAAGTTCGGCGGCGACTCGGTGGCCGAGGTCGTCCGCAATCGCGACGCCTACCTCGCGTCGCTGGCGTGACGGACGCCTGCCCGTGGCCGAGCCCGCCTCGTCGATCGTGCTCGTCGGGATGATGGCCGCGGGCAAGAGCAGCGTCGGGCGCCGGCTGGCCCAGCGCCGGGGATGGGAGTTCTTCGACAGCGACCGCCAGATCGAGGCCATCACCGGGCGGACGGTCGCCGACATCTGGCGGGCCGAGGGCGAGCCCGCGTTTCGCCGCATCGAGGCCCAGGTGCTGGCCGATGCGCTCGCCTCGACGACCCCGCGAGTGATCGCCGCGGCCGGCGGCACGGTCCTCGACCCCCAGAGCCGCCGGCTGATCGGATTGCACCACCCGGTCGTGTGGCTCCGGGCCCGCCCGGAGACCCTGGCCGAGAGGGTGACGGCCGGCTCGGCCGCTCACCGGCCCCTGCTCGACGGCGATGCCGCGGGCACACTGGCCCGCCTCGACGCGGCCCGCCGACCGTTCTATGCGGAGGTGGCCGACATCTCGGTCGACGTCGACGACCTCACCGCCGAGCAGGTGGCGGCCTGCGTGGAGGCCGCGCTCGACCACGGCGGACCGGCGCCGGAGTCTCCCAATGGCTGAGGGGCTGTCGACGGTGCCCGTGCCGCTCGGCGGCGGCCGGTCCTACGACGTGCTGGTTGGCGCCGGCGCCCGGCACCGGCTGCTGGAGGTGCTGCCCGTCGGCGCCCACCGCGCCGCCGTCGTGACCCAGCCCGGCATCGGCGTCACCGTCGACGCCGGCATCGAGCAGCGGACCTTCGCCATGCCCGACGGGGAGGAGGCGAAGTGCCTGGAGACCGTCGAGGAGCTGTGCCGGGCCTGGTCGCGCTGGGGCCTCACCCGGGCCGACGTGGTCGTGGCCGTGGGCGGCGGCGTGGTCACCGACACGGCCGGTTTCGCGGCGGCGGTCTACCACCGGGGCGTCGCCGTCGTGCACGTCCCCACGACCCTGCTCGGCCAGGTCGACGCGGCCATCGGAGGCAAGACCGGCGTGAACCTGCCCGAGGGCAAGAACCTGGTCGGCGCGTTCTGGCAGCCGGCGGCGGTGCTGTGCGACGTCGACGTGCTGGCGACCTTGCCGCCGCGGGAGTACCGCAGCGGTCTCGGCGAGATGGCCAAGTACGCCTTCCTCGGCGTCGACAGGCTGCCCGACCTGCCCCTCGACGAGGCCGTGGCCGCCTGCGTCCGTTGCAAGGCCGAGCACATCGCCGCCGACGAGCTGGAGCAGAACGGGACTCGGGCCCTGCTGAACTACGGCCACACGCTGGCCCACGCCCTGGAGACGGCGGGCGGCTACGACCTCCGCCACGGCGAGGCCGTCGCCATCGGGCTGGTGTTCGCGGCCCGCTTGGCCCGCCGCCTCGGGCGGGTCGACGACGATACGGTGGCCGAGCACCAACGGGTGGTCGCGGGGTACGACCTGCCCACGTCGGTCCCGGCCGTGCACGACCCCGCTGAGCTGGTTCTGCTCATGGCCCGTGACAAGAAGGCCGTCGACGGGCTGACCTTCGTGCTCGACGGGCCGCGCGGCGTGGAGGTGGTGGCCGGCGTGCCGGCCGAGGTGGTCGAGTCGACCCTCGTCGAGGCCATGGTCGCGTGAGCGCGACCGCGACCCCGACGGTGTTGTTGCTGTCGGGCCCGAACCTCGACCTGCTCGGCGAGCGGGAGCCGGCGATTTACGGCACGGCCACCCTCGCCGACCACGTGGCCCGGGCGACGGAGGCGGCCGCAGGCAAGGGACTGCTCCTCGAGCACGTGCAGTCCAACCATGAGGGGCGCCTCGTCGACGCGGTCCACGGGGCGCGGGGACGGGTCGCGGCCATCATTGTCAACGCCGCCGCACTGACCCACTACTCCTGGTCGCTGCAGGACGCCCTGGCCACGTTCGACGGGCCGATCGTCGAGCTGCACATCTCCAACCCGTCGGCCCGGGAACCGTGGCGGCACGGTTCCGTGGTCGCCTCGGTGGCCACCGGGACGATCGCCGGCTTCGGCGGCCACGGCTACGCGCTGGCGGTCGAGGCGGTCGCCCTGCTGTTGGGGTGACCCGGCGCCGCTGTAGGTGAGACTGCCTTCGCAGGTGACACAGTGGCGGGCATGAGAACTCCCATGGACGTCGCCGGGCGCGTCCCCCGCCTGCGCGGGCAGCTCGACGAAGCCGGTTGCGACGCCCTGCTCGTCACCCGCCTGGTCAACATCCGCTACCTCACCGGCTTCACCGGCTCGGCCGCGCTCCTGCTGGTCCGGCCCGACGACCTGCTGTTCGTGACCGACGGCCGCTACCGCGACCAGTCGGCGCTGGAGCTGGCCGACGCCGGCGTGGACGCCCGAATCGACGTGGGCCTGACCGGTGGCCGTCAGCGTGAGATCGTCCAGGAGGCGGCGGCCGGCGTCCCCCGACTGG
Organism: Acidimicrobiales bacterium; assembly: GCA_036269435.1. Taxonomy (GTDB): domain Bacteria; phylum Actinomycetota; class Acidimicrobiia; order Acidimicrobiales; family AC-14; genus CADCTB01. The sequence continues at coordinate 2,802 of DATASA010000098.1, read as the reverse complement.
GCCTCGAGGCCGGTGCGGTCACGTGGGCCCAGCAGCGCCGCTTCGACGGCGAGTGGTTCCCCGACGCGGAGCTGGTCGCCACCGAGGGCCTGGTGGAGGAGCTCCGCAAGGTCAAGGACGCCGGGGAGGCGGAGCGCATGGCCGACGCGGCGCGGATCGCCGACGAGGCCCTGGCCCGTGTCCGCCACCGGCTGGCCGAGGCGCCGACCGAGGAGGAGTTCGCCCTCGAGCTGGACTTCGAGATGCGCCGGGGCGGCGCCTCGGCGCCGTCGTTCGACACCATCGTCGCCTCCGGTCCGAACGGGGCGAAGCCACACCACCGCCCGAGCGACCGCCGGATCGGCGCGGGCGAGCTGGTCGTCGTCGACTTCGGCGCGATCGTCGACGGCTACTGCTCCGACATGACCCGCACACTCTGCGTCGGCGAGCCGGCGTCGCCGACGGCCAGGCGCATGGTCGACGTCGTTGCCGCCAGCCAGCAGGCGGGCGTCGACGCGGTGCGGGCCGGGGCCGAGGGCAAGGCCATCGACGACGTGTGCCGGGCGGTCATCGCCGACGCGGGGTGGGCCGACGCCTTCCTGCACAGCACCGGCCACGGCGTCGGCCTGGAGATCCACGAGGACCCCCGGGTGTCGTCGACGTCGACGGATACCCTGGTGGCCGGCCACGTCGTCACGGTGGAGCCGGGCGTGTACCTGGCGGAGTACGGCGGCGTCCGCATCGAGGACACCGTCGTGGTCACCGAGGACGGCTGCACCGTCCTCACCAACGCCACCAAGGAGCTTGCGGTTCTATGAACGTCTCGACCAACGACCTGCGCAACGGGATGGCGCTCAACCTCCCGGAAGGGCTGTTCACGGTGGTCGAGTTCCAGCACGTGAAGCCGGGCAAGGGCGGCGCCTTCGTGCGCACCAAGCTGAAGAACGTCCGGACCGGCGCGGTGCTCGACCGCACGTACCGGGCCGACGAGAAGCTCGACCAGGCCGTCATCGACAAGCGGGAGATGCAGTACCTCTACCGGGAGAGCGCCCACTACGTCTTCATGGACAACGCGTCCTACGACCAGATGAACGTCGACGCGCCCACGCTGGGGGATTCCACGAACTACCTGCGCGAAGGCGACTCGGCGGTCCTGCAGATCTACAACGACCAGGTCGTCGGCGTCGACCTTCCCGCTTCGGTCGAGCTCACGGTGTCGGAGACGGAGCCAGGCGTGCAGGGCGACCGGGTGTCGGGCGCCCGCAAGCCGGCGACGCTGGAGACCGGCCTGGTCGTGCAGGTGCCGCTGTTCGTGAACCCCGGCGACCGGATCAAGGTCGACACGCGCAGTGGCGAGTACCTGACCCGGGTCTGAGGTGAGCGACCTCGGCGGCACCCGTCGCCAAGCGCGCGAGCGCGCCCTGTCCCTGCTCTACGAGGCCGAGAGCAAGGACCTGTCGCCCGCCGCAGTGCTGGCAGGGCTGCCGGTGGAGCCGGCGCCGTTCGCGTCGGACCTCGTGGCCGGTGTCGGCGAGCACCTCGACGAGCTCGACAAGTGGATCACCGCGTACGCCAGGGACTGGACGATCGACCGCATGCCCGCCCTCGACCGGGCACTGCTCCGGCTCGGGATCTTCGAGCTCCTCCACCGGCCCGACGTCCCGACCGGTGCCATCATCTCAGAGGCGGTCGAGCTGGCCCAGCGGTTCTCGACCGACGAGTCGAGCCGCTTCGTGAACGGCATGCTCGCCCGGATCGCCGAGGCGGCGCGGCCGTCAGAGGCAGGCTCGATCTCAGAGGCTGAATTTGTGGATGCGGAAGCTGTCGGCGCCCATGCGGCTGAACACGACGAGCCCGCGGCCGGCGAGGTGGTCGAGCACGGCCTCGACGAGTAGCGGCGGGACGCCCAGGTCGGCGCCGAGGGCCATGGCCATGTTCGTCTCGGCCCCGTCCAGCAGGTCCAAGAGCCGCTCGGTCACGTCGGCCAGCTCGCCGCGGTAGCGGGTGGCGTAGGCCCACAGGCCGGGCTGGGTCAACTGCAACAGGGCGACCTTGCCGTCGTAGTCGCGCATCTGCACGAGGCTCTGCGCCCGCAACGCGACCAGTTCGCCGAACCACTCGTCATGGGCCAGCCCGGCCGCCTCACACGCCTGCACGAGGGCGACGTGGTCCAGCATGCGGTGTCCGGCGGCGAGCGCCTGGTCCCCCGCGAGCCGCAGGACGTCGTCGGTGGCCGTCACTGCGCTGATCTGGTGGCTGTCAGCCCCACCACGTACCGGTCCACGGTGAAGGACTACCACCGGATGGCCGAGGCTGACATCCTCGGGTCACGTCGGCGGAGAGCCGCCATCGGGTCACGTCGGCGGAGAGCCGCCATTTGGTACAGTCGGGAGAACCGTTAACGCTGGTCCGGTGAGGCTGGCACGGAAGAGGAGCCGACCGCATGGCCGAGCGAGAGCGCGCACGGACGCCCCCCTACGGGGGCGTTTTCTCTGCCAAGAGCCAGGTGATGGACGCCGAGGACCTGCGCCGGGCCGTCACCCGCATCGCCCACGAGATCGTGGAGCGCAACCACGGCCTCGACGGGGTGGTGATCATCGGCCTCCAGACCGGCGGCGTGCCCCTGGCCCGGCGGCTGGCCGAGGCCCTCTCCCGGATCGAGAAGGCGGACGTGCCGGTCGGGACCATCGACGTCGCCCTGTACCGCGACGACATCGGCCTGCGGCCCGTCATCCCCGAGGCCGTCACCGACATCCCCTTCGACCTGACCGGGCTGACCGTCGTGCTGGTCGACGACGTGCTCTTCACCGGACGGACGGTGCG
>DATASA010000097.1:0-25805 GCA_036269435.1 Acidimicrobiales bacterium | reverse complement strand
CGACCCGGACGCCTACGTGCGCGTCGACGACTTCGCCGCCGCGCTCGCTCAGTCTCCGGTCTGGGACATCGAGGTTCACGAGAAGCGGCCTCGTCCTGCAGGGGCAGCCTCGGCCTCGCAACACGTCGACGACATCGTTCTGCTCGCCCGACGCCGCGCCGACGGATGACCGATCCGGAGCCACGAAGCACGCGCTTCGACTTGTAGGAGAACGCGGCGACGATCGTGTCACCGGATAGCCGCCGGGCCAGCGGCGTCGTCAGATGTCGGAAGCTGTCGTGGCAGCATCGGGGCGAGCGCAGCGGCCAAATGTCGTAGTCCGGTCCGAATCCCGGATGTGATCGTTCCCTCGGCCACGCCCAAGTCCCTGGCGATCTGCTGGTAGGAGCCACTGCCGAAGGACGCGAGGCAGACCGCGGTGCGCTCGCTCGTATCGAGCTGCTCGAGGGCGAGCCAGACGCGTTCCGCCTTCAGCGTTGCCAGGACGGCCTCCTCGACGCCGGGCAAGACGTCGACCTGCTCATCGTTACTTCCGTGCTTGTTCGCCCGGCCGGCGGACTCCGACCGCACCCAGTCGACGCTGCGGTTGTGGGTCATGGCCGCCAACCACGGTTTCATCTCTCCTCCGGGCGGGTCGAAGCGCGCCGGCTGACGCCAGAGGTCGACGAACACCGTCTGGGTGACCTCCTCGGCCGCCGGGCGACTCCCGGTCACCCGCAGCGCGACGTTGAAGACCAACGCCGAGAATCGCCGGTAGAGCTCGGCCAGCGCCGCCTGGTCGCTGTCCCGGACCCGGTCGCGCAGTTCACAGTCGGACAGGCCCGAGAAGGCCGCCATTCCTTCTCGCGATCTCCTCGGGTATGCCCGAGGTGCCGTGCCCGCTTCTCGAACACGATCCGTTCGTACCCGGCCCTAAACGCCCGGCCAGCGGTTCGGAATGTTCGTCCGGCCCAGGGGACCAACAGCAGCCGGCAAGCGCGCAGGCTCTCGTGGCCTGGATGATCCGGTTGTCCGGGGACGGCAAAGCCGTGCTCTAAACTGCACGAGCAGCCGGAACCCGAACACCGTCGCAGTAGAGGCGTGCATCTTTTCCGTAGCCTGGTTCGCCACAGGCTTTGTCGCCTCCTCCGGTGGCTCCGGCCGATCCACGAGGTTCTCCGTGCACGTTCCCCAACGGGTGGCGCGAACTGCCGCGCTCGCCGTCTCGTCCGCCCTCGCGGCGACGTTCCTCTCGGTCTCGCCCGGGCCGGCGGGGGCGGCCAACCCTGGGGCCAACGGGCTGATCGTCTACGCGTCCTTCGTCGCCAGCACCCCAGGTAGCCAGATCTTCGCGGTTGACCCCAGCGGAGGCACCCCGCTCGACCTGTCGGGCACGACCTACGACGACGACGAGCCGGCCGTCTCACCCGACGGAACGCGGATCGCCTTCCGGCACAACTCCGCCATCTGGATCATGAACGTCGACGGCTCCGGCCGTCACCAGGTGGGCGGCATGGGATCGGAGGAGGGTCCTTCGTGGTCGCCTGACGGCACCCATCTCGCCTTCAGCACCGACGCCCGTCCCGACGGCTTCTCCTACGGCGGACCGAATATCTGGACGATGAGGGACGACGGCACCGAGCGCACCCAGCTGACGAACGACGCTCGCAGCGAGCAGCCGGCGTGGGCGCCCGACGGGTCGGAGATCGCCTATGTGTCGACGGGACCGGACAACCGCGACATCTACGCCCTGAACCCCGACGGGACCGGGGTCACCAACCTGACCCGGACGCCGAACGTCGACGAGAACGGTCCCGACTGGTCGCCGGACGCCTCCAAGATCGCCTACAGCAGCACCGATCTTGCCGACCACGGACCGAACACCGTCGGCCCGGACCTGTGGACGATGCTTCGCGACGGGTCGGCCCAGACTCCCCTGATGCACCACAACGGGCCCGGGGAGATATCGGACGGCGCCGACCCGGCCTGGTCCCCCGATGGCACCCAGATCGCCTTCGCCGCCAACAACGGGACGGGCGGCCTCCACGTGTGGCGGATGGCGGCCACCGGTGGTCACGACGTCCAGGTCACCGCCGAGCCCGGCAATCCGGGTGACCAGGAACTGAGCTGGCAGCCGTCGCCGTCGCCGTCGACCTCGACCTCGACGACGTCCTCGACCTCGTCGGCCTCGACATCCTCCACGTCGAGCTCCACGACCACCTCGACGATCGCGCCGTCGACCACGTCGACGAGCGCCCCATCGACGACCACGACGAGCACTCCACCCACGCCGATCTGTGCCTCCCTCCAGCAGCAGCTGCAGACCGTAGGGGACTCCTTGGCCTCCGCTCGGCTGGAGGCGCTCATCCTGGGATTCGGCTGCCGCCTCGGCGACGGGCCTACGACGACCACGACCGCGCAGCCGACCACGACGACGACGACTCCGCCTTTCCCGACGACCACGGCGATCCCCGTGAGCGCGCAGGTCTGCGCTGTCCTCCGCAACGCCCGGCTGGCCGGCGGGCCCTTCGCACGGGTCCTCGTCGACAGCCTTCTCGTCAGTTTCGGCTGCCGCTGACAGGCGGGATGAGGGGCCCCGTGTGACCGAGGTGGACCGAGCGGCCCGGGCCCGCAAACGCACGGACGATCGCTGAGACGGAACAGGCCCATACCCCACGGTCGACATGCCCGCATCGGGGGTAGCCGGCGACATCCGAGCTCGACGAGCAGCGCCGAGACGACCGGTCTTGTTCGGACAGGACGAAGGTCATCGGGGCGACGCAGGCGATCGACGCGGCTATACGTGGAGGGGTGAGCCTCGTCGGGCGACGGCACGAGCTGGCCGAGGTGGCCCGGTTGCTCGACCGGACGGCGGCCGGGACCGGCGGCGTCCTCGTCGTGTCAGGGGCGCCGGGGTCGGGGAAGACGGCGCTCGCCGACGCCGCCGCGCAGGAGGCCGCCCGCCGAGGGCTCGACGTCGTGCGGGCGTCGCCTCCGCCGGGCCAGCGGGGCCGGCTGGTCTGGGCCTCGGTCCTTGGCGACCTCGGAGCTCCCGGCGATCTCGTCACGACACTGCTCGGCGACCCGGGCCCCCTCGACCTTGATGCGGCGGCACGGGCGTTGGTGGACGGGCCTCGCCGGTTGATCGTCGTCGACGACCTGGACGCCGGCGGCGCCGAGGCGACCGAGCTGGTGCAGTTCGCCGCCGCCCGCGCCCCCTCCGGCGGCACCGCGCTCCTCGTGGTGACGAGAGCCTCGATCGGGCTGGGCCAGGAACTGCGGCTCGGCGGCCTGGCCGAGGACGACTTGGCGGTCGCGCTCGGGCCGGTGGCCGCCGAGATGTCACCGGACGCGCTCCACGCGCTGTGGGTCGCGTCCCGGGGATCTCCGGGCGTGGCCCGGTCCCTCGCCGCCCATCTCGACCCCGCCGGCCATGGCGATCCCGTGGTCGCCCTCGCCCTCGGAGCACGGTCGCACGCGTCGTTCCTCGACATCGACACCCCCCTCGTCCGCCTGCTGGAACTTGCGGCGGACCGCGTCGGCGACCACGGGGCGAGAGCCGAGGTTCTCGCCCGGCTGGCCCGTGAGCTCCTGGGCGACGCATCCGCCGCAGGCCGCCGGCGGGCGCTGGCGGACGAGGCCCTGGCGCTGGCGCGGAGTGCGGGCGACAACCGCGTCCTCGCCACCGTGCTCGACGCGCGCCTCCACGCTCTGTGGGACCCGGCGGCGGCCGAAGACCGGTTGAGCGCAGCATCCGAGATCGTCCATCTGGCCCAGGCCTCAGGCGACGACGTCATGGCACGGCGCGGCCTCTTCTGGCGGTTCGTCGCCCTGATGGAGCTGGGCCGGGTGGGCGAGGCGGAATCGGCGCTGGCCGCGTTCGAACGCGAGGCCACGCTGGCCGGCGATACCGAAGCGCTCGTCATGGTGACCGCCCGCCACGCCATGTTGGCCATCGTGCGGGGCCGGTACGACGAGGCGCAGCGGTTGGCACAGGAGGTCGCCCTCACCGGTGCGAGGATCGGCTTGGCCGATACCGACGCCTTGGCCGGGACACTGCGGGGCGCCATCCTGATCGAGCAGGGGCCGTCCGATCTGGCCGATGCCGGGCTGGCGGTGCTGGCCGATCTGAGCCGTCGCCTCCCGGGCCACCTCTACGAGGCGACCGCGGCCGGCGTGCTCGCCACCTTCGGCCGCGACGCCGAGGCCGCGACCGAGCTCGAGCGCATCCTGCCCCGCGCCCTCGCCGGGTCGGGTCCCCGCTGGGTGGGCTCGATGGCCATCCTCGCCCTTGTGGCCGCCCGCGCCCCCGACGAGCGGGCGGCGGCGGAGCTCGGTGACGCCCTACGCCCGTATGCCGGCCGCCTGGCGGTCCTGGGTGGGGCGAACACGACCATCGGGCCGGTGTCGCACTTCCTCGGCCTGCTGGCGGCGCGGCTCGGCGCGCTCGACGAAGCCGCTCGCCACTTCCAAGAGGCGATCCTCCTCGACGAGCAGATCGGAGCGCTGCCGTTCCTGGCCCACAGCCTCGCGGGCCTGGCCGACGTCCTCGACGCACGAGCGGGCGCGGGTGATCGGGACGCGGCCGCCGCCCACCGGGAGCGGGCCCGCTCGATCGCCCGGTCGCTCGGGATGAACGTGCTGCTCGCGACACTCGAAGCCGACACCGGCGCGTGGTCGCTGAAGCGCGACGGCGAGGACTGGGTCCTGGACGCCGATGGTGAGCACGCCCGCCTGCGGGACGGTCGGGGCCTCCACTACCTCCGCGCCCTCCTCGTCGCACCGGGCCGCGAGGTCCCTGCCCTGGACCTCGTCGCCGGCGGCGCCGGCCTGGCCGTCACCGATGTCGGGCCTGCGCTCGACCCCACGGCCCGCCGTGCCTACCTGCGCCGGCTCGACGACCTGGCCGGCGAGCTCGACGCCGCCGACCGGGCCGGCGACGCGGCGCGCGCCGAGGCGGCAGAGTCGCAACGGGCGGCCCTGCTGCTGCAACTGCGCCAGGCCACCGGCCTGGGCGGTCGGGACCGAGCCGTCGAGCCGGAAGCCGAGCGGGCGCGGGTCAACGTCACCAGGACGATCCGGGCGACCCTCGACCGGATCGCCGCGCTCGCTCCGCGGGCCGGCTCCCACCTGCAGGCGTCGATCCGGACAGGACGGGCGTGCCGGTACGAGCCCGCTCCCGGCGGTCCAAGTCGCTGGCGCCTCTGACCCGCGCGTACGGATCGTTCGTCGCCGATTTACGCCTCCCGGACGAGACCTACCAGGAGGCGCACCAACCATGAGCACAGCCCGATCCGTGACCGGACCCTGCGTCGAAGCTCCGACTGCGTTGGTCGACGAGCCGGTCGGCATCGTCGTGCGGGGCTGCGAGCCGAACGCCCCGGTGCACGTCACCATGCTGGTCGACGGTGCCGGCGGCATCTTCCGCTCCGAGGCGACGTACCAGGCCGACGACACCGGCGCGGTCGACACCGCGGTCGCCGCGAGCCGGTCGGGTACGTACCTCGGGGTGGACCCGCTCGGGCTGTGGTGGTCGGGAGATCCGGTCGGGCCGTCGACCCTCGGACCGTCGGCGCCGCTGACCGGTCGACTGCGCGTCGAGACGTCCGGCGGGTCCGTGGAAGCGACGGTCGAGCGGTCCTGGCTCGCTCCGGGCGCGACGATGACGCCCGTCGACGAGGCGGGCGTGTCGGGACTCTTCGCCCGGCCGTCTGGCAACGGTCCGTTCCCCGCCGTCGTCGCCTTCGCCGGCTCCGGGGGAGGCCTCGGCCCCGCGGCGGCGTGGGCCCCGGTGCTCGCGTCGCACGGGTTCGCCACCCTCGCCGTCGCCTACTTCGGCGCCCCGGGGGTCCCCGCCGAGTTGGAGCGGATCGAGGTCGAGGTGGTGGAACGGGCCGTCGGCTGGCTCGGCCGGCGGAACGACATCACCCCGGGCGTGGCCGTGATGGGTATCTCACGGGGGAGCGAGCTGGCCCTTCTCGCCGGCGCTCTCCTCGACGGTGTCGCTGCGGTCGCCGCGTTCGCTCCGAGCGGTGTGTCCTGGGGCGGCCTCGGCCCCCGAGGGCCGATCGACGCGCCGGCCTGGACGTTTCGGGGCGAGGACCTGCCCTACGCGCCGATGGCGCCGCCTCCGCCGGGCATGGACCTCACCGGCATCTCCGCACCCTTGCGGCTCCGGCCGCTGTTCGAAGCCGCCCTCGCGGCCTACCCGGACGCGATCGACGCGGCCGAGATTCCGGTGGAGCGGATCCGCGGGCCGGTCTTTCTGGTGTCGGGCGGATCAGACGCCATGTGGCCGTCGACGGAGATGGCCGACATCGCCGTCCGCCGGGCGGCCGAGCACGACTTCGCCCACTCGATGATCCACCTGCGCTACCCCGACGGCGGCCACACCTGCTTCGGCGTCCCCGGCACCCCCGTCGTGGTCGACAGCGGCCCGCACCCGGTGACGGGCGGGATCTACGCGTTCGGTGGCACCCGGGCGGCCAACGCCGCCGCCCGAGCCGACTGCTGGCCCCGGCTCCTCGACTTCCTCGCCGCCGCCCTTCCCGTCCCGCCCGGGTAGCCCGGGCGACCGCACGTCACGGCCGAAGCTCAGACGCAGTTCTTGGCCTTGTTGGACCATTCGAGCTGGACGGTGTAGCCGCCGAGCTTCTTGGTCTTCCATGCGCAGATGTCGCCGATCTCGCCGTGCACGTCGTCGTACCAACCCTGGCCCGGGACCGCATCGGTAATCGCTTCGCAGAGCTCGTGCGAGCTCGTCGCCGTCAGGGCGTCGAAGACCGCCAACGTGCCCGTGCAGCCCGCGCAGCCGGGGTAGGGCATGACCGCGTAGTAGAGCTGGGTGCCGACGCTGTTGTGGTAGCCGCAGAACGCCTGGCAGGACCGGGCGCCGCCTTGGACGACGGCGACTCCTTGCGGGAGGTAGACGAAGTACAGGGTTTCAGACGTCGGGCCGGGCAGTGCCCCGGTGGAAATCTCCTGCTGAAGCATGTGCTGCACCGCGGCGTCGCTGACAACGGCGCGCGGCACCGGGGTGGTGATGGTCGCAGTGCCGATGTGCCGACCATGGCCGATCGTCTGGCCGGCGACGTTGTACTCCGCCAGTTGGTCCATGAGCGGGCTGGTGAGCACGAAGTCGTAGAACGAGTTGAGCTTGCCGACCATGTCGTGCTGGGGCGCCTGGTTCCACGACGGGCCCCAGAACACGGTGAACACCTGTACGGCACCAAGCAGGGGACCTCCCCGGTACGTGAGGTTGGGGGCCGGGCCGGCGGCCGCCGCAGCCTCCTCGGGCACGTACAGCGGGACGATGCGAATGCGGTCGGTCGGCGCCGGAACGACCGTGAAGTCGACAACACCGTCTGGGGTCATTCCGCCTCCCAAGTCCGTCGCTCTGTGTGTTGCGACGCCGACGGTATCCCCGAAACGCGCCCGTGTCAGCGCGTGGCCCGGGGGCAGCTCGATTCGCGCCACCCGTGCCACGGCGACGCCATCCGGTAGCCTGCCGCTCCAGAGGTCGACATGATCACGGACGGCGTGGGCGCCAAAGAACACGTGCAACGGATCCGGCGCGCCTCCATCCTCGTTCCGGCGACGGTCTTCGCCGGCCACGCTCAGGTGCTGCCGGGCACGACTGCGGCGTCCCCACCCCCGTGGGGGACGATCATCGTCGTGGGAACGGGAGCTGCGGCCCTGGTCGTCGTCCTGGCCCGATGGGCATGCTGGGGCGGCGACGCCTCGACGCGGCCCGCCCTCGACCAACGCCTCGGACCGGCGAACTGGAGCTTCAGCGACAGCTGGGCGTCCACCCTCACCGCGTTCGGATCCGTGCTGGGGATGATCCTGCTCAGCGCGGTGCTCCCGGAGGACGGGCGATACGCCTCGGCGCGCAGCGTCGCCCTCGTCGACCTGCTGTTCGGCTTTCTGGTCGTTCTGGCCCCGTTCGTCTACAACGCGACGAGCGTCCCGGTGAAGTCGGTCGCCGGGCCGGACGCGCCACCCGAGGTGAGCTACGAGGGAACGACCTTGACGTTCCTCGTCGCGTCGGCGCTCACGCTCTGGGCCGCCCTGGGCCAGGTCGCGACCGTCGCCCTGATCGCCGCCGAGCTCGCGCCGCGAGGCGCCACCTTCTACCTCTTCGCCGCCGTGCTCGCCGTCGTCATGGTGCTCATGATCTTGTATGCGTGGCGCAGCATCCGGTGGGTGCTCGAGGTGCAGTCCGAGCACGAGGCTCGGGCCCGAGCGCGACCGGCGGACGTCGCCCGCGCCCGACGCCCGGTATGGACCTTGCTCTGAGGTCGCAGGCTGCGGGGGCCCGGCGGATCGGTGGTGGCGGACCGCCGTCGTTTTACCGTCGCCTTACCTGCACCGAAGGGTCGGTTCAGGCGCGCATGCCTAGGGTCGGCCCCGATGGGCCCCGGTGCTCCCCAGCCGGCGACCGGCCCGTCCGTGCCACTCCCGCACGGGCGGGCCCGGCTCATTTCCCGCGACCGGCGGCCCCGATGCGTGGCCCTTCCTCGTCGACGAACGGCTCGGACGCGTGTTGCACCCGCCCGGACGAGGGGCGCTCAGGGCGAGGGCCGCGCCCGCCCGGGCTCGCGCCGTCGCCGTCGGCGGTGCTTCGGCGGCGGGCGGGGCGGGCCGCCACCGTCGTGCACCGTGACGTCCATGCCGCCCACCACGTCGCTGGTCAGGTTGAACAGAGCGGTGGCGACGCCGCCGGCCAGGGCGCCGGCGAGCGCCAGCACCAGTGCCCCGGCCGCGGCCAGAACAATGAGCTTCGCCCCGTCGAAATGGAACCCCGGCGACGAGCGCAGCTGGCCCACGAGGTGCTCGATGCTGGCCAACGCCCCGGTCATACGGCCCACGACCCACAGCACCGTGGCCGCGACCAGGCACATCAACCCGAGGCTCAGGTACGCGACCGCGGCGAAGCGCGCGACGGTCCACGGCTCGACCCGGCGCAGCCGCAACTGCACGTCCCGGACCGATGCTTGCTGAACAGACTGGCGCTCGTCGACGCGACCACCGTGAGCGTCCTACCTGTGACGAGCTTGGGACTTCGGTGAGACGTGTCTGAGAATCGAGTCGTGGCCGCGACGGCGGAGCGCAGAACTTACTCAGTTCTCATTTGCCCTTCATCGGTTTCACATGTCCGACTCGCGACACTCCAGGCGTCGTTGTGCACGAGGTGCGGTTCGTACGGTGGGAGGGGCGTGTGGCCCTGATCTCGGGAGATGTTCACCCAGCCATCGCGTCGCCCGCGGGCCCTCGCGGAAGGACCGGCGCACCGTCACGACGACAGGAAGGCATCGTCGCCGTACGGGTCGCCGGGGTAGGACCAGAGCTCCGCGATCTGCGACCCGGCGATGCGGAAGACCTGCACCATGAGGCTCGTGTGGGTCGCCTGGCGGCGCGACACGGTGCTTTCCACGAGCGCCATCCCATAGGTCTCGTCGGCGAGCAGCGCCTGGACCCGCAGTCGGGCGGTGCCGTCGGTCAGGTGCATGAGCGTCGTGAGCGCCTGGAGCACCTCCTCCTTGCCCTCGTGATCACCGGCCACGGGGCTCCGGCCCGGGACGTGCCAGATAATCCCGTCGTCGAAGAGCTCGTCGAGGCGTTCGACGTCGCCGCTGGCGTAGGCCGCGTACGCCTGGCGGAGCAGGTCGACGTTGGGGTGCTCGGACATCTGTCCCTCCTTCGCACGTGCGCCGGGGCAGATGCTACGAGCGGAATGCGGCCGCCGGTCGGCACTGGCCGCGCGCTCCGATCCACCTCCGGGGGCAGCCCATGACCGAGGTGCTCCAGGTCGCCCGCGGCCAGGGCGCCGACCTGTTCGCCAAGTGCTCCTCCAGGCGCGTGGAAGAGTTCCGGTTGGCCCGCTCCATCGGGATGCTGCCCTACTTCCAGGAAATGGCCAGCGCGTCCGGTCCGGTGGTCAGCCTCGACGGTCGCGACGTCATCATGCTCGGGTCGAACAACTACCTCGGCCTGACCGACGACGCCCGGGTCAAGGCGGCCGCCGTCCGCGCCGTCGAGCGTTACGGCAGTGGATGCACCGGGAGCCGGCTGATGAACGGGACGCTGCCCCTGCACCGCGAGCTCGAAGAGGAGCTGCTCGACTGGGTCGGTGGCGAATCCTGCCTGGTGTTCACGACCGGCTACGCCGTGAACCTGGGGGTCATCTCGACGCTCGTCGGCGCCCGCGACGCGGTCTTCGTCGACGCCGCCAGCCACGCCAGCATCATCGACGGTGCCCGCATCGCCGCCGGCTCGGTGAAGTCGTTCCGCCACAATTCCATGGATGCCCTGCGGCGCCGCTTGGGCGACTGGACCGCGTCGGCCGGCGGAGCGGCGCTGGTCGCCGTCGACGGGATCTATTCGATGGAAGGCGACCTGGCCTCGGTTCGGGCCATCGCCGAGGTGTGCGCCGGCGCCGGCGCCCGGCTCCTCGTCGACGAGGCCCACGCGCTGGGCGTCGTCGGCCCCGAGGGCGCAGGGACGGCGGCCGCGGCCGGGGTGGCGCCCGACCTGCTGATGGGCACGTTCTCCAAGTCGCTTGCGTCCTGCGGTGGCTTCGTGTCCGGCCCGACGGACGTCATCGACTTCATTCGGGTGTCGTGCTGACCGTTCTTGTTCACCGCCTCCGGTGTGCCGGCCGCCGTCGCCGCCGCCCTCTCCGCCGCACGAATCGCCCGGACCGAGGACTGGCGCCGGCTGGCGGTGGCCGAACGGGCGGCACAACTGCGCAGGGGTCTGCGCGAGCTCGGCTATGACGCCGGACCGGACCGAGATGGGGCGATCGTTGCCATCCACATCGGCGACGACTGGGCCGCCGTCCGGCTCTGGCGGACGTTGGTCGATGCCGGCGTCTACACCAACTGTGCCGTCGCCCCGGCCGTCGCCCCAGGACGGGCGCTGCTTCGCACCTCGGTCATGGCGACCCACACCGAGCGCCAGATCGACGAGGCGCTGGCCTGTTTCGAGGTGGCGCGATCGACGTCGGACTGACCGGGGGAACCGGGGCGATCGGGACCCGTTTGCTCCGGTTGCTCCTGGCCGATCCGGATGTAACCGTCGTGCGGTCGGTCGCCCGTCGTCCGTTGCCTGCCAGCGTGAAGCTGGTCCACACGCAGGCGAACCTCTGCGAACCCGCGGCGCGGCGGGCACTGGCCGGCGTCGACGTGCTGTGGCACTTGGCCTTCCAGCTCTGGCGCTCGGGTCGAGGCGACGAGCTCGACCGGGTGAATCTGGCCGGCACGGCCAACGTCCTCGCCGCCGAGCCGGGCCGCGTCGTGTTCGCCTCGTCCGCCGCGGTCTACGGCGCCTGGCCCGACAACCCGCTGCCCATCACCGAGGCGCACGTGCCCCGGCCCAACCGCGAGGTGCGGTACGCGTCGGACAAGCTGGAAGCCGAGCGACGGTGCTCCGATGCTCGCCCGACGGTTGTGCTGCGCCTCTCCGCCGTGCTGGGCCCGCACGCAGATCGTCGCGTGCGACGGTCGGCGCAGGGCTACCGCCTTGTCGTACCGGCGGTTCGGGGGGTGGACCAGGCCCTCCAGTTCCTCGACGAGAACGACGCGGCCCGGGCGCTGCACCGCGCCGGGAAAGCCACCGCCACCGGCACGTTCAACGTGGCGACCGACGACTGGCTGAGCGCGCAGGACACCGCTCGCCTGGCCGGCGGACGGCTGGTCCAGCTTCCACTCAGCACGGTGCTGGCGGGGTCGGAGGCGGCCAGGCGGGCCAGGCTCCTGCCCTTCGGCGCCGACCGCGCCATCTTCCTCAACGGGCCGATCGCCCTCGACCCGTCTGCGGCGGCCGCGACCCTCGGGTGGCGCCCCGCGCACCGTTCCGGCGAAGTCCTGACCCGGTTCCTCTGTCGATGAGGGGCGACGCCGGCCGCCGCGCCGCGTCAGATCAGAGCTGGTGCTCGTACATCCGCCACGTCTTCACGTGGCGGCCTCCGAGGGCCTCGCACGCCCGGTTCATGGCCGTGTTCGACGCCAGGACCCAGGAGCCCTCGGCCCACGTGGCGTGGGGCCGGGCCATGATCCGTTGAGCCAGCTCGTGATAGAGCAGCGGCCCCAGGGCCCGGCTCCGAACTTCGGAATCGACTCCCAGCGCGAGCACGCGCACCCCGTGCGCCCGGCGCGTGCCGACGAGGAGCCGCACCCATCCGAAGGGCAACAGTCGGCCGGAGCGAACGGAGCGGAGGCTCTCGTTGACGTCGGGAAGGGCCAGCGCGGCCCCGACCGTCTCGCCCGTCGAGCGCTGCGCGAACAGCACGAGCGACGGGTCGACGATCTGCTTGAGATCCTTGGCCAGATGGCGGACCTCGGCCTCGGTCATGGGTGCGAAGCCCCAATTGCGCTCCCACGCCGAGCTGTAGACCTGGAAAAATCGCAGCACGTCCGCGTCGAAGTCCTTCATGTCCAGCTCTCTGACCTCGAAGTCGTGGCTGCGCGACAGGCGGTCGAGGCTCCGCCGTTGACGATCGGACAGCCCGGGGTTGGTGTCCAGATCGCCGCGCCACCCCCACAGGTCCATCGCCGGCTCCCAGCCGGCGGCCGTCCAGAGGCGCTCGTAATACGGCGGGTTGTGCGTGGTGAGGACGGACGGCGCCGAGTCGAAGCCGTCGACCAGCAGGCCGCACTCGTCGTTGGTGGTGAACGACGCGGGGCCGACTGCGGTGGTCGCGCCGTGGCGTCGACCCCAGTCCCACGCCGTCTCGAACAGCGCGGCGGCCGCCTCGGCGTCGTCGAACGCCTCGAAGAAGCCGACCCACAACCAGGATTTCGCCTGGAACCGGTCGAAAAGCCGGTCGATGCACGCGCCGATACGCGCCACCGGGCGCCCGTGGCGATGAGCCGTCCACAGTGCCCATTCCTGGTGCTCGCCGGCCGGGTGGCGACTCGACAGTCGATCCCACACCGCGTAGCGGAGCGGCGGCACCCACGACGGGTCGTGCCCGTGGATCCGGAACGGCAGGTCGATGAAGCGGCGACGGGCCAAAAGGCCGTCGGCCGGGCGGATGTCGACGATCCCCGCAACATAGCAACGACCTACGGTGAGCCGGTGTCGAGACGGGTCGCCGGCTGTGCCGGGCCGCGATGAGGGCGCTCATCGTGTCGGCGAGCATGGGCGGCGGCCACGACGGAGCGGCACAGGAGCTGCGGCGCCGGCTCGACCAGCGTGGCCACCGGGTGCGGGTGGAGGACTTCCTGTCGGCCTTCCCGCTGGGCACGGGGGCGCTCGTGCGGACGGGGTACAAGTGGCAGCTGCGCGTCGCGCCGTGGTCGTACGAGGCCAGCTACCGCACCTGGTACGCCCATCCGCGCCTGGCCGGGCCATTGGCCGCCGGGCTGTCCGGGGTCGCCGGCCGGGTCATGCGCAGGTGGATCGCCGAGAGCCGCCCCGACGTCGTCGTGTCGACCTATCCGATGTCGTCGCTGGTGCTGGGGCGCCTGCGGGAGGCGCGGGCCATCGACGTGCCCGTGGCCACCTTCATCACCGACTTCGCGGTGCACCCCCTGTGGACCCACCCCGGTGTCGACGAGCACCTCTGCGTGCATCCCCAGGCCGCGGCGGACGCACGTCGCCACGTCGGAGGTGTGACGACGTCACCGGGACCGCTGGTCCCTGAGCGGTTCACAGCGTCGCTCGTGGGCGGCGCTCGAGCCCGCGCCGAATTGGGCCTCGCTCACGACGACCGCGTCGTCCTGCTGGTGGCCGGCTCCTGGGGTGTGGGGGAGATCGAGCAGACCTTCGACGACATCGTCGCCATCGGTCGGTACACGCCGCTCGTGGTGTGCGGGCGCAACGAGAAGCTCCGGCGCCATCTCGCCGCTCGCGCCGGCGGTGCCGTCATCGGATGGACGGAGGAGATGCCGACTCTCATGGCCGCGGCCGACGTCCTCGTCCAGAACGCCGGTGGCCTCACCTGCATGGAAGCCTTCGCCGCCGGGCTTCCGGTCGTCAGCTATCGGCCCATCGCCGGCCACGGCCGGGGAAACGCGGCCGACATGGAGAGAGCCGGTGTGGCCGCGTGGGTGCCGTCGGCGGCAATGCTCGGCCCCATCCTCGACGAGGTGACCGGCCCGCGCCGCCGGGAGCTCATCGACGCCGGGCGGGCCATGTTCACCGGCGACGCGGCGGAGGACGTCGAGCGCCTGGCCGCCTCAGGCCGGAGCCGTCCGACCATCAGCCGCCGCCGGGACCGCGGACGGTCGACGTGAGACCTCTGGTGGTAGCCGTAGCCGGGCTGGGGGTCGTGCACGTGCTGCCCGCGCTGAGCGGCGTCCGGCCTCTGCGCCAGCGCCTGCTGCCCGACCTCGCCGGCGTCGGTCGACCCGATCACGTCGCCTTGACCTTTGACGACGGGCCGGCCCGGGCGTCGACGCCGGCCGTCCTGCGGGCCCTCGACGAGCTCGGATGGCGGGCGACGTTCTTCATGCTCGGCGAGATGGTCCGCGCCGACCCTGGGCTCGCCGCTGACGTGGTCGACGCGGGACACGAGGTGGCCGTCCACGGCGACCGGCACCGCTCACAGCTGCTCCGACGCCCCCGCGCCGTCGCCGAGGACCTCGGGCTGGCGGTCGACACCATTGCCGAAGCGACCGGCCGGGTGCCGGTGTGGTTCCGACCGGCGTACGGGACCTTGTCGGCGGGCGGCGTTCGTGCCGCGAGCGATCTGGGCTTGCGGACCGTGCTGTGGACGGCGTGGGGCCGCGATTGGCGAGCCGAGGCCACTCCCGAGACGGTGGTCCGTGATGTGCGCCGTCACCTCGGGCCGGGCGCGACGGTGCTCCTGCACGACTCGGACTGCGCGTCGGCGCCCGGCGCGTGGCGCTCGGCGGTGGGCGCCCTTCCGCTGCTGGCCGGGCTGTTCGGCGCCACCGGATTGACGGTCGGCCCGCTCGGTGAGCATGGGGTCCCCGCCAAACGCGGCAGGAGTCCGGCGTTCGCGCAACGCCTGTGAGCGGTGTCCAGGGCGGTCCGCTCCTCAGCGAACTTCAGCCGATCGCACCTGCGATCGCCCGCCCCAAATCAGGCGTCTGTGGCACCATCCGAGCATGGCAGCGCGCGGGTGGACATCTCACTGGCACAGGCATCCGGGCGTGCGGTCGGGTGCCGATCTCACCCTGGGAGAGCGTGCCGCGGACCGTATGAGGAATGTCATGGGTTCGTGGCCGTTCGTCTTCTGCTTCTTCGGCATCATGATCGCCTGGGCCGTCGCCAATTCGGTTTTCTACCTTGGCGGGTCCGGTAGCAAGCACGGCTTCGATCCGTATCCGTACATCTTGTTGAACCTTTTCCTGTCGATGCTGGCCGGTGTGCAGGCCGCAGCGCTGCTGATTGCAGCGAAGCGCGCCGATGCCATCTCCTCCGAGATCGCCGTTCACACGGAGAAGAACACCGACGACCTCAAGGGCCTTCTCGCCGAGAACACGTCGCTGACCGCGCAGGTGAAGGAGAACACCGATCTCCTCGAAGAGATTCACAGGCACATCGTCGCCATGACCGGCGCCGCCATCCCGGCGTCCCGGCGCACTGCGAAACCGCGGAACGCGTAGCGGCGGCAGCGCACCCTCAGCCGGAACCGGGTCGATGTCCCGCAGGGACGCCTGGCTCGGCCGTCCGCCGCGCCTCGGCGTCAACGGCCAGCGCGGGGAGCACGACGACGGAGGCACGGTCGCGGTAGTCGACCGTGCCTCCGTGGGCCTCGGCGAGTGATCGGCAGATACTGAGGCCCAGCCCGGACCCTCCGCGCCCGTCCATCGAGACGAACCGGTCGAACGCACGGTGCTCGGCGCCCGCAGGGAGCCCAGGGCCGTCGTCGCGCACGAAGATGCGCAGCGCGGCCGGAGACCGCTCGAGCGACACCTCCACGCGGCCTGTCGCGTGACGACGGGCGTTGTCGAGGAGGTTGGCCACGATCTCGGACACGGCCGTGGGATCGAGCAGCAGGGCGCCGGCCGGTTCCGGCGGGAGCGTGTGTCGGAAGTCGATCCCGGGTGCCAGGATTTCGGCTCGCTGCAGCTCGGCCTCGACGAGCGCCTCCGGGTTGCAGGGCAGACGTTGGAGGTCGTCGCCCGCATCGAGCCGGGCGAGACGGAGCAGTGAACGGACCAGGCGGCCGATCCGATCCGCCTCGATCATCAGATTCGACGCGACGCGTTCACGTTCGTCCGGCGAGGCAGCGGCGCCGGTCAGCACGAGGGCCTCGGCCGAAGCCCGCAGTCCGGCGAGCGGGGTGCGCAGCTGGTGCGCGGCGTAGGCCAGGAACTCCTTGCTCCGGCGTTCGGACGCCTGGGCCTCGCGCAGGGCGCGCCGCAGCGCGGCGAGCAGGACCACGACGAAGGTCAGGGCGCCGAATCGGAACAGGGCGTTGCTGACGTCCGTCGCCGCCGACGCGTCGATCTTGATGGTGTCGGCCACGGTCCACGCCACGGCCGCCGCCGCGGAAAGCGCGACCCCGGCGCGGCGCGACACCCCGATCGTCGCCACCGCGACCGGGATGAAGTAGAAGACCGAGAGCGACAGGGCGACGCCGGCGGCGTAGTCCGCGGCCCCGATGAGGACCACGGCAACGCTCGCGAGCACCAGGATCAGGACACGGGCCCGGACGCTGAGCCGGGTGGCGGCGACGATGCTGTCGAACCGCCAGGTCACGGCCGGATGACGTAGCCGGCGCCCCGCTCGGTGTGGATCATTCGGGGACCGGCCGACTCCAGTTTCCGGCGCAGCGCACTGACGTGCACCTCGACCAGATTGGGAGCGAACTCCTCGAAGCCCCACACCAGGCTGAGCAGCCTCACCTTGGAGAACACGGTGCCGGGCCGGCGCGCCATGACGCACAGGAGATCGAACTCGGTCTTGGTCAGGGGGAGGTGCGTTCCGGCGCGGATCGCCACCCGATTGGCCTCGTCGACGACGAGGTCCCGCACTTCGTAGGTCGGCGACGCCAGCCGCCCGGCGCGCCGCAGCGCCACGCGGGAGCGGGCCAGCAGCTCGGCCATGGCGAAGGGCTTGACCAGATAATCGTCGGCGCCGGCCTCGAAGCCGTGAAGACGGTCCTCGAGCGAGTCGGCGGCGGTGACGAAGACCACCGGTATCCCAAGGGCGGCCCGCAAGGTCCGGGCCACCTCGAAGCCGTCCGGGCCGCGCGGCAGCGACACGTCGAGGATGGCAAGGTCGGGCCGGAACACGTCGACGGTGTCGGCCAGGTCACGGGCGTCGGTCAGCGTCCGGACCTCGAAGTCGGCGGCTGTCAACACCATGGCCAGGGCATCCCGCATGCTGACGTCGTCCTCGAGCACCAACACCCTGGGCGGCGCGGCGGTGGGCGTATTGGTCATCGGGCACCTCCGGCCGCCGGACCATGCTCGCATGGGCGCCGGCCGCCGACGACCGCTTCTTCAGCGACCTTCAGGCGCGGCGAGTGGTTCCTTCCCGGTCGGCACATTGGCGAATTCTGCGCCAGATCGGCGTTGGCGCGTTGGCGCGATCACCGCGCCCGACGCGACCTCCGACGCGGTGCCCGGGTCCCCGTTCCGGCGGGCCTGATCGATCGTGGCCGCCCCTGGGTAGTGGTCCAGGGTGATTTCTGTGATCGCCGCCGTCGTCGTCGGCTGCGGTCTGTACGCGGCGCTGACCCGGCGGTGCCTCAGCCGCCGCCACCCGTACCGGCACTGGCGCTGGTCGGGCCCACACTCCCACTAGCCGGACGCCCGTCTCGCGGCGGAGCGACAGACCCACGTCGTCGGCGACCGTGCCTGTCCACCTCAGGTGGCCGCTGAGCGTCGCGCCGGACGCGCCCGACCGACGGCCGTACGTCGGGTCGCGCGCCATGCCGGGCGGCAGGTCACGTCGGGCGGGGGGCGTCCGGGAGGACGAGACGACACCACGTGTCGGCCAGCCAGCGCTCGTAGCGCGCCGGGGCCCATCCCCGCTCGCCGGTGAGCATGACGTAGAGCTCGGAGCTGTTGGTGGCCCAGATCACGTCCGCGGCCTCCTCGACGGACAGCCCGGCGCGCAAGCCACCGGCGGCCTCGATGTCGCGGACGAGCTTGCGCATGTTGGCCGCCCGCCGGTCGCTGATCTCCGTCCAGACCTGCCTGGCTTCGGGCTCCGTCGCCGAGGCGTCGCGCAGGGCCAGGAACAACGGCGCCATCCGACCCTGGATGGCTCGGACGGCGGCGGCATAGAGGACGAGCTTGCGAGCTGGGTCCGGCTCGGCCTGCATCGCCTTGACGTAGTCGCGCTCCTCGGACACGACGACGCCCTGCGTCCCCGATAGCGCCTGCTCGATCAGCTCCCGCAGCACCACCGGCTTGCGGCCCACCAACGCGTACACCGTGTCCACGTGGACGCCGGCCCGGGCGGCGACGGCGCCCACCGTCGTGGCCCGGTAGCCGTGCTGGATCATCAGCTCGCGGGCGGCGTCGAGAACCCGCTGGCGCGTGGACTCCGACTGCAGGCGCCGAGCTTCGTTGTCGTAGGACCGACCCTTGACTTCCATGCCCACGATCACCATACTTCCATCCGAACCTACTTCGGATCAAGTACGGAGGAAACCATGACCTACGCCTTCACCCAGGACGTCCCGATCGACGGGAACACCTACCAGCGGATCCTCGACGGCCTCGGCGACGAGCCCCCCAAGGGCCTCATCGTCCACGTCGTCAGCGAGCGCCCGGAGGGCGGCTTGCGCTACGTCGACGTCTGGGAGTCCGAGGAGGACTGGGACCGGTTCGCCGAGGAGCGCCTCCACCCGGTCGTCCACCCGCTTCTCAGCGGCCGGTTCGGCGCCAACATCCCGCCGGAGCCCGAGCGGGTACCGCTGCCGGTCATCCACGTCTGGCATCCCTGAAAGGACCAGCCGGCCCGTCATCGGCGTGGCCGGACCGGCAGAGAGGCGTCGCTACGCTCGGGCAGCCCGTGTCCGAGCGTCCGCCTCAGCCGCCGTCCCGCCGTCGCCTCGCGCTGCTGACGGTGCCGATCGTGGTCGTCACCGCGCTCGGATCGGTGGGAACGGCACTGACGCCGTACCTCTCCGTGCACCATCCCCTCGCCCTGCTGGTGCTCGAGGCGAGGGACCGCAACCTCCTGCTGGCCCGCCACGTCAGCCTGGTCCCGTACGTGGTGGTGGGCAGCATCCGCCGCCTCTGCACCGACCCCCTGTTCTTCCTCCTGGGCCGGGACCACGGGAAGGGGGCGGTGCGGTGGCTCGAACGCCAGGGGGGCGGTCGGGCCGTGCGCATCATCGAGCGCGTGTTCCGGAAGGCGGCCTACCCGATGCTCGTCGTGTTCCCCGGAGCGGTGGTGTGCACCCTCGCCGGGGATACGGGGATCCCGACCACGACGTTCCTGGCCCTGGTCACGACCCGGACGGTGGCTGCGGTGTTCGCCATCCGTTGGCTCGCCGGGCTCTTCGGGTCACAGGTCGACGCCGTGCTCGGCTTCTTCGACCGTTACAGCCTGCCGGCGACGCTGGGAACCCTCGTCGCCGTCGTGCTCTGGATCCTCTGGGAGCGGCACAAGCGGCCGGGGGCCCCGGAGGGCGACGTCGCCCCGTCCTGATGACCTCGGCGCGCCGGCCCCGTCAGGAGCCCACGCCCGAGTGTTGCCGGCGGTCGCCCTTCCCATCGTCCTGCGCGTTCTTCGACGTGCTCTCGTGCTCCTCCAGCCCGACCGCGGCGCGTAGCTCCTTCAGGTCGGTCTCGAGGTGGCTGTCGTGGCCTCCGTGGGCCAGGTGCGCCATCACGTCGGCGAGGCCGTCGGCCAGGGCGTTCAGCTTGTGCTGGACCGCCTGGTCGCTGCGGGTCTGGCTGTTCTGCAACAGGGCCACCATGAGGAACGTGATGATCGTCGTGGCCGTGTTGATGATGAGCTGCCAGGTGTCGACACTTCTGAGCAGCACGATCGACGGCGCCCAGACGACGATCAGGACGACGCAGAACGTGAAGAACGTCGCTCGGCTGGCGACCGTGGCCGCCCAGCCGGCGAAGCGGTCGAAGAAGCCGACCCGAGTCGATACCTCCGACGGCATCAGGATGGCCTTCTTTTCCTGAGAGATTCGGGGCCTCCTTTCCGAGGACCAACGGACTCAAGCCATTGGTTCCCTGTCGGGGCCCGTTCCAACCGGGCGTCGCCCGGCGGTCCTCGAGGTCAGGACGCCTTGGTGTCCACGACCTCCACCACGAACCAGAGCGTCTCGTCCGGAGCGATCGTCGGCGGCTGGCCGTCGCTGCCGTAGGCCTGATCGGGCGGGATGCCCAGGAGGCGCTGGCCGCCGACCTTCATGTTCGGGATGCCGTCGGTCCAGCCCTTGATGACGCCGCTCAAGGGGAACGACGCCGGCTGGTTGCGGGAGTAGGACGAGTCGAAGATCTTCCCCGTGGAGCAGGCCACGCCGATGTAGTTCACAGTCACCGTGTCGTTGGCGCCGACCGTGGCTCCAGTACCTACCTTGAGGTCCTGGCTGACGAGCTGCGTGGGCGGCGGCCCCACCTTGACGGGCACGTCCGGCGCTCCTGCGGGCAGAGGGTCGGCGACGGGCACGCACGGCTTCCCGGCGGCCGAAGGCAGGTCGGCCACGGCCGACGACGTCGTGGATCCGGCGGTCGAGACCTTCGACGAGCTTCCGCCCCGCGTGAACACGAAGACCACGACGGCCACGACCGCGACCGCGCCGAGACCGATGTTGACGAACCGACGGCGGCGGGCCCGGGCCTTCGCCGCCGCCGCCTCCCGGGCCAACCGCTCCTGGCGGAGCGCCTTCTGGCGGTCGCGCTTGGTGCCGGCCATGGCGGCAACGTAGCAAGCGGAGTCCGGCACGGGCGGTCGGCCCCGGGCGCCGCCGGAGGTCACCGGAGCGGAAGCGGCTCCTCGAGGGTCTCCAGCACGTGGTCGGCGCCTGCGTCGAGCAGCCCGGCGCGGTCGTAGTGGCCGGTGGCGACGCCGATCGCGGTGCAGCCCGCGGCATGGGCGGCGGCGATGTCGAGGGGCGTGTCGCCCACGACGTAGATCTGGGAGTTCGGAACGTCCTCGCCCAGCATGGCCTCGCCCCGCCCGACCGCCTCCCGCACGATGTCGGCGCGCTCGGCACCGGCCGCGGCGTAGGCGCCGAACGTGAACCAGCGGTTGAGGTCGCCCCGCTGGAGCTTGACGTGGGCGGCGCCGTCGCCGTTGCCGGTGATGATCCCGAGCAGGTGCCCGTCCCGGCTCAGCTGCTTCAGGCGCTCGGGCACGCCCGGCAGGACGCGGTAGCCGGCGCTGGCGGCCACCGCCTCGGGCAGGTGCTCCAGCCGGCGCTGGACGAGCAGGGCCAGCTCGTGGGCCGTCGGCTTGCGGCCCAGGACCGCCTCGAAGGTCTTGGCGCCGACGTCGGGGTCGGTCATGCCGGCGTCGGTGAACTTGCCGATGTCGGCGGGGACCCCGTGCAGCTCCTCGAATGCCTGCTTCCAGGCGACGGCGCCGGCTCCGCCGGTGTTCACCAGCGTGCCGTCGATGTCGAAGAGCACGATTCGGTACGCGGCGGCCATGTCCCGTCGAGCCTACCGACGCAAGGGCGCATCGAAGACGATCCCGCGTCCGGTCCGGCGGGTCGGGGCGGCGAACCGCCGGTGTCTATCGTTCCCGCATGCCCACACCGTTCCAGGGAGCGATCTTCGACGTCGACGGCGTGCTGGTCGACTCGCCGCACGAGAAGGCCTGGCGGGAGGCGTTACGCGAGCTGATGGAATCCGACTGGGCCGCCATCCGCGAGCGCACGACGTGGTCGCCGGCGGCGTTCACGTCGAAGGTGTACCAGGAGCTGATGTCGGGCAAGCCGCGCATGAACGGGGCGCGCGCCGCGCTGGACCACTTCGGCGTACCTGACGCCGACCGCCGCGTGACTGAGTACGCCGACCGCAAGCAGGCGATGGTCGTGCGTCTCATCGAGGCCGGCGACTTCACCGCGTACCCGGACGCCCTGCGTTTCATCATCGCCATCAAGGACGCCGGCCTGCGGGTAGCCGCGGCGTCCTCCTCCAAGAACGCCGGGCTGTTCTTGCGCAAGATCCGCCTGGACACCTTCGCCGAGGAGCACGGGATCTCCTCGGCCTCGCTGCGACCGGGCCTCACCCTGCTCGACTACTTCGACGCCGACGTGTCGGGGCGCGACTTCGCCCACGGCAAGCCGCATCCCGAGATGTTCCTCACGGCCGCGGCCGAGCTGGCCGTCCCCCCCGAGGTCGCGATGGTGCTGGAGGACGCGTCTGCCGGTGTGGAGGCGGCCAAGGCCGGCGCCATGGCCGCGGTCGGGATCGCCCGGGCCGACGACGCCGACCTGCTGGCCGCGGCCGGCGCCGACGTGGTGGTCACGTCGCTCGACGACGTGGACCTCGACGCGCTGTCCGGCGGGCGTCTGGCGGCGCGGTCGCAGCACTCCTAAGCCGCAGAGCCCCGCTCGGCGGGCGTCACTGCCGATAGCCCTCGACGACGTTCTCGGGCCGCACGGCGGCGTCGTCGGGATTCTGGCCGACCTCGCGCCGGGCCCGGCGCTGTCGCAACAGGTCCCAGCACTGGTCGAGCGCCACCTCCAACGACCGCAGGCGCTCGACGTCCTCGTCGGACAGCTCCGACCCGGCGTGCGACTGCTCGAGCCGGTGTTCCTCGGCGGCCAGCGTGCTGATCCGCTGCACGATCTCGGCGTCGTCCATGCCGGCTCCTTCTCGTCGACTCCGCCCATCATGCCCTGGCGCCGACCGGCTTGGGCGAAGGCCGGTACGCGACACTGGTCGGCCATGGGCCTCACCCGGACGTCGACGGTGGCCGAGCTTCCCGCCGATCCCCTGGGGTCCGCCGTTGCCGAAGCGGTGGCCGACGTGCTGGAGGGCGTGCACGTCGAGCTGTCCTACACGCCGGACGGGATGTCACCGCCCGCCGCCGTCGCCGAAGTTGGGGCGGCGAGGGCGACGGGTGCCGGGCCGCCGGGCTGGCAGCTCAGCATGGTCGCCCGGCTGAACGAACGCGTCGCCCAGCTCGTCGGCGCCGACGGGCAGTCGTCGCTCGGCGAACTGCTGGACGCGCTGCCGCGGGCGGGCATCCGGGCCGCGGCGCCGCTCCGGCGCGACGCCGGCCACGGCCACGCCCAGCCGGTCAGCCCGGCGTTGCGCCGGGCCCTGCGCGACATGGTGGCCGCCGAGATCCTCGCCGGCTACCTGGCGTCGAGGACCGAGGGGCCCCATTCGCCAGAGCTGGTCGAGGAGACGATCGAGTTCCTCATCGAGCTCGGCGGCTCCCGGGTGGAGGCCCACCCCCTGACCCACGGGGTGGTGGTGGCCGACGTCCTCCACGCGCAGCCCCGGATCCTGCTCCGGTATCCGGCGGACATCCGGGCCGCCAAGCGCGCACCGCTGCTGTTCGACGGCCAACGGTCCGTGCTCCTCGTCGACACCCAGGGCCGGGCCCGCACCGAGCTCCAGCGCCATCGCTTCGGGCGGCTCGTCCCCGGGAACAAGGCCCCCCGGGCCGGCAGCGACGACTGGGTGGAGAGCGGGTCGCTCGTCGCCGAGGCGACCAAGGCGCTCGGCGGGCTGGGCTTCTTCCTCAGAGCCGACCGGAGCATCTGGACGTTCGTCGACGGACAGCCGCTCCTGGTCCGCCACGGCGAGCGCTGGAGCGCGTTCCCGCTGGAGCTGGGCGTGTCGATCGAGCGGATGATCGGCCGTGGGTCGGTGGCCGCCCTCGTCGCCCGGGCCGCGTTCCTCATCTCGGCCCAGCCCCGGGGGGCGATCCTGGCCATCGTGGACGACCCGGCGAAGCTCGAGGGCGTCGTCTCGACGAAGGACCGCTACGACCTGCGCGACGACATCGACCGGACGGCCATGCGCATCGAGACCCGCCTGCACCACCTCATCGACGCCGAGGCGCTCGACGAGCAGACGTTGGTCCGCCTCGCGGTGCTCGACGGCGCCACCGTCGTCGACCGTGACGGATGCCTGCTGGCCTACGGGGCCATCGTCACCAGCACCGACAGCCAGCACGAGGGCGCTCGGACGGCGGCGGCGAGGACATTGTCCGAGACGGCGGAGGTGGTGCTGGAGGTGTCCGTCGACGGCGACATCACCATCTTCCGGGCCGGGCGGGCGGTCACGACGCTGCTGAGCCGGGCCACCGGGGCCGATCAGGGCCCCGACGCCTGAGCCGTCCGGCGCTCGCCGCCCGTGTGGAAGGCTTCCGTGCAGCACCGCGTGAAGGAGAGGACCCCACCATGGTCACCGTCGGACTGCTCGTCACCATGACGGTCGCGCCAGGGAAGCAGCCCGAGCTGGCCGCGTTCCTCCGCAAGGCGGTGGAAGTGGCTCGGGCCGAGTCCGACACCGCGGCGTGGTTCGCCGTCCAGCTCGACGACACGACGTTCGGCGTCTTCGAGGTCTTCGGCGGCCAGGCCGGCCGCTCGGCTCACCTGGCGGCGGCGAACACGCTCGTCGCCGAGGCCGGTGACCTGCTGGCCGGCCCCCCGCAGATCCAGCCGCTCGACGTCCTGGCGGCCAAGCTGTAGCTGCCGGTGGGACGGCCGCCCTCACATGTTGGTCTCGTCGGCGGCGATGCGAGGCAGGACGGGCGCACCGCCGTGGCCCTCCGGCGTGAGCTCGTGGCAGCCGAGGGTGTAGGAGGCCATCGACAGCGAGCCCATGGCGTAGCCGTCGACCAGCACGTGGGCGGTCTCGCCGGCCGCCGCCGCCAGCCCGGCCAGGTACAGCAACGGGATGAAGTGGTCCGGCGTCGGCGCGGCCAGGGCGAAGTCGTCGTGCTCCTCGAGCCGGGACAGGTCGCCCGGGGCCGCGGTCAGCAGGTCCGCGGCGTCGTCGTCGAAGCTGCGGGCCCAGTCGAACCCGCCGTCGGGCCGGCTCCAGTCGATGCGGCCGAGGTTGTGCACGACGTTCCCGCTGGCGACGACGAGGACGCCACGGTCCCGCAGAGGCGCCAGCTTCGCCCCGAGGGCGAGGTGGTAGTCGAACGGCTTGGTGGCGTTGATGGACAACTGCACCACGGGGACGTCGGCCTGCGGGAAGGCATGGACCAGGACCGACCACGTACCGTGGTCGATGCCCCAGCCGTCGGTGTCGGCACCGACCCACGTCGGCTGCACGACGTCGGCGATCTCCTCGGCGAGCGCGGGGTCCCCTGGCGCCGGGTACTCGACCGCGTACAGGTCGTCCGGGAAGCCGTAGAAGTCGTGGATCGTCTTGGGCCGGGCCATGGCCGTCACCGCCGACGCATTGATGTACCAGTGGGCCGACACGACCAGGATGGCCCGCGGCCGGGCCACCTGGGCCCCGAACGTGCGCCAGGCCTCGGTGTAGCGGTTGTGGTCCAACGCGTTCATGGGCGAGCCGTGCCCGAAGAAGGCGGCCGGCATCCGGTCGGCGGTGGTTGGAGCAGGCGGTGCCATCGCAGCTTCTCCTCACCCGGCCCGCTCGGCCGGCGACCGAGGATCCCACATCGCCGACGGTGCTCCGGCGACGGGCTCCGCTGCTCGGGTCGGCGATGA
Organism: Acidimicrobiales bacterium; assembly: GCA_036269435.1. Lineage (GTDB taxonomy): Bacteria > Actinomycetota > Acidimicrobiia > Acidimicrobiales > AC-14 > CADCTB01. The sequence goes on along the minus strand of DATASA010000097.1, from coordinate 277 downwards.
GCGCAGCCGGCGTCGGCGACGGGGAGTCGCCGATCACCACGGCCCACACGGCAGGACTGCCGCCCACCATCGCCGCCGATCTGCTCGAGGCGGCGGCGTGCTGTTCCTTCGGCGCCTACCGCGCCGCCGGCTTGCTCTCCCGCCGGGCCGTCGAGCAGGTGGTCGTCCTGCGCCGGGTCCCGGTGGAGGCCAAGACGCTGGGCCAGAAGGTGGCCTGGCTGCTCCGCTCCGGTCACCTTCCCGCGGCAATGGCGGCTGACGCCCGAACCGTCACGGC
>DATASA010000096.1:0-11594 GCA_036269435.1 Acidimicrobiales bacterium | reverse complement strand
CGAGGTCCTCGACGACCTGCGGGAGTGGGACTACGGCGACTACGAAGGCCGGCGCACCATCGACATCCGCGACGAGCGGCCGGGCTGGAGCGTGTGGGTCGACGGGGTCCCTGGCGGCGAGACGGTGGAGGAGGTCGGTCGCCGTGCCGACCGAGTCCTCTCCGCCGTTGCCGACACCGAGGGCGACGTGGCTCTGTTCGCCCACGGCCACCTCCTGCGGGTCGTCGGCGCCCGTTGGGTCGGGTTGCCCGCCGACGCCGGCCGCCTGTTCGCCCTGTCGACCGCGTCGGTGTCGGTGCTGGGCCACGAACGCGAGATCCCCGTCATCGAGCGCTGGAACGAGGAAGCCGGCTCCTGAGCTTCGACGGCGGGGATACGATGAAGGTGCGGTCCTCCTCGCCGTTCGTGTGACATGCAGGTTGCCCTGATGGCTCTGAGGAGGACCGCATCACGCGTCTCCGGGCCTGGCCAGACGGTCGGCTCGCGCTACGAGCGACCCCGCCCCGTCTTCTCCTGAAGGTCGTCGATGCGCTTGGACGCCTCCGCCTTGGTCAGGCTGTCGTCGAACGGCTCGTTGGCCTCCTGCGACAGGGTGCGCAGGTAGGAGGCCTGGGCACCGGTCATCGCTTCGTCGCCGGTGACCCACTCGTCGGGATCCTTGGTGGTGTTGTCGCCGATCGGGCTCTGGTCGCTCATGGCCTGCTCCTACCCACGGCCCGGCGCCCCCAGCAGCGTCGTACGACGATTCGATCGCCCGGAAGGAGGGAACACATCCACCATGCTGACCATCCTGCTTCTCGTCCTCCTCGTCGTGCTGCTGCTCGGCGGCATCGGCGGCCCCCGCTACTACCGCACCCGCGGCCGGCGTACCGTGGTCCGCGAGTACGAAACCGACATCTAGCCGATCCGCCCGCGAGGGCAGCCTCCTCCCGCCGTCGACCGCGCCGGTCGACGGCGAGCAGTTCCACGAGGTGCTGCGGCACCGCAACGTGGTGATCGAGCAGATCCTGAGCGGCGCCGGTGAGACGCCGCAGCACTACGTCCAGGACCACGACGAATGGGTCGTGGTCCTGGCCGGTGCCGCCGTGCTCGACGTCGACGGCCGACGTCGCGAGTTGGCCGCCGGCGACTGGGCGTTCCTGCCGGCGACGGTCCCCCACGTCGTGGTGGCGACCGCGACGGGAACGAGCTGGCTGGCGGTGCACGTGCACGCCGGCAACCCGCCGGCCGCCCCAGACGCTACGGCGTGAGGTCGTGCACCGCTTCGGGTTCCAGGCCCTCCACCGGGTCGACCGGAGGCCGGCCCCGCTCCACCCGCCACGTGCTGAAGGCGGCGGCGGACGCGGCCAGCCAGGCCAGGCCGAGCACGTAGCCGCCCAGCACGTCGGTCACGTAGTGGACCCCGAGGGCGAGCCGGGAGAACCCGATGGCGGCCACCAGCACGGCGAAGCCGGCGATCACCCACGGCCGCACGCGGGGGGCGATGACCGGCAGGAACACGAGCAGCAGCGCCCCGTACCCGATGGTGGAGGACATGGCGTGGCCCGAGGGGAAGCTCTTGCCGTGGGCGGTGGCCACCGGGTCGACGAGCGACGGCCGGGGCCGGTTGACCGCGATCTTCACCACGGTGTCGAGCAGGCCGCCTCCCAGCGTCGTGACGACGAGGAACAGGGCCAAACGGCCGCGGCCCCGGCGCCACACGAGCGCGGCGGCCAGGGTGACGATCACGTAGAACCACAGCGGCGTGCCGAAGAAGGTCAACACCTTGAACGCGGTGACCAGGCCGGGCGACCCGCGCACCCAACCGTGGAGGTTCCGGGCTGCCGACGTGTCCAACCGGATGAGGGTGCCGTTGGTCTTGATCTGCTCGATCAGGAGCCCGAACGGGATGGCCACGAGCAGGAAGGCGACGGCGAACAGCGTCAGGCGCAGCCCGTAGCGCTCGGCCGGGTCCAACCGGCGGCGGGCGAGCTCGCGCACCCTGCTCATTCGTCGGGGACGAACACCCGCAGAGGCTCGTCGGCCTTGGAGATGGTGAACTCCTCCGGCCCGTCGAACGTCTCGCCGTCGCGGCCGAGGCGCAGCGGGCCCTGCAGCGACCGCACGTGCAGCTCGCGGACGTAGCGCTGCTCGTAGGCGCCACACCTGGCCAGCCGGCCGGTGAGCACCGAGAGGAGAAGCCGGGCCCGTGACCACGGCTGGGTCCCGTCGACGATCCGGATGTCGAGCAGGCCGTCGTCGAGGTGCTCCCGCCAGCTCGGAGCGAACCCGGCCGGGTGGTAGCGGCAGTTGCCGATGAAGATCATCCACACCTTGCGCGTGACGCCGTCGAGCTCGAGCTCGATGGGCTCCGACCGGCGCAGGACGCCGCCGAGGGCGACGACCACGGCCGGCCACTTGCCGATCCGGTCCTCCAGCTTCTCCCGGGCGTCGACAAGCTCCACGTAGCTGCCGATGCAGGCGGTGTTGACGAAGGTGTGGCCGGCGATCACCCCACGGTCGACGGCGGCGGCCCGGCCGTCGCGCACGGCGGCGGCCGCGTCGGAGATCGAGTCCAGCCCGAGGGCGTAGGCGAAATGGTTGAGGGTCCCGCCGGGTACGACCAGTAGGGGCTTGCCCTTCTCGGCGGCCAGGCCGGCGGCTGCGTTCACCGACCCGTCACCGCCGGCGACGCCGAGCACGCAGCCCCGCTCGGACGCCTCGGTCAGGGCATCGAGCAGGTCGTCGCCCTCCCCCAGCTCGACGACGTCGGCCTTCGGCAGTTCGGACCGCAGCTCCTCGGCCGCCTTCTCGCTCGACCCGGCCGACGGGTTCACGACGATCACCACGCCGCCACCGTCGGGCGACGGCTCGACGTCGGACCGGCTCAGAGCGGTGCGGACCTCGGCCGGCTCATGGGGGGCGACCGGCCACAGCCGGCGGGTGGCCAGGCCGGCGCCGGTGCCGGCGATGGCGCCGACGACGGCGTCCGACGGGCCGTGGGCCCCGCTGTGGACCCGGGAGTAGCCGACCAGCGCAGCCAGGCCCACCAGCGGCGCGGCCAGGATCGGGACCTCCTGGCCGGCGCCGGCCGCGAACGCGAACCCGGCGGCGGCGTGTCCCGAGGGGCAGGCGGCGCTCGACGGCCTGGAAAGCCCGGGCAGGCGGCTGGCGATCCGCCCCGAGACAGGACGCCGGCGTCGAATCACGAACTTCACCGGGCCGTTGAGGATCGCGGACGAAAGGCCTGCCGCGAACAGTCCCCGGAGCGCAGCGCGTCGGCGCATTCGCCCTCCGCTGGCGTAGAGGCCGCCGGCGACGCCCAACCACAGCAACGAGCGGTCGGCGGCCCGGCTGAGCAGCAGGAGACCGGCTGCGCCGGTGGGCGAACGGCGCGGCGTTCGACGGAACAGGCGGCGATCGAGCCGGATGGGCGCTCTCAACTGGAACCGACCCGGCGGTACCGGGCCTCGGCCAGGGAGTACAGCCCGTAGGCGAGGAAGCCGAGGGCGACCAGGGCGAGCAGGGGCGGCCCGAACGACCGGTCGGCCAGGCGCTTGAGCGCCCCATCGATCCCGACGGCCTGGTTTGGGTCGTGGTCGGCGGCGGCGACGACGAGGAAGGCGCCGATCAGCACCGTGACCAGCATGCGGGCCACCATGCCGACCATGCCGACGCCGAGAATCCACCGGCGCGCCACCGGGCCCATCTCGAACGACTTCAGGCCTTTGCGGAACTTGCGGGCCAGCCCTCGCCAGCCGACGTAGAGGCCCGATCCGATCACGACCAGCCCGACCGCCCCGACCAGCCAGCGCCCTCCGGGCCAGTCCAGGACACGGCGGGTCCAGTCGGCCTCCGAGTTGTCGGAGCCCGGGTCGCCGCTGGACGAGACGAGCAGCTTGGCTGCGCTGAGGCTGAAGAAGGCGTACAGGCCACCCCGTGCTGCGTATCCGATCCGCTTGAGCGCGGCCTTCCGGGCGTCGTCCTCGCCGGACGGCCCCACCGCCGCCTCCACGAAGCGCCAGGCGGCGTACCCGGCGAAGCCCACCGCCAGGGCCAGGACGAGGACCTTCCCGAAGGGTTCGTGGACGACCGTGTGCAGCGCGCCCTGCTTGTCGGCCCGGGTGTCGCCATGGCCGCGTGCGACCTGCAGGGCGAGCAGGGCGACCACGATGTAGAGCAGGCCCCTGGAGACCAGGCCGGCCCGGGCCAGGCGTTCGAGCCAGGTGCTGTCGGCGGCGCGCTCCAGCGCTTCCTGAGACCGCTCCTTGGCCTCCTCGACCTGTAGACGCGCCCCCATACCCTCGGTGTGTCCGAGGGGCGGCGCCGCCAAACCGGCGGCGGGGCCGGTCAGGGCCGTCGGGCCCGGACGATGGCGTCGACCGCGTCCCCGACGCGCAGCCGTTCGGCCCGCTCCACGACCAGACCGTCGAGGTCGGCGACGATGTCGTCCGCAGAGAACAGGATCGCGGGGTCGCGGGGGCCGCCCTGGCCTTCGGTGGCGTGGGTGGTGTCGTAGCCGACGACCAGGACGGCGCCGCCCGGGGCCAGCGCAGCCGCGGCCGCACGGAGAAGCCGCCGGCGCGGCTCGGCCGGCAGGTGCACGAAGAGCACGAGCACCAGGTCGAAGGGGCCCGGCGGGGGCTCGTAGGTCGTCAGATCGGCGCAGACCCACTCCACCGTCCCGGTCGCCCCCGCCCCCTCGACACGCCGGCGTCCCCGGTCGAGGGCGACGTCGGAGAAGTCCACCGCCGTCACCTGCCATCCCCGCTCGGCCAGCCACAGGCTGGTCCGCCCTTCGCCGGCACCGAGGTCGAGAGCCCGCCCGGGAGGGGTTCCCGCCAGCTCGGCGCCGAGGAACGGATCAGGGTCGACGTCCCACAGCAGCGGCTGGGCGGCATACCGCTCGTTCCACTGGTGACGGTCCATGCCGCAGTCTGCCGTGCCCCGGGATCAGCGGGCGTCGTGCCGTCACCTAGCCTGGCCGGGTCCCTCGCACGTCAGGAGGCCACCATGGCAGGAGCCGCCCCGATCGAGGGGTACCTGAACGACCACCTGGCCGGCGCGGCCGCCGCCGTGCAGCTGATCGACACCATCCGTTCCAACAACCAGGGGACGCCGCTGGCCGACTACCTGGACGACCTGCGCCGGTGGGTCGAAGAGGACCGCGAGACGCTGGTCCGCGTCATGGACGCCCTCGATGCGTCGCCGAGCATGCCGAAGCAGGCCGGCGGCAAGGTGGTCGAGCGGCTGAGCCGCCTGCGGCTCAACGAGCACATCACCGGCAGCGCCGACGTCAGCCGGCTGATGGAGATGGAGACGCTGTCGGTCGGCATCGAGGGCAAGCGGCTGCTCTGGGCCGCCCTGGTGACAGTCGGCACCGCCCGTCCCCAGCTCGGCGCGTTCGACCTGGAGGCCCTGATCGAGCGGGCCGTCGCTCAGCGGGCCGGCCTGGAGCCGTTTCGCCTGGAGGCCGCAGCCCGGGCCCTCACCGCCTCCTGACGGCCCGGCCCGCTCAGCGGAGGGCGGCGACGATCGTCCGGGTGTTGTGGCGCATCATCTTGAGGTACGTGTCGGCGTCGCTGCCGGGCGGGCCGAGCGTGTCGCCGTAGAGGGCGTCGGCACCGGACACGACCTTGACGCCTGCCTCTGCGGCCACCGTCTCGGCCGTCTTCGGAGGCAGTGAGCTCTCGGAGAACACCGCCTTGACGCCCTGGGCCTTGATCTTGGACACCAGTGCGGACAGCTGGCGGCTCGACAGCTCGGCCTGGCTGTCGAAGCTCGGGATGACCGAGCCGACGAACTGCATGCCGTACCGCTCGACGTAGTACCCGAAGGCGTCGTGGTTGGTGACCAGCTTCTTGTCGGTCAGGGGGGCGATCTGGCCCCGTATCTCCACGTCGAGGGCGTCGAGCTGAGCGCCGTAGGACGTCAGGGCCGCGGCATACTCGCCGGCGTGGTCCGGGTCGACGTCGCCCATGGCCCCGGCGATGTTCGTCACCATGACCTTCGCCCTCGTCGGGTCGTGCCATATGTGCGGGTCCCCTTTGCGGAGCGCCACGCCGGTGCTGGCGTCGACCACGCGGGCCTTGGACCCCGAGCTCTCGATCGTCCGGTCGAGCCACGCTTCCAGGCCGACGCCGTTCTCCACGATGAGGTCGGCCCGCCGGAGCGCCTCGACGTCGGCCGGGGTGGGTTCGTAGTCGTGCGGGTCGACGTTGGCCCGGACGACGTCGTACACCGCGGCGTCGGCGCCCCCGATGACACGGGCGAAGTCGGAGAGCTGCGTGGTCGTCGTCACCACCCGCAGGGCCCGGCCGTGGACCGGGCCCGCCGCCGCCGTGTTCCCGCCGCAGGCGACCATGCCGACGGCCATCGCCGAGAGCACCAGACCGACAGCAAGCCTTCGCGGAGCGAGAACGATTCCCATTACAGTAGCGGGCCGGCCCGCGGCATGCACGAGCGGCCTCGTGGACAGACTGTGGTGATGACCACCAGCCGCCTCGTGCTGGCGATCGGTGCGGTGGCCCTGCTGGTCGCGTGCGGGAGCGGGTCGCCGGCCACGAAGGGCGCGGCGAGCACGACCTCGTCGACGACGACGGCGGCGCCGGACAGCTCGACGACCGCGGCCCCCGCGGGGCCCGCGAGCTCGTCGCCGCCCTCGTCGCAGGCGCCGGCGACGACGAAGGCGCCCGCCGATCCGTGCGCCGTGGCCAAGCAGGCGCCGCCACCGGGCAACGTCCCGGCCGCGTTCGCCACCGCCCTCGCCTTCGCACCCGACGGCCGGCTGTTCTTCGCCGAGCGGGCGGGCACGGTGCGCGTGTGGCAGGACGGAGCGTCCAAGGTGTTCGCCACGGTGTCGACCGTGACCACCGAGCCGGGTGGGGGCTACAGCGAGCGGGGCCTGCTCGGCCTCGCCATCAGCCCGACGTTCGCGACGGACCACTTCGTCTACGCTTTCTACTCCGACGCCGACCGGACCCACCAGGACGTGATCCGCTGGACCGACTGCGCCGGCGAGGGGACCGCGGCCAAGATGGTCGTCCAGCTGCCCTCGGGGGGCGACTGCTGCCACAAGGGCGGCCGGCTGGCCTTCGGTCCCGACGCCAAGCTCTACGTCACCCTGGGCGAAGAGCACACCGCGTCCGCGGCCCAGGACACCTCCGACCCCCGGGGCAAGGTGCTCCGGTACAACCCGGACGGCTCGATCCCGGCCGACAACCCCTTCGGGGCCGACGACCCGGTCTGGGCGTCGGGCTTCCGCAATCCGTTCGGGATCGCCTTCTCGGCGACGGGCCAGCTGGCGGTGACGATGAACGGCCCCACGGGCGACGCCGGGAGCCCGGCCACCGGCTACGACACCGTGGACGCCAACGTGGGCCGCGGCGCGACGTACCAGTGGGCGACCTGTTACGGCTACAGCCACCGGCTCGGCAGTGGCCCGTGCAACGGGGCCGAGCCGGACTGGAGCAGCGAGGCCGCCACCGTCGTGCCGACGGGCGCCGCCTTCGTCACCGCCGCCGGCCCCGCCCCCTACGCCGGCCACCTCGTCTTCTGCACCCTCGACCAGGGCATGAAGATCCTGACCGACGGCTCACCGCACGCCACCCTGGCCCAGGGCGACGCGGGGTGCCTGCTGGATGTCAAACAGGGGCCCGACAACGCGCTCTACTTCTCGAGCACCGACACGATCCACCGGCTGGCCTGACAGAGGGGCATCACATGGAAATCCGAACGCTCGGAGGAACGCTCGCCGTCTCGGCCGAGGGACTGGGCTGCATGGGCATGAGCGACTTCTACGGCTCGCCCGACGAGGACGAGGCCGTCCGTACCATCCACCGCGCCCTCGACCTCGGGGTCACGTTCCTCGACACCGCCGACATGTACGGCCCGTTCACCAACGAAAAGCTCGTCGGGCGGGCCATCGCCGGCCGGCGCGACGGCGTCGTCCTGGCCACCAAGTTCGGCATCGAACGGTCCGAGGACGGCACCCGCCGGGGCGTGAACGGCCGCCCGGAGTACGTTCGCGCCGCCTGCGACGCATCCCTCGCCCGCCTCGGCGTCGACGTGATCGACCTCTACTACCAGCACCGGGTCGACCGGACGACGCCGGTCGAGGACACCTGGGGGGCACTGTCCGAGCTGGTCGACGCGGGCAAGGTCCGCTGCCTCGGGATCTCCGAGGCCGCCCCCGACACGATCCGCCGGGCTCACGCCGTCCACCCGGTCACCGCGGTACAGACGGAATACTCGCTGTGGACCCGCGACCCCGAGGACAACGGCGTCCTCGACACCGTGCGCGAGCTGGGGATCGGGTTCGTGGCCTACTCCCCCCTCGGCCGGGGCTTCCTCTCCGGCGCCATCCGTACCCCGGACGACCTCGCCCCCGACGACTTCCGTCGCCAGAACCCCCGGTTCCAGGGCGACAACTTCGCCAAGAACCTCGAGCTGGTCGACCAGGTCCGTTCCATCGCCGAGGAGAAGGGCGTCAGCCCGGCCCAGCTCGCGCTCGCCTGGGTCCTGCACCGAGGCGACGACGTCGTCCCCATCCCGGGCACCAAGCGGGTGGCGTACCTCGAGGAGAACGTCGGTGCCGTCGACGTCACCCTCACCGCCGACGATCTGGCCCGCATCGACCGGGTCGCCCCTCACGGCGCGGCCGCCGGCGACCGCTACGCCGACATGTCGACCATCCACGCCTGAGCCGGTCCGGTCCCGCCCGGCGCGCACGCGCCTTACCGGTTGACGGCGGTCTTCTCCGGCGGCGGCTCGAGCGGCGCCGGATCCCGGTGGTGGAGCGTCGCGGCCACGTCGCTGACCACCGCGATGATGGCGAACCACAGGACGCCCAAGGCCCAACCGCCGAGCACATCGGTCAGCCAGTGCACGCCCAGGGCGAGGCCGACCAGGCCGACGAGCAGCGACAGGCTCACGGCCGCGGTCAGGGCCAGGATCTTGGACCGCCACGAACGAAGCACGCCCCAGGCCAGGAAGGCGGCGGTGAGCAGGCAGGCGGCCGACGCCGTTGCCTGGCTCGACGGGAAGGCGAACCCGGGTGCGCCGGCCAGCATGTCCGACGTCGGGGGCGCGGGCCGGTGCACCGACACCTTCACCAGCTCGACCAGGGCGACCGAGCCGATCACCGAGAGCGCCGGCAGCAGGATGGCGCGGGCCTGATGGGTCCGGGACCACACCAGCGCCGCGACGCCCAGGGTCACGACGGCCAGTACCGGGACGTCGCCGAGATGGGAGACGACCCGGGAGACTTGGGTCAGCGTGCCCGTGCGGTGGTCGAGGAAGAACCGGTACACGCTGCCGTCGACGCCGGCCAGCTCGTGGCGCGAGATCACGTCCCGCACCACGATGCCGAAGGCCCAGCCCACGACGACCACGCCCAACAGCCCCGACGTCAGCGAGAGGCCCGAGGCGGCGTGGGGCTGCAGCCGGCGGCCCAGGTAGGCCAGCTGGCGCTCGAACCGGTCGTGGAGACGGACGACCTGGGGCCGCTCCGCCTGGGCGCGGGCCCAGCGCCGGACCACGCCCTCCCGCCGGACCACCGCCCGCGCCGCGAACACCACGGCGACCACCAGCAGCACGAGCACGGCGAGGACGGTGCTGGCCTTGCCCGCCCAGTCCGCCACGCGGTGGTAGGAACCGCCCGCCACGTACCCGATGAGCACGAAGGTCGGCGCCCACACCAGGCCACCGGCTGCGTTCCACGGCAGGAACGTCCGGTACGGCATTTGGGAGAGCCCGGCGATCGTCGGCACCATGGCCCGCAGGACGCCCACGAAGCGGCCCAGGAACACGGCCCGGCCTCCGTGGTGCTGCAGGTAGGCCTCGGTCCGTTCCCACCGCTGCTCCCCCACCCACCGTCCCACGCGGCTCCGGCGCAAGGACGGGCCGAGGTGACGGCCGACCTCGTAGCCGATCGAGTCACCGACGATCGCCCCGACGACGGCGGCGGCGATCATGATGGCCAGCGTCGCCCTGCCCTGTGACACCAGGAACCCGCCGACCAGCAGCGCGGCCTCGCCGGGAACGACCAGGCCGACGAAGGCCGAGGCCTCCAGCATGGCCAGCATCCCGACCACCACGTAGCCCCAGGGCGACGCCAGGGAGGCCAGATGGTCGAGCAGACCTGCGATCACGTCACGACCGGCCTTCGCACCCCTCAATCCTCCGCCAACCGCCGGGCCTATGGCACATTTCGGACGCGGCCACCGTCCCGGACCCGCTCAGCCCGGGCTGTCGGACCTCGCGTCGTGGTCGCTGTAGAGGACGGGGTGGTTCAGGCCGCGCTCGCTGAATGCCTCGTTCAGGGCGACGGCGAGCACGTCGTGGTCGGTGGCCGGCAACCGCACGTCGCCGGCGAGCCATCGGGCCACGTCGGCCAGCGAGCCGTTCCCGCCGAGCTCGAAATAGCCGAGCCAAAGGTCGTGCCTGGTCAGGCCGAGCTGCTGCCGGCCGGCCTCGATGTCGTTCGTAGGCAGTGGCGCTGCCGGTCCGCTGGGCACCGCTGGTGCGTCAGGCGTCGCCCGACGAGAGCGCCTTGCGCTCGACGATCCGCTGCGCAATGTCGCGAAGCTTGACGTTCTCCCGCTGGGACGCACGACGGAGCAGGTCGAAGGCGCCGTCGGCGTCGAGATTGGGCGACTGGGCCATCAGCATGCCCTTGGCCTGCTCGATGACCGCTCGGCTCTGCATGGCCTGGGTGAGCTGCTCGCTCAGCTCCGACGCCTGCCAGTAGTCGCTGGCGTTGGCCAGCACGATGGCCGCCGCCGCCGCCAGGTCGACGCCGAGCGACTCGTCGTCCTTCGAGAACCCGTCGGCCACCCGGGCGTACAGGTTGAGGGCGCCGATCCCACGTTCGCCGACCACCAGCGGCAGCGACAGCGTGCTCTTCACGCCGTGGGCCTCGGCCGCCTTGACGAACTCCGGGTAGTCGTCGGAGGCGAGGTCCATGTCGTCGATGCGAACGACCTTTTGGGTGCGCCACGCGTCGAGGCATGGGCCCCGGCCCGACTCGTACTGGCCGGCGTCGATCTCCGGGGCGCTCGTATCGGTGAAAATGGCGGTCGTCGGCTTGCCGGCGTCGCTCAGCAGGCTGATGCCGGCCAGCTCGGCGGAGGGCATGGCCTCCGTGGTGATCTCGCTGACACGCAGCAGCGTGTCACCGATGCGGCTGTCGGCGACGACAAACCGCGCGAGCGCACGCAACGCGTTGGCACGGGGATCGGTGGACACGCGGAGGGTTCCCTTCCGGCGAGGCCATCCCTGTGTCTCAAGGACAACGGCGTCAAGTTCAACTCTACTCTTCGCTCGGAGGGTCCGAGCCGAGCAAGCCGCATGTCGGGTGCGTTCGGCGGTCTGTTCCCAGTACCGCATTGGCAACTGCCAGCGCAGACAGCACCATAGCGCACGCCTCGTCCTTGCCGAGCGCTTCGCCGCCGTGCGCAGCCGCGGTGCCCACGGCCGTGACGGTTCGGGCGTCAGCCGCCATTGCCGCGGGAAGGTGACCGGAGCGGAGCAGCCAGGCCACCTTCTGGCCCAGCGTCTTGGCCTCCACCGGGACCCGGCGCAGGACGACCACCTGCTCGACGGCCCGGCGGGAG
>DATASA010000095.1:0-4925 GCA_036269435.1 Acidimicrobiales bacterium | reverse complement strand
CCGTCGGGTCGGCGCTTCGTGGCCGGCGAGCCCGGACGGGCTCGGGTTCCGGGCCCGGCACGGCTCGGCGGTCGCCGCGCCGGTCGGAGCTGGCGGCCAGCTCCGGTTCGAGGTCGGCGTCGGCCATCCAGTCGTCGTCCGAGCTGCCGTCGACATCGGCGTCGGCCGGGTCGGGGTCGACGGCCATCGCCATCATCGCCGTCGCGTCGGGATCGGGCGCCGGGGCGGGCTCAGCGCCCCAGGCCTCCTCCTGGAGGACGTCGTAGAACTGGGGGAGCGGCGGCGGCAGAGGTTCCGGTTCCGGGTCCGGCTCCGGCGTCGAGGCCCGGACGGCCCGGACGGTCCGGGGAGCGGGCGGCGGGTGCGCGGCCAGGGCCTCGGGCGCCCGGTCCTTGCCGGCCCGACGGCGGCTCGGCGGGCCGACGGGCGGTACGGGCAGGTCGACGGGCAAATCGCCCTCGGCGACCGGCTTGAGCCTCCGGTTGAGGATGCGCATGTGCATGGCCAGCATCAACAGGATCAGCCCGGCCGCCACCGGAACGAGCGGGCGCCCGCTGACGCCGCTGCTGACGACGGAGGTCGACCGGTTCGCGGGCGCAACGGCGGCCGGGTCCCCCGATCCGTCCTCGACGTCGCCCGCGGCCGGCCGGGCGCCGAAGGGCAGCGTCGACTGGAAACCGGGATCCGGCGGGTCCGGCGTGGTGATCGGGGGGACGCTGATCGGAGCCGAGCGGGTGTCCAGGAAGCCGTTGAGGTCCACGCCCGCGGGCGGCCCCGGTTTGGCCGTGGTGCCCGGGCCCGTCGAGCCCCCAGGCACGGTGACCGTGGTGGACGTCGGAGGGGGAGGCACGGACGCCGTGGCCGCGGTCGAGGGATCGGACGACTTCTCGGTGTCGGCTGTCGCCCCCTTCCGGACCGCCACCACCTGGTACGTGAAGTCGCCCCCGTTGAAGGTCGTGGTGGTGTCGGTGAACAGGACGCTCTTGCCGGAGGGGGGCTGCACCACCTTGCTCCCGACCTGCAGGAACTTGGTGCCGGCGGGATCCTTGCGGAAAACGGCGTAGTACAGCATGTCCGGCTCGGTGTTCCGCGACCAGGACAGCTGGACGGTGCGCGTGTCGGTGACGGTCGGCGGGTCGAGGACCGGCTTGGCCGGCGGGGCGTCGACGGAGAACGACCGTGTCTGCGTGGTGGTGAGGGGGGTTCCCAGCAGGATCGCCGTTTCGGTGGCCTTGGCCGTCACCGTGTACGGCCCGTTCGAGGCCAGGGTGGCCTTCCAGCTGAACGGGCAGGCGGCGTTGCCGGTGCAGGTGGTCACCGGCGAGGTCTGGCCGCCGACCGACAGGACGACCTCTTTCATCTGGTAGATCGGCAGGTCGGTGGACGCGCTGCCGGCGATCGTCACCGTCGAGCTGGCCGACGTCGACGCCGCCGCCGGCTGGTCGAGCGTGATCACCGGCCCGCCGTCGGCTGCCCCCGCCCTGGACGCCGCCGACGGCACGAGGGTGAGCAGGGCGGTGACGGCCGCCGCCGCCGCCCCGGACCGCCGTCCGAGGCGTCCCGTCACGCCGCCGTCAGATCCTTCACCCACGTCGCCCGGACGATCAGCCGCTGGGCGGCCGATCCCTTGGGGTGGCACGTCGTCAGGGTGAGCGACCGCTCCCCGGTGGGGTCGATGACCGACATGTCCGTCGGCGTGGTCACGAACGGCGCCTTGCTGACCTGGTACACGCAGCCACCGATGGGAGTGGTCAGCTCGATCGTGTCGCCGGGCTTGAGCTGGTCCAGGTTCCCGAACGGCCGACCGTACGTCGTACGGTGCCCGGCGATCCCGACGTTGCCGACGTCGCAGGGAAGTGACGTCTGGGGGTAGTGGCCGGCCCCGGCCCGCAGCGCGCTCGGTGTGGTGCCCTCGACGACCACCGTGTCGAGCCCGATGGCGGGGATCTTGATCCGGGTCAGGCTGTCGCCCGTGGCCACCTTGTGCTCCTTGTAGGCCTGCTGGAGCTGGGGGCTGGCGATCTGTTGCTGGAGCTGCTTCTGGATGCGGCCCTGCCACATGTTGGTGGCGAAGGGGTAGCCGACGAGGGCCACCCCGCCGAGAACCAGCAGGACGGAGAGCGCCGAGAGGGAACGGCGCAGCCAGCGGCGGGTGCGCAGCAGATCTAGAAGCATGGAAAGACCTTTGTCATGACCGCGGGAAGGCTACCCGCGGTCGGGGCGATTACCGGCTCACCCGCTCCGAGCCGGCGACGGGCTGGGCGGCCACCAGGCGGCGACGGATGCCCAGGGCGGCCAGCAGCAGCCCGGCCCCGGCCATCGGCAGCCAGGCGTCGTTGCCCGTCTTGGGCAGCGACGGCACCTGCTGGACGACTTCCTGCTGGCTCACCAGTCGGGTCTGGCCGCCGGCGCCGGTCTCGGCGTGGGCCAGGTCGAGGCCGATGCCGCCGTTGATGCCCTTGAGCAACTGGATGCTGACCCCGTCGGCGTAGGAGGCGACCGATCCGTTGCTCGGGTCGGTCGCCGTGCGCCCCGCGCCGAGCGAGATGGTGGTCTCGAGCGGCGTGCCGGCCAGCAGCGTCAGCGGGGTGTTCAGCTGGACGGGGATGTCGAGGCCGGCGGTGCCGAGCAGGGGAAGTCCCAGGTGGACCCGGGCCACGGCGGCGTCGAATGTCGGCGTGCTCTTGGCCGTCGACCGGTCGAAGGTGGAGACGGACTTGGCCTGGCCCACGATGATGGACAGCAGGGGGGCCCCGCCGGCGGCCAGGCCGGGGAGCAGGTCGATCTGGGCACCGGCCGCAGTGGCGGTGGCGGTCACCAGGCCGGGGGCGGTGGCGGCCTGGGCCGTCGAGTCGCCGAGCTTGATGCCGACCAGGCTGGTGGCTTTCTTGATGCCGTCGAGCAGGCTGGTGACGAGCCCGGACACGGGTGCGACGTTGGAGGTGCTACCGAGGCCCAGGTTGCCGGCGAGAGGGCCCAGGATGCCGCCGAGCGTCGGGCCGATGGCGTTGACCACGGTGCCGACGGTCTGGTCGACGACGGGCAGGATGGCGTTGAGCAGCGACTGCAGCAGGTCGATGATCGGCTGCAGCAGGGTCAGGCCGGCAAGGTCGACGCCGGCCACCGAGCCGGCACCGAACGCCGAGGGGGCGCCGCCGGTGGTGTCGACGCGCGACTCCCCGCAGGCCAGGTTCACCGTCAGCAGATTGGCCACCGGCAGGTTGAGGACGCAGGCCTTGGGCGGGGTGGCGCTCTGGTCGGCGGCGTCGACCTCGCTCGAGCTCACCGTGCCCGAGACCAGGGCCACGCCGGCACCGGACGCCTTGGCCGACGGCGTGCTGTTGATCACCGCGCTCGATTGGCCGATGGTGACGTGGGTGCCGAACAGGTTGAGGTCGAGGCCCCGGGCGGCGGCGGTGGCGATGAAGCTCTCGGCGCGGGTCTGCACCGTCGGGGGAGGCGTCGTCGTCTGTGCGGAAGCCGGCAGCGCCAGCATGGCGGCCATGACCGTTCCCGCCAGGGCGATGGCCCCGAGCCGGTGAGCGCTGCGCATTTTGGAAACCCCTCTCCTGCGTGGCACCGTCCGTCATTGCTCGACGGATTGCGCGCACGGAAACCCCCGGTAGATGCCGCCAGCAACTAGTTACCAGATTGGGGCGGTCCAAATCCAGAGTAGAAGGCACATTTCTTGCTCTGCAGAGCCATCTGGTCACCCTCGGTGAGATTTCCACGGGCTGGTACTAGCGCTCGACTCGCATGGTGGCGGTGGCCCGCAGGGTCAGGTCGCCGAGCGCCGAACCCAGCAAGGGAACGGCGGTCGGCGCCTTGTAGGCCACCTCGACCCGGACGCGGCTGCCCGCCGCGCCGCGCCCGGATGTGGTCACGGTGAGCCGGGAACCGTCGAGGGTGGAGCTGGCCGCCGCGGCCTGGCGGGCCGCGTCCGGCGCAGGGTCCACGGCTGCCTCGCGGGCCGCCTCTCGCGCCGCATGGACGACCAGGATCTGGTCGCGCACCAGCAGGCCGAGCTGGACCATTCCGAGCAGCAGCAGCAGGACGAGGGGGAGGACGAGGGCCAGCTCCACCGACGCCTGGCCCTCGTCCCCCCGCGCCCGTCTCACGTCGTGCTCCCCGGGCCGGGGCCCGTCACTTGACCTTGTCGGTGATGGCACCCATCACGGCGTCGAGCAGCTTGCCGATCAGGTTGGTCTTGGTGGCCCAGGCCACGATCAGCAGGGCGACCGCGGCCGCCCCCAGCAGGACCAGCGCGTACTCGGCCGAGGCCTGGCCGCGGTCATCGGCCCGGGTTCGGGCCGCCAGCAGCGAGAGGTGGGTGGACAGGTGGACGTAGAGGGCGAGCATGGTGCCGCCTCCTTCTTCTCGACGAACGACTACAGGCGCAGCGACCGGACGGCGCTGGCGATGAGAGGGGCCACGGTGAGCAGGCCGAAGGCGGGAAGGGTGCAGCTGACCAGGGGGAAGAGAAGCTTCACCGGGACCTTGCGGGCGGCCTCTTCGGCCCGCCGGCGGCGGTCGGCCCGGACCTCATGGGCGAGGCGCTCCAGGCTGGCCCCCAACGGGGCGCCGTAGCGCTCCGACGAGACGAGGGCGGCGACGAGGGGCCGTGTGGCCTCGCCGGCCCGGTCGGGGATGTCGTCGAGCGCGTCGGCGA
This sequence comes from Acidimicrobiales bacterium, assembly GCA_036269435.1. GTDB lineage: Bacteria > Actinomycetota > Acidimicrobiia > Acidimicrobiales > AC-14 > CADCTB01. The sequence goes on along the minus strand of DATASA010000095.1, from coordinate 256 downwards.
GGCGGCGGCCCAGGTCGGCCTCCTGGCCGGCCCGGGCCAGTTCGGCGCCCAGGGGACCGGCCGCCCGCCGGGAGACGGCGCCGACGGCCAGACGGACGGTCAAGCCGGCCCCGACGGCCAGCACCAGCAGGTCGACCACGTCCGGGAGGTCGGCGGCCACCGCGGCGAGGTGCCGCCGGTGCCGTCGCCGGGCGCCGAGGGCCGGCAGCGCCCAGGCCACCGCACCGGCCGGCAGGGCGAGGGGCGGCAGCACCGG
>DATASA010000094.1:0-24748 GCA_036269435.1 Acidimicrobiales bacterium | reverse complement strand
CCGGATCCTCGATCAGCAGCTGGCGGGCGGCCCGTTCCTCGGTCAGCCCGATCTCGACGTGACAGCCGGGCAGCGAGGACGTCGCCGCAAACCGGTAGGCGTCTCCCGCTGCCAGGTCCCGCCCGAGGAGGGCGAAGCCCGTCCAGCCGCCGTCGACATCGGACGCGGTACGGGTCGACGAGGCGATGGTGCGGCTGCCGCTGAACAGCGTCAGGTGGACCGACGCCCCCTGGCAGTGGCCGCCGAGCCGAAGGGGGACGTAGATGCCGTTCAGGGGCCCGGGGGCGACGCCCGCCGTCACCGCGTCGGCCAGCCCGTCGGCCGGCGCCCAGCGGTCCCAGGTCAGGTCGGCGCCGTCGGCGACGCGGCCGAACGGCAGCTCGTCGGTCCCCTCGGCGAAGTAGCGCACGGCCAGGTCGTTCAGAAGGGGCGACGTGAGGTTCCACTGCTCGCGCTTGAGGACGATCTTGAGGGGATCCTGGGAGAAGGCCTGGGGGTTGAACGCGTCGACCAGCGCCTTGAACTGCTTCGAGTGCAGGGCCAGCCCCCGCAGGTCGGACAGGCCGAGGGCCTGGCTCGAGTTCGGGTAGAAGGTGTACTCGGTGGCCGTGAACCGGTACTGGCCGCCGAGGAGCTGGCGCAGGGCGGTGTCGCCGGCGTGCTCGCCGTAGAAGTCGGAGACGGGCGCCTCCGGGGTGAAGTGACGCAAGGGCCAGCCGAGCTGGGCGAACAACAGTGCCGACAGCGCGAGCGTCGCCCCGAGACGGACCCGGCTGGAAGGCCGGCGCACCGCGACGAAGGCCACGGCCGCGGCCACGACGGCGAAGAGCAGGGCGACGAGGAAGTGCGTGCCGACGTAGCGCAGGAGGTTGGCGCCTGAGGCAGCGCGGGCGAACCCGGGTGCCTCCAGCAGGACGGCGCCGCCCAGCACGGCCAGCGTCACCCCGCTGGCGACGCGCCCCGCCCGGATCCCGGCGTCGCCCCGGCGGCTCCACCACGCGTCGAGGGCGAGCGCGCCGAGGACGACGACGGACAGGGTGAGGAGGAATCGGGACCGGCCGATGGGGTTGCGGGCGATGCCCGGCAGATGTTCGACGACGGTCAGGACCGGCGTGCCCAGGAAGTTGACGATCACGCCGACTGCGGCCATGCCGCAGAAGAACGGCCACGCCGCCGCTCCCTCCCGGGTGAGCCGGACCCGGCCCAGGGCGGCGGCGACCAGGCCCACGGCCAGAGCAAGCGCGGCGATCATCCCGACGTGGGACACCCCCTCGACCGGGTTGAGGCCGCTCCACCACGGCCCGGTGAGTGGCGGGCCGATGGCGCTGAGGTCGAAGAGGCCGAACAGCTCGATGCCGGGGATGTGGCCGCCGGTGGCCCCGGCCCGCACGTCCAGGGTGCCGCGGCTGATGACCTCCGAGACGAACGGGATCAGCGTCACCGCGGCGAGCACGACGCCCCAGACCAACGCACCCGCCACCGGCAGGGCCCGGCGGATCGCGGCCAGGACGTTCGGCGCCGACCGCAGGGCCAGCCAGGCCCCCCATGCCGCGCAGGCGTAGACGCAGTACACCCAGGCCGAGGGAAAGCCCTCGAACCAGCTCCAGGCCACGAGCCCGGCCAGGATCGCGGCCGACCGCAGGCTCGGCCGGGCCGCCAACCGGTGGACGGCCCAGAACAGGGCGGGAACGACGAACACCGCGTCGACCCGGTGGATGAACACCAGGTTGGTCCCGCTGAACGTGTACGCCACCCCGGCCAGGACCGCGGGGCCGACTGCGCTGCCGAGCCGGCGGAGGAGGAGGTAGGTGAACGCCTCGGAGAAGAGCAGGGCCAGGAAGACCCGTAGGCCGATCGCGTACCAGGCGGGCAAGAAGAGGAAGCCGACGCTGAACGGCGAGAAGAAGGAGCCCAGCGGCAGCGTGCCGGCCGGATCGCCCGCGGCCAGGTTGGGGTCCCAGAGCTGCAGCGTCCCGTGGCGGAGGGCCTGGAAGAACGACACCCGGCCGGCGAGGGACTCCGCCTGGTCGGTCTGGACGAACGAGACGATCTTCGGCGGTCGACCCAGGGCGTCTCGGTTGGGCGACCAGCTCTCGGTCAGGTCGACGCCTGCATAGGTGCGCTGGCCCAGCAGGGCATGGGGCAGCAGCAGGAAGGCGCAGGCCACGAAGACCACGGCCGGAAGGAGGGCCCGCCGAAGGGTGTCGCGGGTCATGTCGGGCGGATTCTTGCCGGTGCGGCGCGGCCGGCGCCCGTTGGGAGGCCGATAGCCTGCGGCCCGTGCGCCCGGGCCCATGGTCGGCCCTGGGTCGGCGGAGAGCCGCCAGGCAGGACGGTCGGCGGAGAGCCGCCAGGCAGGACGGTCGGGACGGTCGACCGCGACGGTGGGTGATCTGGGTGGCGCTGAGCTACCTGGTGGTGGCGACGGTCGCCCTGTGGCCGTCCATCCGACCTGGCCGGACACTGGTGCCGGCCGACGACCTGATCATCGCCACCCCGTACTCGACCTTGCCGGGCGCCCACGAGCCGCACAACCTGCAGCTCTCGGACGCGACGTTCCAGTTCTTCCCATGGTTCACGTTCCTGGCGGAGGGGCTGCGCCACGGCGAGATCCGCCAATGGAACCCGACCCTGCTCGGCGGTCTGCCGGTGACGCCGAACGGCAACATCAGCGCCTACTACCCGCCGACGTGGCTGGCTGCGGTCCTGTCCCCCTTCGACGCGTACGACCTGTTCGTGCTCCTGCACCTCGTCATCGGCGCGCTGGGCATCTACCTGCTTTCACGGGTGCTGGGCGCCCGGGCCGGGCCGGCGTGGGTGGCCGGCCTGCTGGCGTTCACCGCCGCCTTCTGGGTCCACTGGTCGACCCACCTGGTCCACCTGGCCGGGATGGTGTGGGTGCCATGGGTCCTGGCCGCGACGACGTGGCTGCTCACCGCCGATGGCGGGCCCTACCGCCGCCGAATGGTGGCTCTGGCCGCGGTGGTCGGGCTCTGGCTGCTCGGTGGCAGCCCGCAGTACCTGTACTACGGCGGGCTGGCCCTGCTGGCCTGGTCGGCCACCGTGCTTGTCGTCCGGCGCCTGCGGGGCGGGGCGCCGCTGCTGCGCCCCGGCCTGGCGTTCGCCGGAGCCCTCGTTCTGGGGTCGCTGGTCGCCGCCCCCGTCCTCCTGCCCACGCTGACGACCGCCGGCGGCGTCGCCCGGCAGAAGGAGACGCAGCCCCAGACGGAGCACGTGCCGAAGAAGGACGCCATCCGGGCCCTCGTGCCGGACGCCACGGGAAACGCGGCCGACGGCATCCTGCGGGATTCCAGCGACGAGCTCCGCATGGACTCGCCCTTCGTGGGCGTCACCGGCCTGCTGCTGGCCGCAGCGGGTGCCGCGGGGATGGGCCGGCGCTCCCGGGGTCGCTGGCTGCTGGTCGCCGCGGCGGGCGCGGTGTTGGTGCTGGCCTTCACCGGGCTGCCCCACCGCGTGCTCTACGCAGTGCTGCCGGGGTACAACCGGTTCCGGTCCAGTCCTCGGTGGCTGTTCCTCCTCCCGGCGTTCGCCCTCCCCCTCGCCGCCCTCGGGCTCCAGGACCTGCTCGGACTCGGGGCGGGTGCGCCAGGCGAGGAGGCGACGACAGCCACGGCAACGGCGGCCGGCCGGGCCAGGCTCGCGGTCCTAGCCACCGCGGCGATAGGAGCGGCGGCCGTCGCCGTCTGGTTCGTGCACGCCCGGTCCGAGCCTGGCGCGCCCACCGCCTACTTCGGCCACCGGGCGGGACTGGCGCTGGGCCTGCTGGCCGTGGTCGCTGGTGGCGCCTGGATGGCGCGATCAAGGCCGCGGCTGACGCTGGTGGTCGTCGCCCTGGCCGCCCTCGTCGAGGTCGGGTTCAACACGCCCCGCTGGTACCCGCGGGTGCCCCAGCGCGGCGCCTACCCGGAGGTCGCGGTCGCCGACATCGCCGCCCAGCGTGGCGGTCGGATCGTCCGGGTGGGCGCCCGGACGCCGTTCGGCCCGTTCGCCCCCGACCTGGCGACCGAATACGGGGTCGACGACGTCCAGGGCCTGTCCGTCCTCTTCCCCGCTGACTACGACCGCTTCCTGCGCCTGATCGACCACTACGGGCTCTACGCCCGGATCGCCAACATCGCTCCGCCCCTGCGGACCGCCGACCGGCTCGAGTCGCCCCTTCTCGACGTGCTCGACGTCCGCACGGTCGTGGCCGAGCGCGACGTCCCCATCCCGGCCGCGTACCCGCTCCTGGTCCCGTTGGACACCGAGCCGTGGGTGTACGCCCGGACCTCGCCGGGGCCGGCCATCGTCGTCGCCACCGCCACTCCCGCCACGGAGGCGCAGATGTGGGACGGCGTGGCCGCGGCAGAATGGGATCCGACCAAGACCGCGGCCGTCGTCGGGCTGCGGACCCCTGTCGCGGGTAGCGGCGGCACCGTCGCCAGTCTGCCCGCACCCGCCGATCGCGAGCTGTGGGACGTCGACGCGCCCGCCGGCGGGTTCCTCCGGGTGGGCTCGCGCTGGGACGCCGGATGGACGGCCACCGTGGACGGCAGGCCGGCCACCGTGCTGCGGGCGGACGGGATCTTCCGCGGTGTCGTCGTCCCCGCCGGGCATCATCAGGTCCGGTTCACCTACCGCAACCCCGGTGAGATGCACGGGCGCCTGCTCGCCGTCGTCGGCGCGGGGGGGCTCGCCTGCCTGCTCGTGCCGTGGTCCGGAAAAAGTCGCCGGGGGCGTCAACCGAACACCCCGCGTCACCGTTCACACGAGTAGGGCGGGTATGGTGTCGGCGCCCCGTTGGCGGCCGGCAACGCCTGGGTCCCCTTGTGCGGTCAGAGATCGGTCGCGGGGCCAGGCTCGAGCAAAGGGAGACGGATGAGCAAACGCAACGTCGGAATCGCATTGGCTGCAGCGGCCATGCTCTTGCAGTTGGTGGTCGGCACAGCCGGCCCGTCGCTTGCGGACACGACTCCGCCCACCGTGACGTTCGGCTTCGCGCCGACCTCCGGCCCGCCGGGGACCAAGGTCGTCTTCACCGGCAGCGGCTGCCCCCACGACGCGACCAAGACGTTCGACGGCTTGGTGTTCCTCACTGTCCCCGGAGGCAGCGCGCCTGTCGGGACGCCGGTCCAGTTCGTCTCCGACGCCAGCGGCAACTTCACGGGGACGGTCGACACGACCGGCTTGACCCCCGCCCAGTACACGACGTTCGCGGCCTGCGTGAACACGAGCACGGGCGGCCCGGGGAGCCCCTTCACCGTCACCGTGCCGATCATCCCCGGCTCGACGTACTTCCCGCTCAGCCCGGCCCGGGTGCTCGACACCCGTGACGGCACGGGCACCAGTGGCGTCATCAACCCGCTCGGCGCCGGCGGCCAGGTGGACGTCAAGGTCACCGGCGTGGGCGGGGTGCCCGCCACCGGCGTGACCGCCGTCGCCCTCAACGTGGTCGCCACCAACGCGACCGGTCCGGCCAGCTTCCTGACCGTGTGGCCGACGGGGCAGGCCCGCCCACTGGCGTCGAACCTGAACTTCACCCTCGGCGTGTCCGTGCCGAACCTGGTCATCGCCCAGGTCGGCACCGACGGCAAGGTGTCGCTGTTCAACAACCTGGGCAGCGTCAACGTCGCCGCCGACGTCCAGGGCTATTTCAACGACCCATCCGTGGTCGGCTCCACCTATGTGCCGCTGGCTCCCGCCCGCGTCCTTGACACCCGCGTGGGCACCGGTTCCACCCAGGCCCAGGTCGGCCCCGGGCAGACCATCGAGCTCACGGTCACCGGTGTCGGTGGCGTGCCCGCCTCCGGGGTGACGGCGGTCGCCCTGAACGTGACCGCCACGAACGTGAGCGGCGCCGAGAGCTTCCTCACGGTGTGGCCGTCGGGCACGTCCCGGCCCCTGGCCTCGAACCTGAACTTCATCGCCGGGCAAACCGTCCCGAACCTGGTCCTGGCCCGGGTCGGTGACTCCGGCAAGATATCGATCTACAACAACGTCGGGACCGTCGACGTGGTCGCCGACACCCAGGGCTACTTCGCCGCTCCGGTCACGGCCACGGCGCCTCCTGGCAGCAACTACATCCCCGAGAGCCCGGTCCGCATCCTCGACAGTCGGGACGGCACCGGCGTGCCCGGCGGCGCCGTGGGCCAGCTCGGCATCGCCAGCACCCTCGACGTCCAGGTCACCGGTCTGGCCAACGTGCCCGCCAACGCCACCGCAGTGGCCCTGAACGTGACCGCGGCCGACTCGCCCGGCCCGGACAGCTACCTGACCGTGTACCCCACTGGCACGACCCGACCACTGGCGTCGAACCTCAACTTCGTCGCCGGCCAGACGGTCGCCAACATGGTCATCGCCAAGATCGGCACCGGAGGCAAGGTGACGCTCTACAACAACCTCGGGTCGACGGTCGTGATCGCCGACGTGCAGGGGTACTTCACGCCAGCCTCGTAGCACCCCGACCGCAGTCGCGGACCGGCAGCCGTCACCGGCGACCGGTCCGCGACCCGGTCGGACCCGTGTTGTGAAACTCCAGTCGACCGAGTGGTCGGCGGTATGGTCCCGCCCGTGAGCATGGGCCGCGTCAGGCGCAGGGCGGCGGAGCAACCCTCCGGGTCGGTCGCCGAACCGGAGGCGCCTCCTCCGCTCGTGCCCGCGCCCGGGGACCGGCCGCACGACCGGGCCGCCTCCGCCGAAGCCGAAGCCGGCACCGGCGCCGCCAGCGGCACCGGCGCCGACGTCGAGGCAGGTGGCGACCCGGGCGTCGCCGCGCCGCCGGGTCGCCCGGGCCGCCGCGCCCGGGGTGTCGCCCTGGCCGCCCACCTCTTGTCGCTCGTCGCCGGGTTCTCGGCGCTGTTCTACGCCAACCGGGGCCAGTGGTTCTTCGGCGACGAGTGGGAGTTCCTCGACCGCCGGGGCGTGCTCCACGGCGACCACAGCATCTGGGCGCCCCATACCGACCACTGGTCGACAGTGCCGATCCTCGTCTACCGGGCTCTGCTCAACCTCTACGGCGTCCGGACGTACGTCCCCTACGTCCTCGTCCTGCTGGTCCTGCACGTCGCCGTCACCCATTTCCTGTGGCGGATCATGCGGGCCGCCGGCGCCGACCTGACGGTCGCCACCGCGCTGGCCGCCGTCTACGCCGTGCTGGGCGCCGGCTACGAGAACCTGCTGTGGGCCTTCCAGATCGGCTTCATCGGCGCGGTGGCCGTCGGCCTGGCCGTCGTGCTGCTGGTGAACCACGACGGTCGCTGGAGCGCCCGCGACTGGGCCGGCTGGGTGCTGTCGGTCGTCGGCCTGATGTTCTCCGGGATCAGCGTCACCATGGTCACGGTCGCCGGGGTCACCGTGCTGATGCGCCGGGGCCTGCGGGACGCAGCGCTGACCGTCGCCCTTCCCGGGATCGTGTACCTCGTGTGGCTGGTCCTGGTCGGCCACCAGAGCTTCGGCGCCCATCCCCACTCGGTCGACGACATCTTCGTCTTCCCCGACTACATCTGGACCGGCCTGCGTTCGGCCGTCGAGCAGGCCGTCGGGTTCCCCGGCTCCGGGCCCGTGCTGGTGCTCGGGCTGGCGGCGTGGTTGCTGCGGCGGGGAGAGTTGGCGTCAGGCCCGGCGGCGCCGGCCTTCGCGTGCGCGTTCGGGGCCATCGTCATGTACTCGGTGATCGCCGCGGGGCGGACGTCGCTCGGCGCACAGCAGTCGGAGGCGTCGCGCTACGTCTACATCGCCGTGGCCCTGGCCCTGCCGGCCATGGCGCTGGCCCTGTCGCAGCTGGTCGAGGGCTTCGGGGGCCGCCAAGCCGTCGTCTGCTTCCTGCTCCTCCTCGTCCTGATCCACAACCTGGGCATCCTCCACGACGAGTCACGGCGCCAGCACGACCTCGAGCACCGGCTCAAGGAGCGGCTCCTGGCTGCCGCCCAGTTGGTGTCGACGCCGGCACTCATCCTCAACGATCATCCCGAGCCGCAGTACGACCCGGACATCGTGGTGAACGACCTCCGCCGGATGCAGCGGAAGGGCCAGCTGCCGCCGATCACCGGTGTGTCCGACACCGACCGCATGACCGTCGTCTCGGTCCTGCAGTACACGGCCGGCACCATCGCGCCCGCCCTGCCGTTCGTGCAACCCGCCGACGACGGAGTGGTCGGCGCCGACGAGGCCCGCGACGACACCGGGTGCATCGTCCTCACCCCGACGTCGCCGACGCCCGAGATCCACCTGACCGTGCCCGGCCCGTTCTCGGTGGCGGTGACCACCCAGGCCAGCGGGGTCCTCACCGGATTCCTCCGCGACTTCTCCCCCGTCCTGCTGACCAGCGGCCCCCGGGTCGACAAGATCACCGCCGGCGTACCCCTGCTCGTGAGCGTCACCGCCAACGTGGACCAGGTGATCCTGCGGGTCCCGCCTTCAGGGACGACGCAGGTGTGCGGCGTGCAGTGACCGCGCCGGCTCGATGTGCACGACCCGGATCCGCGTGAGCTCGTCGAGCAGCTCGGGGCCGTAGCCGAACCCGTCGCCCGAGGCGCCGTGGGGGGATGCCGCGCCGCCGGGGGCACCGCCGAACACGGCGTTGACCTTGACCGTCCCGACCGACAGCTCGCGTACGGCCCGCTGGACGTGGCCGAGGTCGGGCGTGAGGACCACGGCGGCCAGCCCGTAGCGGGTTCCCTCGGCCAGGGAGACGGCCTCGTCGAAGGAGGCGACGACCTGTACGGCGGCCACCGGGCCGAAGGTCTCATCGTCCACCACGGCCATGCCGGGACGGACGCCGGTCAGCACCGTCGGCGGGTAGAACGACCCGACGCCCTCCACGGGGGCGCCGCCACACCGGAGCTCGGCGCCGGCGTCGACTGCGGCCCGGACGTGGGCGTCGACCACGGCCCGTTGACCGGCATCGATGAGCGGCCCCATGTCGGTCGCGGGATCGGTGCCGGGACCGAGGCGGAGCGCCTTGGCCCGCGTCACCAGCTCGTCGACGAAGGCGTCGGCCACCTCGGCGTGGACGTAGATCCGCTCGACCGACGTGCAGATCTGGCCGGCGTTGGCGAAGCACCCCACGGCGGCCTGCTCGGCGGCCCAGGCCGGGTCCACGCCGGCGTCGACGATCATCGGGTCCTTGCCGCCCAGCTCCAGCACCGCCTTGGCGCCTCGCGCCGCGCAGGCGGCCGCCACCGACCGGCCGGTCCGCACCGAACCGACGTGCACCACCACGTCGACCTGCTGATGGCCGGCGAGGGCGGCACCGAGGTCGCCGCCGCCCACGGCCAGCTGCAGGACACCGTCGGGCAGCTCGGCGTTCAGGAGCCGGATGACCTCGGCCGTCGCCAACGGCGTCTTCTCGCTGGGCTTGCAGACCACCGTGTTGCCGACGACCAGGTTGGCCGCGACCTGGGCGCAGGCGATGGCGACCGGATCGTTCCAGGGCAGGCACAGCGCGGCGACGCCCCGGCTCACCCGGATCATGGCGTCGGTGGCCCCCCAGGACCCCTGGAGGGCCCGGCCCCGATGCAGCGGGCCCAGCTCGGCGTACTGCTCGATCGCGCCGATCCCGGCCTCGACGCCGCCCCGTGAGTCGCCCAGCGGCTTGCCTCCCTCCCGGGTCTGGAGCAGGGCGACGTCGTCGATCGCGGCCCGCAGCCGGCGGGCGCCGGCCTTCAAGAGGGCGGCGCGCTCCCCCGGGCTCGTCCGCTCCCAACCCGGGTGGGCGGCGCACGCCGTGCCCACCAGGACGTCGGGGTCGGAGCAGCGCAGGCTGGCGACGGTGTCGCCGCTGGCCGGGTCGGTCACGATGAGGTCGGGCACGGACCGTGCCTTCCCCGAAGTGACGTGGCCGACGCTCGCCGCTCGCCGGTTTGGCCCCCATGGGCGCGCGTGCCTAGGGTGTGGACGTCGTCCGAACCCGGGCACGACCGGTCCCGCCCGCTTGCGGGGCCCTGGTGCGGATTTCTGACTCCCGCACGCGTGCCGATGAAAGGAGACGGCTGCTGCGAAGCGTCCGGTTGGGGTACGTCAAGTACTGGAGCGCCATCGAGAACCTGTTCACCGGCGTGCCCGTCGACGGACCGGAACCAAGCCGCCCCAAAACCGCGTCGCCGGAGCCGTCCGGGCTCCCCTTCTGGGCCCGCATGAGCAGGCAGATCTCACGCCAGCCGGTGAGGCTCGTCGCCGCATGCCTGGCGTCGGTGCTCGGTCCGGCCATGGTCGCCCACGCCGGCTCGCTGTCACCCCAGGCCCCGGCGCACGCGGCCACCGACGTCGCGGCGTCCGTCGTCCCGGCCTCCCCCCTCCCCGGGGACGCGGCCTCGTGGGTACCCGTCGCCCAGGACGCCGCCGGCGCCTGCCCGGGCCTGCCGGCGTCGGTGCTGCTGGCCATCGGCGAGGTGGAGACCGGCCTGGGCGCGTCCGGCGCGGCGTCGACCGCGGGGGCGCTCGGTCCCATGCAGTTCCTTCCCTCGACGTGGGCCGCGTACGGCGTGGACGGCGACGGCGACGGCGTGGCCGACGTCACGAATCCGGCCGACGCCATGCACGCCGCGGCCCGTCTCCTGTGCGCCAACGGCGGCGCCGATCCCGCCCGCCTGGCCGCCGCGCTGTGGAACTACAACCACTCCGACGACTACGTCCGCCAGGTCCTCGACGTGGCCCGGTCGGTGCCCACGCCGGCGTAGCGTCGCCCGGTCAGCGACCTCTGGCCGGCGACACCGCGGTCCCGGCCGCAGCCAGCAGGGCACCGCGGACGTCCTCGAACGACTGCTCGATCCGGGCGGCCGGGCCGGCGATGCCCTCCGACCGGTTGTCCCGGGCCGCGTCCTCGATCTCGGCGGCCAGCCGGCTCATCCTGGTCGCCCCGACCGCGGCACAGCTGCCCTTCAACCGGTGGGCGGCCTGGGCGGTCGCCTCGAGGTCGACTCTGGCCACGGCCCCTGCGAGAAGCGCGATGTCGGCGGGCGCCCCCTGGATGAACACCTCGGCCAGCTCGGCCAGCACCGCGGGCGAGTCGCCGCCCAGCTCCCACAGGCAGTCGAGCGTCGCCCGGTCCAGCACGGCGACGTCCTGGCCGTCCCGATCCGGCCCGGCGTCGATCAGCCGGGACAGCACCGCACCGAGCGTCTCGACGGTGACCGGCTTGGTCACGTACGCGTCCATCCCGGCGTCCAGGCAACGGTCCTCGTCGCCCTTGATCGCCGACGCGGTGACAGCGACGATCGGCACCCGGTGCCCGTCCCGTTCCTGCCGGCGGATCTCGGCCGAAGCCTCGTAGCCGTTCATCTCCGGCATCTGGCAGTCCATGAGCACGGCGGCGTAGGCGACCCGGCCCACGGCCTGGACCGCCTCGCGGCCGTCGGCCACCACGTCCACCCGGTAGCCGAGGTGCTTCAGCATGGCTGCCGCGACCTTCTGGTTGACCGAGTTGTCCTCGGCGACGAGGACCCGACCACCGTCGGCCGTCGACCGCATGCGGCCGGGAGCCCGCACAAGGGTGGGGGCGGCCTCGGCCCGCACGGACAGGACCGTGGCGATCGTCTCGACCAGCTCCGCCTCGCGGACGGGCTTGGTCAACGACGCCGCGGCCGGGTTGCCGGGCGCCGAGCGCGACGTGACGGCCGACGTCAACATGACGATCCGCACCCCGTCCAACCGAGGGTCTTCTGCGACCGCGGCGGCCAGCTCCCAGCCGTCCATCCCGGGCATCTGCACGTCGAAGAGAGCCACGTCGGGCAACGTCCCCGCCGCGGCCGCCTGCTGCAGGGTCGCCAGAGCGGCGGCGGCGTCCGCCGCGGTGGTGGTGACGATCCCACGCCCGGCGAGCTGGCGCTCGAGGATGAGACGGTTGGTTGCGTTGTCGTCGACGATCAGGGCGGACACCCCACGAAGCGACTGGCGCTCCACTGCCGGCGGCGCCGGCTCGGGACGGCCGGCCAGGGCGGCGGTGAACCAGAACGTGCTTCCCGTGCCGACGGCGCTGTCGACCCCGATGTCGCCCCCCATGACCTGCACCAGGTGCTTGGAGATGGCCAGGCCGAGGCCGGTACCGCCGTAGCGGCGGGTCGTCGAGGGGTCGGCCTGGGCGAACGACTCGAACAGGCGCTCCTGGTCGCCGGGGGCGATGCCGACGCCGGTGTCGCGCACGTCGAACCGGACCAGATCGGGCGCGTCGCCCGCAGCTCGCACGGTCACGACGATCTCGCCCCGATCGGTGAACTTGATGCCGTTGCTGACCAGGTTGGTGAGGACCTGGCGGATCCGGCCGAGGTCACCGGACACCAGTTTGGGGACGTCCGGCTCGGTCACCGCGACCAGCTCGAGCCCCTTCTGCTGGGCCAGCGGGGCCAGCAGCTCGGCGACGCCCTCCACCACCTGGCGGAGGTCGAAGTCGGAAATCTCGAGTTCCAGACGACCCGCCTCGATCTTGGAGAAGTCGAGGATGTCGTTGATGATCTCGAGGAGGGCTTCGCCGGACCGCCGTGCCGTGAGCGCGAACTCCCGCTGGTCGGCGTCCAGATCGGTGTCGAGAAGGAGGCCGGACATCCCGATCACGCCGTTGAGCGGCGTACGGATCTCGTGGCTCATGTTGGCGAGGAACTGGGACTTGAGGCGCGAGGCCTCCACCGCCTGCTCCTGCGCGGCCTTGAGGGACGCCAGCGAATCCTGCAGCTCGGCCGTGCGGTCGTCCACCAGGGCGAGGGCGTAGTCGCGCCGCCGGGCCATGGCGTCCATGACCCCGAAGATCACCACCGACAGCAGCAGACCCAGGCAGAGGATGACCTGGGGCGAACGGGCGACGAGCGAGCCGACCAGCGGCTTCTGGGATGCGACCGTCAGCAGCCAGTGGCTGTCGCCGGCGGCGAAGGGCAGTTCGAGCGTGCCGAGGTAGGGCGTCGGTCGTCCGGCTTGGGCGCTGGTGATGACGAGCTGGGTGGGGTCCGGGCGGGGGGAGGCGTACAGCGAGCCCTCCAGCTCGGAGAACGGGGAGGAGGCGCTCGACGACGTCGCCGACGGCTTGATCGCGCTCTCGCGGTAGACCACGGTGCCCGCGGGCGCGGCCGGCGGGCCGAGGGCGAACCCGAGCGTCTGCATGCCACCTTCGGACATCACGGGGGTACTGACCACCGTCGGTACCTGCAGGGCGCGACGCATGGCGTCGGCCCGGGGCCCGGTGACGGTCTGGCCGACGGCCATGCCGGCGCCGGCGGCGAGGTCGACCACGAAGCCGTCGCCCGTGGGCCGCAGCAGGGCCACGGCGACGACGCCCCGGTCGCCGGCCGACGCGGCGGCGGCGAAGCTCTGTGCCGACTCGTCGCTCGTACGGGCGACGGTGCCGACCAGGGTGAGGCGGGACTGCACGCTGGAGATGAGGCTGCCCAGGACCAGGTTGACCTCCGCGGCCCGTTCCTTCAGCAGGCCGCGCTCCTGATCGCGCACGACACCCTTGACCGTCCAGGCCGACACCACGCTGCCGACGGTCAGGACGGCGAGAAAGACCAGCGAGAGCCACCGCATCCGGCGGCGGTGACGCCCGTGGGTCGATGTTCGGGACGCGGCGCTGCCAAGGTCCACCCCGCCATGGTCGTCACGTCCTGTGCGCATGCAAACCGCCCCCGAGGCAGGACGTCCCCGGCCGGGACGCCTCCACAGGGTTCATCGGCGCACGGGCCCGGCGCCTTGAGCGGACAGGCCGGAAAACCGTCAGCTTCTCTAGATGGCGCCGGTCTCCACCGCGGCGGCGATCCAGGGAACGACCTCGTCGAGGATGTCGTCGAGCGACGTCGTGGCCTCGAAGCCGAGCACCCGCGCCGCCTTGTCGGTCGCCGGGACCCGCCGCTGGACGTCGTACTCGAAGGGCGGGTCGGAGACGTAGCGGAAGGGCACGTCCGGGCGCTTGATCTTGCGCCAGATCGCCTCGGCCAGCTCGAGCACGGTGGTGGAGTCCGCCGTCGACAGGTTGAAGTCCTCGTTGGTCGCCGCGGGGTGCTCCATGGCCGCGACGATGCCCCGGGCCAGGTCGCCGCCGTAGGTGTAGTGGCGGATCTGCGAGCCGTCGCCCAGCACGTGCAGCGGGTCCTGGCCCTTGAGCACCTTCTGGACGAGGTCCGGCACGACGTGGCTCATGGCCAGCTTCACGTTCCCCGAGAGGACCTCGACCTCGCCGAGGGCCCGGCCCTCGCCCACGCCCACGCAGTTGAAGGGCCGGACGATGGTGTAGGGAAGCCTGTACTGGTCCCACGCCGCCTTGGCGAAGTACTCGACGGCCAACTTCTGGAAGCCGTACGACGAAAGCGGCGGCGGCACCACGCGCTGCTGGCCCTCGTACGACGGCCACGAGTCGGCCGACTCGAAGACCATGGACGACGACAGGTACGTCACCTTGGCCAGCCGGCCGGCACGGTGGGCGGCGATGGCTGCGTCGCAGCTGGCCGCGGTGATGCGCTCGTTCGCCGCCAGCAGGTCGTAGGCGTAGGCGTGGAAGTAGGAGATGCCGCCGATCAGCGCGGCACCGGCGATGAAGTGGTCGCAGTCGGCGAGGAGGCCGGTCAGCAGCTCGACGTCGCGGGCGTCGCCCTCGATCAGCGTGTAGTCCGGATGGCCGTCGAAGGACTTCGTCACCGGCCCGTACTTGGAGAAGTTGTCCAGCCCCACGACGGTGTGGCCCCGCCGCAGCAGCTCCTCCACGACGTAGCCGCCGATGAAACCCGCCGCCCCGCTGACCAGCACCCTGCTCACTGCATCGTCCTTCCGGTACGCCGTCTGAGCTCCTCCACCGTCAGCTTGGGGCCGAAGGCGAGCACGTACCAGCGCAGGTAGCGTGACAGCCAGGCCGCCGTCTTGAAGCTGGACACGCCCGCGGTGCGGTCGAGCCAGATCGTCGGCAGCTCGGCCACCGGCCGCCGCAGG
Organism: Acidimicrobiales bacterium; assembly: GCA_036269435.1. GTDB lineage: Bacteria > Actinomycetota > Acidimicrobiia > Acidimicrobiales > AC-14 > CADCTB01. The sequence continues at coordinate 9,847 of DATASA010000094.1, read as the reverse complement.
CGTCGGGCCTTGGCCACCAGCTCGATCCCCATCTCGAAGCCGGCGTCGGACTGGATGCCGACCTCCTGCACGAACGCCTTCGAGTACGCCTTGAAAGAGTTGGTGGCGTCGTGGGTGCCGACGCGGGCGAACCAGTGCAGCGTCAGCCCGGCCGACTTCGACATGGCCCGCTTCAACGTCGGGACCCCGACCTGCTGGCCGCCTCGGGAGTAGCGGGAGGCGGCCGCCACCACCACGCCTCGCTCGACCAGCCGGGCCAGGGCGTCGATCTGCTGGGGGTCGTCGCAGCCGTCGGCCATGGTGACCACCACGACGGGGGCCCGGGCCTGGTCGACCCCGAAGCGCAGCGCGTCGGCCGGGCCCCGGCCGTAGGTGTTCAGCGTCGGGACGAGCCGCGGCTCCGACGCCGCGTACTTCTCCAGGTACGGGATGGTGGTGTCGTCGAGGGCGTCGAAGACGACGAGGATCTCGCAGGGGAGGGCGACCGCCTCGAAGACGCGGTCGAGGCAGGCGACGATGCCTTCGCCCTCGTCGTGGGCCGGGATGACCACCGACACCCGCGGCGCGCACGACTCGGTCACACGGCCACCCCGTTGCCGTACAGGTCCCAGATGTCGACCACCGGCTGGGTCGGCGACAGGTCGGCGTACACCCGGTGGGGAGCGCCGACGACGAGGAGGTCCGCTCGCGCCAGCACCTCGTCCAGGGGCCGCAGGTCGGGGTCGGAGGTCACGTAGGGATCCGTCGTGAGGACCTCGGCGGCCTTGAACCGCAGGATGCGCTTGAGCTTGTAGCTGAGGCTGGAGCGAGGGTCGTCGGACTCGGCCTTGAAGCCCATGCCGAGGATCCCGATCGACATCTCCGCCAGGTCGTACTGCTGCTCCAGGCGGTGGACGACGTAGAGAGGCAGGCCCTCGTTGACCATCATCGCCGCGTGGCCGAGGGTGAAGTTGTTGTTGTTGAAGGCGGCCAACTGCATGGTGTCCTTCAGCAGGCACGGTCCGGCGGCGAACCCGGCGCCGGGCAGGTCGGCGGCTCTCGGGTAGTCGTAGGCCATGGCGCCCCGGATGCGTTCGAAGTCGAGCCCGAAGTCGTTGGCGATCATGTAGAGCTGGTTGGCGATGGCGAAGCGGATGTAGCGCCAGGTGTTGGTGAACAGCTTGGCCAGCTCGGCCTCCTCCGGCGTCAGCGGCACGACGTCGGCCGTGAGCGTCCGGAAGAGCTTGGCCGAGCGTTCCATCGCCTGGTCCGTGCGGGCCGCCACCAGTTGGGGCAGTTCGTACAGCTCCGTCATGGCCTTGCCCTCGGCGATGCGCTCGGGGCAGAACGCGACGTCGACCTCCTTGCCGAAGCCGCCGACCAGCCGCTCGACCAGGGCGGTGACCCCCGGGTACAGCGTGCTGCGCAAGACCAGGAGCTGGCCGTCGCGCAGGTGATCGGCGACCGCCGCCACCGCGTCGGGGACCGCCTGGGGCTCGGGGTTCAGGTGCTCGTCGACCGGCGTGCCGACGACGATGACGACGTGCTCGGCTTCGGCCACGCACGCAGGGTCGGTGCTGGCGTCGAGCGCACGGCCGCCGACGCGGGCCAGCACCTCGGCCGCGCCCGGCTCGTCGAACGGCAGGACGCCGTCGTTCACCCGGGCCACCGCGACCGGGTTGAGGTCGAAAAGCGTTACTCGCAGGCCGCGGTCGGCGAAGGCGAGGCCGAGTGGAAGACCGACTCGCCCGCACCCCCCGATGACGACGACATCCCGACTGAAGGCCCCGATGCGGAACGATACCCCGCTGCATCAGGACCGACCGCGACCCTCCAAGGCCCGGAGGGCGAGCAACAGGAGGGTGGCACCCAGCGCGGCGAGCAACACCGATCGGAGCCCGAACCGGGTGATGCCGCTGTAGCCCGCGGCGCGGGCCAGCGCACCGCCGATCAAGGCGCCGGCCACGCCCACGACGAGCTTGGTCAGGCAGCCCTCGCGCGGATTGCCCGCGATCATGCCGCCGATCCACGCGGCCACGAGGCCGACGACGATCCACGAGAGCAATCCCATGCGCCAGACGCTAACGCCGTCAGGCGCCGGGCGGCTCCCGTGGCGGCACGCCGCCCGTGCTGACGAGGGTGTACGGCGCAGAGCGGCTGGGCCGACGTCCGGCTCTGCGAAGGGTCAGGCGCCCTCTCGTACCTCGGTGATGTCGTCGGCGAGCAGCCCGTGGGCCTCGCGGTGCACGTCGGCGGCAGCCTCGGCGCTCGGCGCCTCGACGAGGCAGAAGACCTTGCCCGACCCTTCGTCGAACCAGTACTTCAGGTAGTTCACGCCGTGCTTGCTCTGGACCTCCAGGTCCCGCTGATGCGCTCCTGCGACGGCGTCCGCGGTCAGCCCCTCGACCTTCTGGTGCACGTCCATGAACAGTGGCATGCGTCGCCTCCTCAATGGGTCCGCACCGGGCGGACGAGGCGCGGATGGTACACCGGAGCCGTGCGCCGAGCACTGGCCCGTCACGCGCTTCGCGACCGCGGTGCTGGACGTCGTCGCCGCCGACGCCGACGGTCAGCGGGCAACGGCCGGTTCAGGCCTCCGGCGAGAGGCTCCGCAGGCGGCGCTCGACGGCCTCCCGGCGAGCGGCCAGCTGGGCCACCTTCTCCGCGGCCGCGCTCGGGGGCCGCGTGCAGCAGCCGCAGCCGAGGTCGTCGTCGGCGTCCTCGATCTCTCGCGCCGGAACCGAGGGCGCCATCTGCAACGTGTCCGTCATGGCCCACATCCTCGGACGGGCCGGCGCCCGCGTCAAGGGTTCGGGCGCGGGTCGGGCATGATGCCGCAGTGACCGCACCGGAGGAGATCGAAGGAGCCGGGGCGGTTCTGACCGGCCACGACGGTCGCCGTTTCGCTGTGCGCACGTGATCGCCGCGCTGTGCGGAGGCGTGGGCGCGGCCCGGTTCCTGCGCGGGCTGGTCCGGGTGGTCGACCCCGCCGACGTCGTCGCCATCGTGAACACCGGGGACGACGTCGTGCTGCACGGCCTCCACGTGAGCCCCGACCTCGACACGGTCACCTACACCTTGGCCGGCGCCATCAGCGCCGAGCGGGGCTGGGGCCTGGAAGGCGAGACCTGGGCCGCCATGGGCGCGCTGGCCCGGTACCCGTCGTCGGCGGCGTGGTTCAACCTGGGCGACCAGGACCTGGCCACCCACCTGTTCCGCACCCAGCGCCTGGCCGACGGCGCCGCCCTGTCCGAGGTCACGGCCGAGATCGTGCGGGTCTGGGAGGTGGCCGCCACGCTGCTGCCCATGAGCGACGACCCCGTCGAGACGCGCATGGACGTCGAGGGCGAGGGCGAGATCGGCTTCCAGGAGTACTTCGTCGGCCGCCGGCACGCGGTCGCCGTACGAGGCGTGCGGTTCGACGGGGCGGAGGCGGCCCGGCCGGCCCCGGGCGTGCTCGAGGCCTTGGCCGCCGCCGAGGTGCTGGTCATCTGCCCGTCGAACCCCATCGTCTCCATCGGGCCCATCCTCGCCGTGCCCGGCGTGCGCGCCGCGGTGGAGGCGGCGCGGGACCGAGCGGTGGCCGTGTCCCCCATCGTCGCCGGCGCCGCACTCAAGGGGCCGGCCGACCGGCTGCTGGCCGAGCTCGGGCACGAGGTGTCGGTGGTGGGCGTCGCCCGCCTGTACGCCCCGCTGGCCGCGACCCTGGTGGTCGACGACGCCGACGCCGCGCTGGCCCCCGCGGTCGAGGCGGCGGGGATGCGATGCGTCGTGGCGCCGACGATCATGCGGGGCGCCACGGAGGCAGCCGAGCTGGCCCGGGTCGTGCTCGGGGCGGTCCGACGGTGAGGCCGCTCGAGATCCTGCCCGTCGAGGGCCTGCCCGAGGTGCGGCCGGGGGACCGCATCGCCGCCCTCCTCGCCGCCGCGGGCGCCGACCTGCGCGACGGTGACGTCGTCGTGGTCACTCAGAAGATCGTGTCCAAGGCCGAAGGTCGGATGGTGGCGGTCGACCCCGACGACCCGGCGGCCCGGGCTGCGGTGATCGAGCGGGAGTCGGTGCGGATCCTGCGCCGCCGGGGCGAGCTGGTCATCAGTGAGACGGCGTCCGTGTTCGTGTGCGCCAACGCGGGCGTGGACCGCTCCAACGTCCCCGACGGCTTCGTGACCCTGCTCCCGGTCGACTCAGACCGGTCGGCCCGCCGCATCCGGGACGGCCTGGCCAACGTGCCCGGCGTCGACGTCGGGGTCATCGTCTCCGACACCTTCGGCCGGACCTGGCGCAACGGCGTGACCGACGTCGCCATCGGTTGCGCCGGCATCGCCGCGGTCGTGGACCTCCGGGGCACCACGGACGGGATGGGCCGGGCGCTCGAGGTGACGGAGGTGGCCGTCGCCGACGAGCTCGCCGCCGCGGCCGAACTGGTCATGGGCAAGGCCACCGGCATCGCCGCCGCCATCGTCCGTGGGCTCGACCCGGCCTGGTTCCGGCCGTCGTCGGTGCGGGCCGAGATCGTGCGGGCCCCGGGCGAGGACCTGTTCCGCTGACGCCGCACCGCAACGAACCCCACCGCGACCGGTGGTCACCGGTCCGTGCGTTTCAGCCCTTCGCCGAGGCCGCCCTCGCCGCGAACCAGCGCAGCACCTCGGCCGATCCCTCGGGCAGGGTCGTCCACGACTTCCAGCCCAGGTGGATGCCCGCGCGGGAAGGATCGAGCGAGGACCGGGCCAGCTCGCCGGCCCGGGCCGGCGCGTGGACCGGTCGGGCGGTCACGCCCGCTTCTCGGGCCATGGTGTCGTAGAGCAGGTTGACCGACGTCTCCGTGCCGGTCCCGATGTTCATGAGCAGGCCGCTGCCCTTGGACGCGGCCCGGGCGAAGGCGTCAACAACGTCGTCGACGTAGACGAAGTCACGGGTCTGGTTGCCGTCGCCGAAGACGGTGCACGGGTCGCCCGAGAGCAGCCGCCCGGCGAAGATGGCGACAACGCCGGCCTCGCCGTGCGGATCCTGGCGGGGCCCGTAGACGTTGGCCAAGGCCAAGGCGGTGTACTCGATCCCGTGGAGCTCGCGGTAGGCGGCGAGGTAGTCGCACGCCGCCTTCTTGGACACGCCGTAGGGCGACAACGGCCGCTGGGGGTGCGATTCGGGGACGGGCAGCCTCTCGGGCTCGCCGTAGAGGGTGCCGCCGCTCGCCGCGAACACCACCTTGCGCGTCCCCGCCACCCGGGCCCCCTCGAGGACGTTGAGCGTGCCGATCAGGTTGACCTCGGCGTCGAACGCAGGGCGCTCCACCGACACCCGCACGTCGGCCTGGGCGGCCAGGTGGAACACGACCTCGGGGCGCCGGTGGGTGACCAGCTCGATGACGGCCGGCTCGCGGATGTCGAGCTTGTGGAAGCTCAGCTCGTAGCCCGGCGTCGCCCGGGCCTCGGCCAGGTTGGCCAGGGAGCCGGTCGACAGGTCGTCGACCACGTCGACGGCGTGACCCTCGGCCAAGAGGCGGTCGACCAGCGTGGAGCCGATGAAGCCGGCGCCGCCGGTGACGAGGGCTCTCACGCCTGCGCCGGCTCCGGGAGCCGGGCCCCCGCAAGGCGGGCACCCGCCTCGACCTCGTAGCGCTCCCCCAGCACGGTGAGCGCCGAGATCTCGGCGCCGGCTCCGACCGTCACGCCCTGGCCGAGGATCGAGCGGCTGACGGTGGCGCCGTCGGCGACCACCACGCCGGGCAGGAGCACGGAGTCGTGGATGCGGGCCCCGCGTCCGACGGTCGACCCGGCCCCGATCACCGACCCCTCCACGGTCGCCCCGCGGGCCACGCTGGCGCCCGTACCGACGAAGGCCGGGCCCTGCACGTCCCCGTCGACGTCGCACGACCCGAGCGTCCACACGCCGCCGGGCGAGCAGCGAGCCCCGGGCGCAGGCGGCCCGGGACGGCGACCGGACACCAGGTCGAGCTGGGCCTGCAGGTACTGCAGCGGCGTACCCGTATCCGTCCAGTAGTCGCGCGAGTCGAAACCGTAGAGCGAACCGGCAACGGCCAGGACCGGGAACACCTCGCGTTCGATCGACATCCGTCGGCCATCGGGAATCCGCCCGATGACGGACGCTTCCAGCACGTACGTCCCCGCGTTGACCAGGCTGGGGCCGGCCGCACCCGGTGCCGGCTTCTCCACGAAGGCGGCCACCTTGCCCTCGGCGTCGATCGGGACCAGGCCGAAGGCGGAGGGATCGGCCACCTTGGCCAGCGAGATGGTTGCTTCGGCGCCCCGCCGCTCGTGGAACCGGACCATCGCGGTGACGTCCAGGTCGGTGAGGATGTCGCCGTTGACGACCAGAAACCGCTCGTCGATCCCGGCGTACCGGGCCGCGAACCCGACCGCTCCGGCCGTGTCCAGGGGCTCGGGCTCCACCGCGTAGACGAGCCGGACGCCCTGGCAGCGACCCTCGGGAAACAGGCCGACGAAGGCGTCGTGGAGATATCCCAGGGACAGGACGGCCTCGTCGACACCGTGTCCGGCCAGATACGTCAGCACCCGCTCGATCATCGGGACCTCGACGATGGGCAGGACCTGCTTCGGCACGGTGAGCGTGAGCGGGCGCAGGCGCGTGCCTGCGCCCCCCACCAGCACCACCGCCCTCACGGGCGGGCGGTGGTCGAGGTGGAGGCGACGGTTGTGGTGGGGGCGGTGGTCGACGTCGGCGCGGTGGTCGACGTCGACGCGTTCGGGTCGCCGGGGACCGAGGTCGATGTCGAGGCCGAGGCATCCGTGGGCACCGTCGTGGTGGTGTCCGAGGTGGCGTTGGTCGGCTGGGTGCCGAGGTCGGACAGCTTGTCGAGCTGGTCGGCCGAGGGCGGCCGGGGGATGTCCGTGCCCGGCGGGACGAAGGCGATCGTGATCAGCATGCCGTCGGTCGGGTGGATCTTGGCCGGGCTGCCGGTCACGATGCGGCCCTGGTCCGACGGGTCACGGGTGTCCCAGACCTTGGTCTGCACCTCGGCCGTACCGACCGTGCCCGAGTCGCACTTCTGGCCGTTCTTGTGGGTCACGTTCTCGGTCGTCAGCTTGATCTCGTTGGCCGTGGCCTTGACGCCCGTCGTGTCGAAGAAGATCTGCAGCGTGGCCCGCTTGCCGGAGGACAGGGAGCTGAAGGGGTGGATGTGGACCACGCCGTCGCCGTGGGTGTGGATGCCCAGGGGGTCGGTGCCGGAGTCGGGGACGTTGGGTGCGAACGTGCCGCAGATGTCGAACCCGAGGGCGGCGTGCCAGTGGTCACCGGCCACGCCGTTGGCCGCGGCGAGGGGCCGGCTGTTGTCCGGCTGGTGCTGGTCCCGGGAGTAGACGATGCCCGCCGACCCCACGATCACGACGAAGGCCATGAGGCCCGGAAAGACCCACGATGTGGTTCCCCGACGCGTCCGGCCTCCGCCGGTGCGCGCCGCCCGAGCGACTTTTTTGGCTGAGGATGCCTTTCCCATTGGTGTCCGACCGTACTAGGTGGCTGCCCCGACCCCGGGGCGACCGGCACCCGCGTCGCGTCCGGAGAGGGCGTGGTGGGCCCACGCGGCCAGGGTGCGGGCGGCCAGGCCGGCCGCCACGACCGGCAGGATCGCCCGCTTGGGCCCCGTCGACGTCTTGGACGCGAACCGCAGCAGCGAGCGGTGGTGCTCGGCGATCATGCGGTAGGGCATGAGCCGGCTGGACGCCCCCAGCGCGTGGACGACACGGCCGCCCGGCTCGTACCCGATCCGCCAGCCGGCCAGGCGAAGCCGCCAGCACAGGTCGACGTCCTCGACGTACATGAAGTACGCCTCGTCGAACCCGGCCACCACGTCGAACGCCGACCGCCGCACGAGCAGGCAGGCCCCGCCGACCCAGTCGACGTCGGCCGCAGGACGGTCGTGGTCCCAGTCGAGCATGCGGTAGCGCCGGGTGAACGGGTTGGAGGGCCACACCAGGCCGACGAAGGCGTGGCCGGCGGCCACCGCCAGGTCCGGGAAGCGCCGGACCGACGGATAGAGGGTGCCGTCCAGGTTCTCCATCCGGGGACCGACCAGGCCAAGGCCGGCGTCGCGGTCGAGCGCCTCGGCCAGGGCCTTGACCGTGCCCGGCTCGACCACCGTGTCCGGGTTGAGGATCAGGAGGTAGTCGCCCGTCGTGAGGGCGACACCACGGTTGGCCCCCGTGCCGAAACCCAGGTTGGCGCCGGTCTCCACCACGACGACGTCGGGGTCGGCGGCCCGCACGGCATGGACGGACCCGTCGGACGACGCGTTGTCGACGACGACGATCTCGGCCACGCCCTCGGCCCGCAGGCTGGCCACGCACGCCGGCAGGCAGGCGGCCGAGTTGTAACTGACCACGACCGCGCTGACGGTGCTGGCCGTCACGGGAGCCTGGCCCACCGGTAGCGGACCAGGGTCCCGACGGCGCGCACCCCGTCCCGCCAGGCGAACTTGCGGCCCTCGCTGGCCGGGCGGCCCGAGTACGAGACCGGCACCTCGTAGATGCGGTAGCCCCGGCGGAGGACTTTGGCCGTGATCTCCGGCTCGAAGTCGAAGCGGTCGGACTCGATGGTGATGTCGTCCAGCACCTTGCGGGTGAACAGCTTGTAGCCGCACTCCATGTCCGAGAGGCTGGTGTTGAAGAGCAGGTTCGTGGTCAGCGAGAGGGCCCGGTTGCCGACCCAGTCCGACGCCGGCATGCTCTTGCCCTCACCGCTGAACCGGCTCCCGTACACCACCTGGGACCGGCCCCGCAGCACCGGCCGAAGCAGGCGGGGCCAGTCCTCGGGGTCGTACTCCAGGTCGGCGTCCTGGATCAGGACCAGCTCGCCCCGGACGTGGCCCAGGGCGGTGCGGATGGCCGCCCCCTTGCCCAGGTTCGACGGGTGGCGCACGACCTGCACGGTCGAGTCCTCCAGGGCGGCGAGGATCTGCGACGTCCCGTCGGTCGAGCCGTCGTCGACCACGACGATCTCCAGGTTCACCGGGAGCTCGACCCGACGCATCCGCCGGAGCACCTCGACCACCGTGTTGCGCTCGTTGAACACGGGCACGATGACCGACAGCGTGCGGCCGTCGGGGTCATGGCCCGGGGCGTCAGTCACCGGCGAACCATGCCGCGGTCCGGGCCACGCCCTCCTCCAGGCCGACCTGGGGCTCCCAGCCGAGCAGGGTGCGGGCCAGGGTGAGGTCGGGTCGGCGCTGGGCCGGGTCGTCGACCGGCCGGGGCTCGAAACGCAGCTCGGACGACGAGCCCGTGACCGCCAGCACCTTCTCGGCCAGGTCGAGCACGGTGAACTCGTTCGGGTTGCCGATGTTGACCGGGCCGACGTAGTCGGAGTCGAGGAGGGCGAGCAGGCCGCGCACCTCGTCGTCGACGTAACAGAAGCTGCGTGTCTGCTTGCCGTCGCCGTGGATGGTGAGGGGCTTGCCGGCCAGGGCCTGCACGATGAAGTTCGACACCACCCGTCCGTCGTCGGGGCGCATGTGCGGGCCGTAGGTGTTGAAGATGCGCACGATGCGGACGTCGACGCCGTGGTGGCGGTGGTAGGCCATGGTCATGGCCTCGGCGAAGCGCTTGGCTTCGTCGTACACGCCTCTCGGGCCGAGCGGGTTGACGTTGCCCCAGTACGTCTCCGGCTGTGGGTGGACGAGCGGGTCGCCGTAGACCTCGCTGGTCGAGGCGAGGAAGTAGCGGGCGCCCTTCTCCTTGGCCAGCCCGAGGGTGTTGTGGGTGCCCAGGCTGCCGATCTTGAGGATCTGGATGGGGATGCGCTCGAAGTCGACCGGCGACGCCGGGCTGGCGAAGTGCAGGACGGCGTCGACGGGGCCGGGGACGTGGAGGAACCTGCTCACGTCGGAGTG
>DATASA010000093.1:0-10826 GCA_036269435.1 Acidimicrobiales bacterium | reverse complement strand
GGGGGGTATTGGGCGAAGTTCGCCCTCGAATTCCTCGATCGCGTCCCGGACGAGGCCCGTGCCTACGCGGCGATCGAGAAGCTGGGCCGACAACTCGAGCCGGACGGCTCCATGCCCGTCCCCGATGGCACCGAGGACGAGCGGCTGACCCCCCTGGCCCTGTCCGGTCGACCGGGAACCCGGAGCCGGACGCTGTTCACGGAGGACCAGATCCGGACCGACCTCGACGTGCTCGAGCGAGGCCAGCAAGACGACGGCGGATGGACGTTCGACTGGCTGGCCTGGTCTCCGGGACAGTCCTGCGAGTGGCGCGGCATCGTCACCCTGCGGGCATTGGCGACCCTGGCCGCCCACGGGCGCGTCGGTCTGGCGGGGACTGGTGGATCCCGTAAAACCGGACGGCCCGGACGCGGGCGACCCCCCGACGCCGGCGCACCCGCCCGTCCCCGGTGACGGAAAAGCGACCCGGGGGTCCGGACGTACGTGCGACGATGGTGGGCGGGAATGGCGGCGTGAGGATCTGCCTGCTGGGCCGGCTTGCGGTCGAAGTGGACGGCGTCGGTGCCGACGTGGCCCGGCTGGGAGACCTGGGCCGCACAGCCCTCGCCTACCTCGTCCTCGAACGAGGGCGGCCGGTCGCTCGCGACGAGCTGGCCGACGTGCTGTGGGGCGAAGACCTGCCGCCCACGTGGACCTCGGCGCTGCGCGGTGTGCTGTCCCGGCTCCGCTCGACGTTGGCGGCCACCGGGCTGCCCGTGGACGACGTGGTCCGCAGCGAGCTCGGTTGCTACCAGTTCCACCCGCCGGCGGCGCTCGAGGTCGACGTCGAGGACGTGGCGCGGGCGGTGACGGAGGCGCCCGCACGTCTCGCGTTCTCCCCCGCCGAGGCCCGCCGCCAGCTGGCTGATGCGGTCGAGACGGCTGCCGGCCAGTTCCTGCCCGGTGCCAGCGGGCACTGGGTCGAGCGCCGGCAGGCCGAGCTGGCCACGCTGCGGCTCCGGGCGCTGGAGCTGCTGGCCGAGGCGGCGTCGGCCGGCGGCGACCACGGGTCGGCGGCCGCGGCCGCCGCCGAAGCCGTCGCTCTCTCGCCCTTGCGGGAGTCGGCGCACCGGGCGTTGATGGCTGCGCACGCCGCCGCCGGCGACCGTGCCGGCGCCCTTCGAGCCTACGAGGCGTGCCGGGTAGTGCTGGCCGAGGAGCTTGGCGTCGGCCCGTCCTCGGCCACCTACGACCTGCATCTCCGATACCTGGTCGACGAGCCTCCCGAAGCCCGCGGAAGCCCGCCCGCCACCAACCTGCCGGAGGAGCGGACGAGCTTCGTCGGTCGCCACGAGCAGGTGGATGAGCTCGCCCGACTGCTGTCGTCGACTCGCCTGCTCACCCTGACGGGGGCGGGCGGGGTGGGCAAGAGCCGCCTCGCGGTCCGGGTGGCGGCCTCCCTCGCCGACCGATTCCCCGACGGTGTCTTCCTGGTCGAGCTGGCCGGCCTCGCCGACGCGTCGCTCGTCGCCCGGGAGATCCTCTCGGTCCTGGAGCTGAGCGAGGTTCGTGGCGGCGCTCCCGTCGACACCCTGGCCGAGCACCTGGTCGGCCGGGCCACCCTCGTCGTCCTCGACAACTGCGAGCACCTGGTGGCTGCGTGCGCGTCGCTTGCCGACCGGGTGCTGTGCAAGACCGGCGCGGCGCGCATCCTCGCCACCAGTCGGGAACCGCTGGGCGTGCCGGGCGAGATGACGTGGCCGGTTCCTCCGCTCGACCGGGTCGACGCCACTCGACTGTTCGCCGACCGGGTCGCCGTCGCCGCCCCCGGTCTCGACCTGGAGCGTTCCGGCGAAGCGGTGGAGCTGATCTGCTCGCGCCTGGAGGGGATCCCGCTGGCCATCGAGCTGGCCGCGGCCCGGACCAAGGTGCTGTCGCCGGCCGAGATCGCCGACCGCCTGGATGACCACCTCCGCCTGCTGGTGGGCGGACCCCGCGTCGGGCCCAGCCGGCACCGCACGCTGCGGGCCGCGGTCGACTGGAGCTACGAGGGCCTGTCGCCGGCCGAGCAGCGTCTCTTCGCCCGGCTGTCGGTCTTCGCCGGCGGGTTCCGCCTCGACGGGGCCGAAGCGCTGTCCGGCGACCCCGACGGCGGCGACGACGTGCTCGACGTTCTCGACGCGCTCGTCGACAAGTCGCTCGTCGTCGTGGACCGCAGCAGGGGAGGCTTGCGCTACCGGGTGCTCGAGACGCTGCGGCAGTACGGTGCCGAGCGGTTGGCCGCCGGCGGCGACGCCTCCGAGGCTCGCACCCGCCACCTGGGCTGGGCCGTGGCGTTGGCCGAGCTGGGCGAGGGAGACGATGCCGAGGGCCAGGCGGACCGCTTGGCCCTACTCGACCAGGAGCACGACAATCTGCGGGCGGCCCTCGACTGGGCCGCGGCCGACGGAAGCCGGACGGAGGAAGGGCTGCGGCTGGCCGCCGGCATGGCCCGCTTCTGGGAGATTCGTGGTCACCTGGCCGAGGGCCGGGCCCGCCTCCAGTTCTTCGCGGCCCGGGCCGGCGGTCCGCCCGCCCTACGGGCCCGCGCCCTGAACGCGGCCGCCGTCCTGGCCCAGCGCCAGGGCGACCTCGCCGGCGCTCGGGCCGCCTACCAGGAGGCGCTGGTCATCCAGCGGGCCCGAGGCGACCGGCTCGGCGTGGCCACCGGCCTCCACGGCCTGGCCAACCTGGCGGTGAACGACGGAGATCTCGTGACCGCGTCTGCCTTGTTCGAGGAGAACCTGGTGATCGCACGCGAGATCGGCAACCGTCGCATACAGGCCGCCTCGCTCATGAACCTTGGTGTCGTCGCCCACGCCGCGTTCATGAGAGGCCTGCGGCCGGTAGACGAGGCGGGACCGGACGCCCGGGGGTTCTACAGGGAGAGCCTGGTGGCCTACGAGGATCTCGGCGACAGGTACGGGCAGGCCCTGGCCCTCGAGAACCTCGGCGCGCTGACCCGGCTCTACCCCGGCGACGTCGAGGCGGCCCGGACGCTGCACGAGCAGAGCCTGGCGCTGCGCCGGGAGCTCGGCGACCGGGTGGGCATCGCCGACTCGGCCAGGTACATCGCCGCCCTGGCCGTCCGCACCGGCGAGGTGGCCACCGCCCGACAGCTGCACGAGGAGCGCCTGGCCATCGAGCGGGACCTGGGCAACGCGGCCCACGTCGGGGAGGCGCTGACCGACCTCGGCGAGATCGCCTTGGTGCAAGGCCGCCTCGCCGACGCCACCGCCGCGCTCGAAGAGGCGCAGTCCATCTACCAGGCGGCCAACGAGCCGGAGTCCTTGCTTCGGGTTCTGACTGATGTCGGCGAACTGGCCCGCCGGGAGGGCGACTACGGCCGGGCGCGGGCCACGCTCGACCGCTGCCTGCGCCTGGCGTCGGACGTCGACAGCAGGTACAGCGCGGCCTGGGTCCAGGCGCAACTCGCCCGGCTCGCCCTGGTCGAGGGTGACCCGGGGGCGGCCCTCGCCTCGGCCCGCGACGCGCTCGACATCGCCGAGGAGTACCAGCTTTCGGGGGTCGAGGTCGTGGTGGTCGAGGTGGCCGGCGCCGTCGCCGCCGCTCAAGGTGACATCGGTGCGGCGGTCCGGCTCGCCGCTGCCGGCGAGGCGCTGCGACGGAGCCTGTTCCGCCCGATCGAGGTCGAGCCGCCCCTCGACGCCGCCGCGGCGGTGGCTGCCCTGGGCCGGGCCGCCTACGAGGCCGCCCGGGCGGAAGGGGCTTCGATGCCGGCAGAGACCCGCCGCGCGCTGGTTCGGGGGGTCCGCGTGGCCTGACGGGGGGCATTGCCCCGGTGTTGCGGCCACGTTCGCGACGCTTCGTACGGTGCCGCTATGAGTGCGACACGGCAGATCCGTCGGTTCCCGACAGGGGTCCGGCACGGGCCGTTGGCGATGGCGACGGTCGCCGTCCTCGCCCTGTCGGCCTGCGGCGCCGGCGCCCACAATCCCACCGCAGCGCGGGCTTCCGACCCGGCGAGCGCGGCGGGCTTCGACCAGATCGTGGCCGCGGCAGGGGCGTCCAAGGTGCCCTGGTGCCCCCTCGCCGACGGCGAGCTCTACGTCCCCCTGCCCGCCCCGCCGCCGGAATCGGCCGCCTCGGCGTCCTACTTCCGCTACCTCGAGGGTCGTATCTACCAGTTCGGCCCCTGCGGCGTCGGTCCCGACCAGGACAACGAGCTGCGGATCTTCCGCTACGCGGGCGCGGCGACCCGCGACGCCGCCATCCGCGAGATCTCCGCCCGCAACCTCCGCCCGACGGCCAGCTTCGCCGTCGGCGACACCTTCGATGCCGAGATCTGGAGCTCGGACCCGTCGTTGGAGGGACCGATGGGCCGGGCCGCGGCCGCGGTGCACGGGGCACTCGGTCGGATGGACGGGGCGCGACACCTGGACCTCGGCCCGTGACCGTCACCGCGTCCCTGTCGACGACCGACCTCGCGGTGGCGCCGGGTCACCAGGCCGGCTGCGATGTGCGGATCAGCAACAGCGGCGCCGACGCGGTGACGGTCGACCTCACCCTGGCCGGCGGAGCCGCGGCGTGGGCCGTGGTGCTGCCGCCCTCTCTCGTCGTGGCACCCGGTGCGTGCGGGCGATCGAGGTTGGTCGTCGACGTTCCCCGGGACGGGGATCTGGCCGGGACGGAGCGTGGCGTGACGGTCGGGGTGAGAGCTCGCGACGCGGGTTCGTCGCCCATCGAGCTCGTCGGACGACTGGCGATCGTCGAGTCGCTCGATCTGCGGGCGTCCGTCACCCCTCTCGTCGCCCGCGCCCGGGGCGAGATCACGTACACGGTCGCCATCGCCAACCACGGCACCCGCGCCCGCCGGGTCGATCTCGGCCTTGACGGGATGGACCAAACCGGGCTGCGGGTCCGACTGTCCCCCGCGCAGCTGGTGGTGGTCGCCGGCGAACAGGCGACTGCGGACCTGTCGGTCAAGGCTCGCCGGCCATTCCTCGTCGGACGGGCCCGCCCACGTGGCGTCGTCGTCGAAGCCCGACCCGACGCCGGTCCGCCGCTGGTTGCGGCGGCGACCCACCTGCAGGAACCCGTTCGCTGGCGGCCCGGGGCGGCGGCGGCCGCGGCGGCCGCGGTCGTGGCCGCGGTGCTGGTTCTTGCCCGCGGCGGGGACGGTCCGGTCGTGCCCGCTGTGGTCGCCCCCGCCACCTCGACCGTCGCCCGCTCCGCATGCCCGGCCTCGGCCGCGGACGGGACGACTCATGTCGACATCGCCGGCTTCGCGTTCTGCCCGGCGGTGGTCACCGTCGGGGTCGGCACCGAGGTGACCTGGGCGAACACCGACCTGTCGCCCCACACCGTCACCTTCGACGGCCCCGACGACCGGTCCGACTCCGATGTGCTGTCCCAAGGCCAGAGCTGGTCGCGGATCTTCGACCGGGCGGGCACCTACCAGTACTCCTGCCGCCTGCACGCCGGCATGACCGGGACGGTCGTCGTCACATGACGTCGACTCGGCGGCCCGCGGTGACCGTCCCGCTGGGGCGAGGTGGCCGCGGCCGTCCTGGCTGCCGCGGCATGCCCTCGCCGTCATGGCGCGCGACGACAGCCCGCCGGGCGCGCCGCTGTCCCCGCCCGAGGCGAGGACAGTGGCACGAACGGTGGGATGTGGTCAGGCGGTGGCGGTGACCAGTCCGGTTCCGACGTTCCGGCTCGCGGCCGGGACGCTCTCCGGCTGCTGGGGCGAGGGGCGGAAGCCCTTGACGAGCATCCACACGCCGAGCGAGAACTCCCACACGGCGATCGGCAGGGCCAGGACGAACGCTGCGGACGAGACCTGGTCGAAGACGCCGAAGAGGGTCGCCACGCTGGAGACGACGAGCATGGGTGCGCCGATCAGCCCGAGCGTGGGGATGATCCGGGGGACGAGCCGGGTGCGGTAGAGCACCGACGCCAGGCACATGGCGCTGATGGCGGGGGCGAGGCCGGGGCCGACGAGGAACGTCCAGTCGTGGAGGGCGACGAGGGCTCGGGCGGGGCCGACGAGCGAGTTGGCGGACCCGGCGGACGCGCCGGTCGCGTCGTGGTGGAGGGTCACGATGGCGAGGACGCTCATGACCCCGACACAGATCATGGCGGCTTCCCAGACCCGGGAGGCGATGAAGCCGAGCGCTCGCGTCTGGGCGTGCCGCTTGACGACACGGTGGAGGACGACGGCGGTACCGATGCCGGCGAGGGCGCAGACGATCTCGAGGAGAGCGCTGACCCGCACGCCGGCGTCGCTGGCGTGCCCCAGGATGTAGTTCGGGTCCTTGAGGATGTCGTGGTAGAGGGCGAGAGCCGGGATGGAGCCGACGAAGGTGACGATGTAGAGGGCACCGGCGACGAGGGCCGTCTTCCGGTCGGCATCCATTGCTGTTTTCGCTTCGGGGTTTCGGACGATGGTGGACATCTCTGGTCTCCTTGGATGTGTTTCAGTTCGGATCGGACGTGGGCGCGGCGGACCGGTCCGGCTCGACCGGTGCAACGGAGAGCAGTGGCAGACCGAGGTCGGCCAGCGTCCGGAGCACTCCGTGCAGGGCCGCCTGGTCGGCGAGTTCGCCCCGCAGGACGGTTGTGCCGTCGCTCCCGTTGATGATGGTCAGGCCGTCGAACCACGGCGCCCACCGGGCGTGCAGGCGACCCCGAAGTCGGATCTCGTACCGCCCGCTGGAGTCGCTGTGGTTGGTTCCTTCGCTCACAACCGCACCGTACGAACGAACGTGGTGAGAGCGGATCACCACATGATGTGATTGCTGTGGTGGTTCCGCCGTCCGGCGGCGAGCAGGGTCAGCGCCGGGTGCGGTGGGACAGGAGCCGGAGCTCGTCGCCTCGGCGCACGGCTGCCCGGCGGTTGCCCACCCCGAGTTTTGCGTAGATGCTCTTCGTGTGGGTTCGGAGGGTGTTCAGCGACACCGTGAGCTCGCGGGCCATCTCAGGCCCGCTGAGGTCGCTGGCCAGCAGCCGGAGCACGTCCAGCTCCCGATCGCTCAGCGGATCGACGAGCGGCTGCCTCTTGCCGGCGTGGCGCGCCGCATCGGGTCGCCCTTCGAGCAGTCGACGGGCGTACGCCGCCGACGCACCGTGCCTGGCCACCGGTTCCAGCAAGGCCCGTAGCCGAGGGCCTTCGTCCAGGAAGAGCCGTACATGGCCCTCGGGCTCAGCAAGGGTGACGGCGCGCCCGAGGTGATCGAGAGCGGTGGGTCGGTCGCCGCGAGCGTCGTGGGCGAGCGCGAGCAGGACCAGGATCTGCATGACCGCGCCGGTCCGGCCACCTGTCTCCGCGGCGGCCAACAGACGATCCAGCAGCCGAATGGCCGCCTGGAGATCGGATCCGCGTCGGTCGGCGTGGAAGCTCGCCAACAGGACCCGGGCCAGGGTGATGTGCTCGAACTCCCGCAGATAGTCGAGCTCGTCGTCGGCGGAGAGGCCGCGCGCATCGACCCACGCCATCGCGTCGCCGACGTTCCCGTGCCGGGCGAGCATCCCGGCGCGAACCGCGGGGATCGGTCGCACGCTCGGCGAGAAGTCGGTCGTGTACACCCGCTCGGCGTCGCCGAGGAGGCTGACTGCGGCGGCGACGTCGCCTTCGGACTCGCGTAGACGGGCCATGGCGAGTCGCCATCGATAGGGGTGCTGCGGCAGGCCGTTGTGCTCGCCGAGGTCGCGGCTCTGCTGCAGGTGCTCTGCTTCTGCGTCGGTTTCGCCCCGTTCGTGGAGGATCTCGCTCAGGCCGACGTGCATGTCCGCCGTGCCACGCACCGCCACCCCCCCGCTGGTGCCGAGGGCCAGGCCGTCGACGTAGACGCGGGTCGCATCCCGAAGGCGGCCCTGGGCGATCCGCAGGTCGGCCAACGTGATCGAACAGCCCAGGATGTCGGCGATGTGCCCGGCGCGACGCAGTCCGGCGACGCACTCCGAGTAGCGGTCGAACGCGACGTCGAGGTTTCCCCGCGCCCACGACGCGAGCCCGACCAGCGCGGCGGCGCCCCCACGCTGCAAGTGATCGTCGTCGGCGGCGATCACGAGCACCCGTTGGCCGTGGATTTCGGCGCCGTCCAGGTCGCCTCGCATCAATGCGCGAGCGGCGCGGTACATCTCGATGCTGGCCGGGAGCAGGCGCAACTCCGCCTGGTCCACGACGACGACCTCGTCCGGGCCCGCGGCGCCCGAGTCGGCGAGGGCCACGAGCCTTTCGGCCTCGTCGAGCCGGGCATCGGTGTTCTCGTCGAACTCGCCGATGGCCGCCAACGCCCCGACCAAGCCGACGATCAGTACCGGCCGCAGGCGCAGGACATCGCCCGGCAACTGCTGCAGCCAGGCTCGCATCGTCGCCTCCTGCCGGCGCGGGCGCCAGTGCGGAAGCGCGGCCTCGACCAGGTCCGCGGCGCGCGAAAAGTCCTCGGCCGCGAGTGCGTGCTGGATGCTTTCGCCGACGTCGCCCTGCGACTCGTGCCAGCAGCTGGCCCGAGCGTGGAGCTCGGGAACGAGGTCGGGCTGCTGATCGAGGAGGTGCGCCTTGAGGACATCGGCGAAGAGGTGGTGGTAGCGGTACCAGTGGCGACGATCGTCCAGGGGGACGAGAAACAGGTTGGCCCGCTCCAACCGGGCGAGGGTTGCCTTGCTGGCCTTCTGCCCGGTGACCGCGTCGCACAACGACCCGGTGAGCCGCTCGAGGATCGACGTCTGCAACAGGAAGCTCCGATCGGCCGGCGTCTGCCCGTCGAGGACCTCCTCCGCGAGGTAGTCGATGATGTAGCGGTCGTCGCCGGCGAAGGCGGCGATGAACGACGAAACGTCGTCGCGCCCGCGCATGGACAGGGCGGCCAGCTGCAGCGCGGCGACCCAGCCCTCGGTCCGTTCCGCCAGGGCGGCCACGTCGCCGACGGAGAGTGTCGTCCCCGATGCGCCCTCGAGATACGCGGCCGTCTCGTCGTCGGTGAAGCGCAGGTCGGCAGCACGGATCTCGATCAGGCGGCCATCGACGCGCAACCGTCCGAGGGGCAACGGCGGATCGGCTCGGGTCGCGATCACGAGGCGGACGTGGGCCGGGAGTCGATCGAGCAGGAAGCCGACGCTCTCGTGGATCTCGGGCGACTCGACCAGGTGGTAATCGTCCAGGACCAGCACCACGTCGGGAGCAACGGCGACGAGGTCGTTGACCAACGTGGCGACGACCGCGTCGAGCGGCGCCTGTGACGACTGCAGAAGGGACTCGGTGGCGGTGCCGAAGCCGTCGCCCACCGCGGTCCTCAACGCGGCGAGCACGTAGGTCCAGAACACGACGGGGTCGTTGTCGCGCTGGTAGAGCGAGAGCCACGCCCGGCGTGACCGGTTGGCGGGAAGCGAGTCGAGCCACTCGGTGAGCACGGTGGTCTTGCCGAACCCGGCAGGCGCGGAGATGAGCGTCAGTGCCGAGGTCGCGTCCGCGGCGACCCTGTCGATCAGCCGGCGGCGCGCGACGCGAGTGGCCGGCCGTCTGGGGAGGTGGAGCTTCGTCTCGAGCAAAGGGCCCATCGGCGGCGGCCCCTGAAGGGCCGGGTTCTCGACCTCCTCCCCGGGGTGCTGGGGCCCATCGTGCCAGCAACAGCGCGTCGCCGGGCCCGCAACCGCCTCGGGCCACCCGTTTCTGCGGCTGCCGCAGGGGTACGAACGGGCCATGACGACAGAGCGGTTCGCCCCCGAGTTGCGGAGCGCGATGGAGGCCCGGCGGTTCGTGGTGGACGAGCTCGGTCCAGCCGGGGCCGGCGAGGACACGATGCTTCACGCCCAGCTGTTGGCCACCGAGCTCGTCACCAACGCGGCGCGTCACGCGCACACCGCGGTCGATCTGACGATCGTCTCCGGAAACGGCCGCGTGCGCATCGAGGCAAAGGACGACAGCGCCACGCTCCCGACACCGCCAGGAGTCGACACACCGACGCGGCATCGAGGCCTCCTGCTGATCGAGGACCTTTCCGTGGGCTGGGGGGTCGACGCCCAGGACAACGGCAAGATCGTCTGGTGTGAGCTGGCCAGCAGGGGGATCGCCCACTGACGAGGTGATTCGGGGCCCGGCGGCGCCGTTCCTTCCTCGGGCCCGGCGCAGCCCCGACCCCTCCGACCGACGTCCGGATACGGTCTGGTCGCGATGAGCGACTACGCCTTGACGTTGAGCGACGGCGAGATCAGCCGCTACCAGCACATGGCCGCGTCCGCCCAGCGGGCAGAGGCCGACCTGTGGACGGCGGCGGGGATCGTGGAGGGCGCGGCGGTGGTCGACGTCGACGTCAGTGGCGTACGGACCCGGCCCGTCCCCGAGGGCCTCGCCGACCTCACCGGTCGCTACTTCGACTTCCAGACGGCGCGGGGAAACGACCTGTCCGTCGGGTTGCGGCTGGCCGAGCTGCTGGGCGCCGCCGGCCTCGAGGTCCTCGAGTTCCGGGGCCGGTTCGACATCATCCCGGTCGGCCCCGGGTTCCGCCCGCCGGCGTGGGCTGCCCGGGACCTGATGGTCGAGGCGGGGGCGGCCACGGCCGCCGATGTCGAACGCTGGGGCGCGACCCTCGAGCGCCTCGATCAGGGCGACCCGCCGAACGTCACCACGTTCGTGCCTCAGTTCTCCGCCCTCGGCCGCCGGCCCGCCTGAGCGAAACCGACGAACGCGAGGCGCTGAGGCCGGCGCGCCAGTCGTTCGTTTCGACCGCGCGCCGACCGGTAGGCATCGTTCCTGGCCTCGTCGACGAGGCAAACCGCAAATCTCTTGACCTAATCCTAACAGTGTTCTAGCTTCAGAACAGTGTTAGGGAACACGAACGCCGAAA
>DATASA010000092.1:0-4657 GCA_036269435.1 Acidimicrobiales bacterium | reverse complement strand
GGCAAGCGGGTGCTCGACCTGGGGTGCGCCGGCGGCCAGAACCTGGTGGCCATGGCCACGCAGGGCGCCCACGCCATCGGGCTCGACTTCTCGGCCGAGCAGCTGGCCGGCGCCCGGCGGCTGGCCGAGCAGGAGAAGGTCAAGGTCGAACTGCACAAGGGCGACCTGGCCGAGCTGGTG
Source organism: Acidimicrobiales bacterium (assembly GCA_036269435.1). Classification (GTDB taxonomy): domain Bacteria; phylum Actinomycetota; class Acidimicrobiia; order Acidimicrobiales; family AC-14; genus CADCTB01. Next base: position 4,477 of record DATASA010000092.1, on the reverse strand, counting down.
TTCCTGCGGGCCGAGAGCATCGACGTCGCCTTCTCGGCCTACGCCCTCGGGCTGGTCACCGACCTGAACCGGGTGTTCCGCCAGGTCCACCGGGTGCTCAAGCAGGGGGCGCCGCTGATCTTCTCCATGCCCCACCCGGCCTCGCACCTCATCGACGACGACGACCCGGACCAGCCGCTGCTGATCCGCCGCTCCTACTTCGACCGCTCCACGGTCAACTACGACTGGGAGGGTCTGCCGCTCTCCGCCCACCACCACACCGTGTCCGACCTGTTCACCGGGCTGGGCCGGGCCAACTTCCGGGTCGACACCATCCTCGAGCCGGAGCCCCTCGCCGACGGCCACCGGACGCCGCACTGGCGCGACGCCTACCGGTGGGTGCCCCGGACGGTCGTGTTCCGGGCCCGCAAGGAAGGGACCTGACCCAGGCGCCGGGCCTGGACGCGCTCGGCGTCGTCCAGCGCATCGGAGCGTCGCTGGCGGCCGGCGGGTTCAAGGTCAGCCGGGACTCGGTGGCCGGACGCCAGGCGGTGATCGGTCGACGGGGGCGGATCGGGGGCGCCGGGTCCACGTCGCCGGCGTTCGTCCTGGTCGCGGTGTTCAAGTCGGACGCCTCGCCCGAGCATCTCGACCGGTTCCTCGACGAGGCCGGCCAGTACGCGTCGACGGTGAAAGGTCGGCTGCGGCCCGGCGCCTGCGCGGTGGCGGTGGCGGTGGTGGACTCCGGGGCCGACGCCGGCGCGTGGGCGATGACCGCCCCGGCCCGCCGGCAGGGCGTACGCGCTTTCCCGGTGCTGGTCGACCTGGGCACAGGCGGCGTCGTGTGGGCCGACCACGGGGCCGACCTGCGCCACGTCGTGGAGGCCCACGTCGTGCCGAGCGTGCGCCGGGCCTGACCATCCCACCATTGGTTTGCGCGGGGGGTACAGTTGGAGAGGTTCCTGCGACGCACGGCCGTCTGGGCGGCGGCGACGCAGCGACGCCGGTGGGGTGCCACGGTCGGCGCCTCCCCGGTGGAAGACGAGGAGACCAGGCGCGGAGACGGGTGGCACGGCCGCCCCACCTCCGGATCGAAGTGCCGGAGGCACATGCACGACGTGGCAGCAGGCAGGCAGGGCCCGAGCGGCCCCCTGAGCAGCGAAGAAGAGGGCGAGCGCGATCCGAGCGGCGACGACGCCCGGCCCGACGGGCCGACCGACGCCGGGTCGGCGGCCGACCAGGCGGCGGTGCCCGGACCCGGTGCGGACCAACGGCCGCTGGCGGCGCCGGTGTCGGCGGCCGAGCTGGCCTGGGCCATCGAGGCCGAGGCGGCGGGCGACGCCACGCCGGCACAGCTGGCTCTCCTCGACGGGCACCGGATGGAGTGGCGGGCCGGCCTGCACCGGTTGCTGCGCGACACCGACGCCAACCTGGCCAAGGTCCGCACCCTGGCCGGCCCGGAGCGCGACCAGGTCGTGGCCGACTTCGAGGCCGAACGGACGATGCTGGCCGAGGCGTTCGACCGCCTGGTCGGGGTCAAGCGGGAGCTGGTCGACGACCGCACCCTCGACGGCCCGGGCGAGGTCCGGCTGCAGGCGTCGTGGTCCGACGGGCGGGTCGTGGTGTGGGCCGCCGGTCCCGGCACGACGCCGATCTCCGACGACGAGCTCGGCGAGCGTCTCGTCGGGGTGGACGCCCCTGGCGGTGGCTGGTGGCCGCACGACCCCGTCGCCCTCCCGTCGAAGGAGCCGGCGGTGGCCCGTGCCATCGGCGTCCCCCAGGCGCTGGGCTGGCTGGTGACCGTCGGCGCCGGCGAGCGCCCCGAGGGCGTGGGCAACAGCGTGGTCTGGCTCGGGCGGGTGGCGGTGTGGGCGGTCGACCTGGTCGCCCGGGGCTCGATCATCCCGACCCTGCAGCCGGCCGGGGCGTCGGCGTTCGGCGTGCGGTGGGCGCCGGCGTTGGTCGACCGGTCCAAGCTCGACGCCACCGCCCGTACGATGCCCGGGACCGTCGCAGCCCTCGACCCGGCCGACGCCCGGACGATCACCCTCGCCGTGCTGAGCGCGGCGGTCGACGCCATCGTCCGCGACGCCGCCGGCCGGCTCGAGCTGCCCGCCGCCCCTCCGGTCGTACGGACGCCGGCCGACGTGGCCGAGTCGGTCGTGACCTGCCTCAACGGCACCCCCTTCCAGGCGCCGGCCCGGCTGGTCGCCCCGCTGGCCGAGCGGATGGACCGCTGGGCCGAACCGGTGCGGGGCCCGGTCGACGCCCGGCTCGTCGTCCAGCTCGACCCCCCGGACAAGGGCGGCGCCTGGTTCCTGTCCGTGCTCGGCCCGGGCCAGGACGGCCGGCTGGTCCCGCTCGAGGTCGCCCTGGTCGACGGTCGCTCGAAGCGCCACCTGGCCGACGAGACCGTCCGTCTGGAGCGACTGTTGCCGGTGCTCAACCGGCCGGGCGGCCAGCGCCGCGGCGAGGTCGTGCTCAGCCAGGACGAGGCGTTCGAGCTCATGGGCGTCACCGGCCCGGCCCTCGGCGCCGCCGGCTTCGACGTGCGGGTGCCGGCGCTGTCGCGGCGCAAGCCCCGGCCCTCGCTGCGCCTCACCGCCGAGCCGGTCGACGCGTCGGTCGTGGGCGCCCACCAGCTGGCCGACGTGCGCTGGTCGGCGGTCTTCGACGACGTCGAGCTGACCGCCGATGACATCCGCCGTCTCGCGGCCGAAGCCCGCCCGCTCATCCACTCCCGCGGCCGCTGGGTCGAGGTCGACAGGGTGGATTTGAACGAGGCCGCCGCCGCCCTGGCCGAGCGGGCCCACCGGACCCGCCTCACCGGTGCCGAGGTCCTGCGTCACGCCGTCGGGCTGGAGTCGTCCCCGTTGTCCGGCGGGACGGTCGTGGGCGGCACGGGGTGGGCCGCGGACCTGCTGTCCCGGACTCGATCGGTGACCGCCGAGGCCGTCGCCGAGCCGCCGGGCTTCGTCGGCACCCTGCGCAGCTACCAGGCCGAGGCCCTGGCCTGGCTCGGTTTCCTCGACTCCGGTGGCCTGGGTGGCTGCCTGGCCCTCGACATGGGTCTGGGCAAGACCCCGACGGTGCTGGCCCACCTGGCCCGGACGGCAGCCGCGGGCGACAACGCCGGGCCGACCCTGGTCATCGCCCCGCCGGCGGTGGTCGGCAACTGGTGGGCGGAGGCTCGCCGGTTCACCCCGGGCTTGCGGGTGGTCGTCCACCACGGCGCGTCCCGGGCCTCGGCCGACGCGCTGGCGGCCAGCGCGGCCCGGGCCGACGTCGTCATCACCACCTACGGCACCGCGGTGCGCGACATCGACGGCCTCAGCGGCTTCGAGTGGGCCCGCGTCGTGCTCGACGAGGCCCAGGCCATCAAGAACCCGGCGAGCGACGTCGCCCAGGAACTGCGGCGGATCCCGGCCCGCAGCCGGATCGCCCTGACCGGCACCCCGGTCGAGAACGGCCTGGGCGACCTGTGGGCCATCCTCGACTTCACCAACCCCGGCCTGCTCGGCGCCCGCTCCGCCTTCGTCTCGCAGCTGTCGGCGTCGGGCAAGGAGGGTCGCTCCGGCGGCGAGCACGCCCTGCGGGCCCTGAACGGCATCCTCGTGTTCCGCCGCACCAAGGCCGAGCCCGAGGTGGCGGCCGAGCTGCCAGACAAGATCGACGAGCTGGACCACTGCACGATGACGCCGGAGCAGGTCGGCCTGTACCAGGCCGTCATCGACCGGTTGGTCAACGCCAGCGAGGACGAGCGTCGCCAGGGCGACATCCTGGCCGCCATCACCGCCCTCAAGCAGATCTGCAACCACCCGGCCGCCTACGAGGACGACGGCAGGCCGCTGCCCGGCCGGTCGGGGAAGCTGGCGCGGCTGGAGGAGATCGTCGACTCGGTGTTCGCGGCCGGCGAGAAGGTCCTCGTCTTCACCCACTTCGCCCAGTGGGGCGTGCGGCTGGCCGAGCACCTCACGGGCCGGACGGGCAAGCCCGTCGAGTGCTACCACGGCGGCCTGTCGCGGGCGGCCCGGGACCGGATGATCGCCGAGTTCCAGGCCCGCAAGGGCGCCGGCGCCCTCGTCCTGTCGCTGAAGGCGGGAGGGACGGGGCTAAACCTCACCGCGGCCAGCCACGTCGTCCTGTACGACCGCTGGTGGAACCCCGCGGTCGAGGACCAGGCCCGGGACCGGGCCTGGCGGATCGGCCAGGAGCGCACGGTGATCTCCCACCGGCTCGTCTGCCCGGGGACGGTCGACGAGCGGGTGGAGGACGTCGTCGCCGGCAAGCGCCACATCGCCGATCTGGTGCTGCCCAAGTCGAGCACCCTCGCCGACCTCAACCCGGACCAGCTGCGGATCGCCCTCGGCCTGCGCTCGGACCAGCTGCTCACCGCCGATGCCGATGAGGCCGCGGGCGGCGACCGGGAGGAGGCGGCGTGAACCCGGCCACCCCCCGGCGCAACCCGGCCCACAACGGTCAGGCGAGCAACGCCAAG
>DATASA010000091.1:0-11107 GCA_036269435.1 Acidimicrobiales bacterium | reverse complement strand
CGCCGCCCTCGTCGTCGAGGCGACGTCCTCGGACGTGTGCTTCGTCCACCTGGTCGACGAGGAGCTGCGGCGCGTGGTGCTGGCCGGTGCCACGCCGCCCTTCGACGAGCAGGTGGGCAGCGTGCAGCTGGCGCTGGGCGAGGGGATCGCCGGGTGGGTGGCCAAGCACGGCGAGCCCGCGGTCGTCCCCAACAAATGGAAGGACAGCCGCTACCGGTACCTCCCGGAGTTGCGAGGCGAGGACTACACCTCCATGGTGTCCGTCCCCATGCTCGTGCGGGGCCGGGTCGTGGGGGTGCTCAACGTCCACTCCAAGGCGGCACGGAACTACAGCGACGACGACCTCGGCCTGCTCACGCAGGTGGCGAACCTCATGGCCAGGGCCATCGAGAACACCCGGCTGTACCGCCGGTTGGCCGAGCGCGAGGAGATGCTCGAGCGGTTCGCGACCCGGACGGTCGAGGCCCAGGAGATGGAGCGTCGGCGCCTGGCCGGGGAGATCCACGACGGCATCAGCCAGCGCCTGGTCAGCCTCTGGTACCACCTGCTGGCCGCCGAGGACGCCGCGGGCGACCAGGACACCCTCCGGCGGGAGCTCGGCGTGGCCAAGGATCTGGCCACCGAGGCGCTGACCGAGGCGCGCGGCGCCATCGCCGGGCTACGGCCCTTCGTCCTCGACGACCTCGGCCTCGGGCCCGGGCTGGAGAGCCTGGCCCGGTCGCTGAGTGGCGTGGAGGTCGACGTGGAGGTGGAACCGGTCGAGCTGCCCCCACATGTGGAGGTCGCGCTCTACCGCATCGCCCAGGAGGCGCTGCAGAACGTGGTCAAGCACGCCGAGGCCACGACCGTCCTCCTCCAACTCCTGGCCACCGAGGACGGCGTCCGCCTGGTCGTCTCCGACGACGGCCGCGGCTTCGACGAGCCGTCCGCCGACGAGGCGGAGGACCGTCACGGCTACGGGCTCGTCGGAATGCGCGAACGGGCCGAGCTGCTCGGCGCGACGCTGACCATCCTGGCCCGCCCCGGGCGAGGCACGACGGTGGACGTCGCCGTCCCCACCGGCGCCAACGGAGGATTTTCCCCGAAAGCCTGAAAGGTTGCGGGCAAGCCGGACAGGAGGAACGTAGAAGGGGGCGCTGACCCTTCGTCTCCGAAGCGACCAGGTGGGGGGAGAGAACGGTGCGCAGCATCAGGTGGGGTGCCGTGGTCGCCGGGACGGCGATGGCGGTCGTCATGGCGGGAGCACCGGTGCCGGCGGGTGCGGCCCCCGCGAGCGACGGCGCAAACGCGCAGGCGCCTCCGGCGCAGGCGGAGCACCGGCCTGCGATCGCCGACTTCGAGGGGGGCCGGATCAACCTGGCCAACGGCTGGGGCGACGCCACCGCCTGCCTGGTGTGGGGCCAGGGGGGCATTCTCGAGTGCTTCCGAAGCGCGCAGGCCTTGGCGGCCCGAGAGTCTGAGCTGTCGCCCGAACGGGCCGGGGGCTCGGGGCCGACCGGCACGGCGCCGACCGGCACGGCGCCGACCGGAACGGCGACGACCGGAACGGCGCCGGCAGCGGTGTCGGCGTCCTCGTCGTTCTCGTGCTCCAGCTCGCTGCGGTTGTTCGACTACAACTACTACGGCGGCCGCGAGCTGGACTTCTGGGACCGCGGCTACTGGCAGAACCTGGGCGACTTCGGGTTCGACAACCAGACGTCGTCCTACATCGTGGGTGGGTGCTATGCCCACCTGGCCGAGTACAACGACGGAGCCGGCTGGTGGTACCCGGGCGCGACGTCGCCGTACCACGGTGAGCCGTACATGTCCTCAGGATGGAACGACCGGGTGTCGTCCATCTACATCGAGTAGCTATCCGGCTCCAGATCACGGGCACCACGGTTTCCCCAGCCCCGCGGCGCCCGCGAAAGGGAAGCGGTCGGCCTTCGGGCCGGCCGCTTTCTGCTGCCGGCACCTAGGGTCGCACCCGAGGAGGCTGCCCCCGACGTGGACGACGAGCGGCGCCAGCGCGAGGAGCGGTTCCGGCGCCTGTACGTGGCCCACTACGGCGCCATCGACGCCTACTGCGCCCGTCGCACGGACGAGGCGTCCGACGCCGTGGACGCGGTGGCGGAGACCTTCTCGATCGCCTGGAGGCGCCTGGCCGAGGTTCCCGACGCCGAGTTCGTGCTCCCATGGCTCTACGGCGTGGCCCGGCGGGTCCTGGCCAACCAGCGCCGGGGCAACCGGCGGCGGGGAGAGCTGTCGACCCGGCTTCGGGGCCAGCAGTCGATCGGGCCCGACGTCGACGAGGACCTCCTGGCCCAGGAGGACCGTCGGACCGTGCTCGAAGCCCTGGCCCGCCTGAAGGACTCCGATCGCGAGGTCCTCCGGCTGGCCGCGTGGGAGGAGCTGAGCCACCGCGAGATCGCCCAGGTGATGGCCTGCTCCGAGGGCTCGGTGGCCGTGCGGTTGCACCGCGCCCGTTTGCGCCTGGGCAAGGAAATCGCGAAAGGTGGGGCTCCGACAGGACACGAGAGAAGAACAGACCGGGGCTGGCGCACGGAAGGTCAGGAGTCGTGATGGACCCGAGCACCGCTTTCGCGCGCCTGCGCGATGCCAATCCGGTCAGCCCCACCCAGCTCGCGCCGGCCACGTCGCCCGACGCGGCCGCCCTCTTCCGTCGGATCGTCGCCGCCGCCGACGTCGACCTCGGCCGTGACCTCGACGTGGTCGTCGGTCGCACCCGCCGGCCGCGCCGCCGGTTGCGGCTCCTGGTGCCGGGCGTCGTCGTCGCCGGGCTGGTCGGCGCCGGCGCCTACGCCGCCGTGACCCGGGACGTCTCGAAGCCGCAGTTCGTCGCCTGCTACGAACGCGCCGACCTGGGGGCGCGCACGCAGGTGGTGAGCGTCCGCTCGGGCGGGCCGGTCGAGGCGTGTGCGGGGCTCTGGGCCGCGGGGGCGTTCGGCGCCGTTCCGGTCCCCGGACTGGCGGCGTGCACCCTCGACTCGGGCGCGGCCGGCGTCTTCCCCACGACGACCGGGGCGGACGTGTGCGACCGCCTGGGACTGGCGCGGCCGCCCGCGCCCGGCTCGTCGACGACCACCGCGCCGTCCACCGGCGCGGTCCCATCCGGCCCGCCGGCCGCGCCGGCTACCACCGCGGCCGACGAGAACGCCAGGTTCCTGGCCTTCCGCGACGCCGTGCTGCCCCAGTTCCTCGACGCCGCGTGCGTCGACCCGTCCACGGCCCAGTCGGTCGTCCGCCGGGAGCTCGACGGCGCCGGGCTCGCCGACTGGGCGGTGCGGGTCGGGGACGGCGTGGGTGACGGGTTCTCAGCGGACCGGCCCTGCGCCACCCTCGCCTTCCGCCCGGACGAGCGGGCGGTCCTGCTGGTCCCGGCGCCGCCCAGGCGGTAGAGCTCCGGCCGGCTGGGTATGCCAGTCGCCATGACTTCCTCCGGACCCGCCGTCCTGTTCGACATCGACGGCACCCTCATCGACAGCAACTGGTTCCACACCGTCTCGTGGTGGCGCGCCCTCCAGGACGGCGGCGAGGACATCGCCATGTCGCAGATCCACCCGCTGATCGGCATGGGGTCCGACAAGCTCCTCGGCACCCTGCTGGGGGAGGAGCGGGAGAGCCTGAGCGACGCCCACTCCGAGTACTACGAGCCGTACAAGGAGCTCCTGCATCCCTTCCCCCGGGCGGCGGAGCTGCTCGGCGAGGTGTCCAAGCGGGGGGCGAAGGTGGTCCTGGCCACGTCGTCGAAGGAGAAGGACCTGCAGGAGCTGCTCGACGCCATCGGCGCCGAGGACGGCGTCATCGACGAGATCGTCCACGGCGACATGGTCGAGGCGAGCAAGCCGGCGCCGGACATCTTCGCCGTCGCCCTCGAGCGGGTGGGACTCGATCCCGGCCAGACCATCGTGGTCGGCGACACGGGCTGGGACGTCGAGGCCGCGGCCAAGGTCGGAGTCGACGTGGTGGCCGTGCTCACCGGCGGTTGGACCAGGGCCGACCTCGAGGAGAAGGGCGCGGTGGCCGTGTACGACGACGTCGCCGACCTGCTCGACCACCTCGACGACAGCCCTCTGGCGCGACTTCTCAGCTGACGCGGCAGTTGCGGCGGCCCCACCGAACTGGTGACACCCAGTGTCCTATGTCGCACGGGGTGTCACCGGTTCGGTGGAGCGCCGCCACTGTCGAACCGTCGTGTGCAGGGGTCAGACCCCGGCGGTCTCCATGTCCCGGCTGTAGGTGCCGGTGGCGGCTGCGCTGGTCAGTCCGGCGCGGTGCGAGGCGACCTTCTGGGCCTCGGCCACATTGTCGCTCGAGCCCTTCCAGGTCTTGAGCGCCTCGTCCTGCAGGGCCCGGCCGTAGGAGAAGGTGAGCTGCCACGGGTGCGGGCCCATCTTGTTCATGAGGTCGAGGTGCTCGGTGGCGAGGGCCGCGGGCTGGCCGCCCGAAAGGAAGGCGATGCCGGGCACGGCGGGGGGCACGGTGCGGTAGAGGCACTGCAGCGTCTTCTCGGCCACTTCCTGGGGGCTGGCCTGGCGGGCGCACCCCTTGCCGGCGATGACCATGCTCGGCTTGAGCACCATGGCCTCGAGGGCGACCTGCTGGCGGTTCAGCTCCTGGAACACCCGGCGCTGGGTCCGCTCGGTCCACTCGAAGCAGACGTCGATGTCGTTGGTCCCGTCCATGAGGACCTCGGGCTCGATGATCGGCACCAGGCCACCCTCCTGGCACAGGGCGCCGTAACGGGCCAGGGCGTGGGCGTTGCAGTGGAGGGCGTAGTCCGACGGGAAGCCCTTCTCCTCGTCGATGATGATGACGGCCCGCCACTTGGCGAACTTGGCGCCCAGGCCGACGTACTCGGCGATGCGCTCGCGCAGGCCGTCGAGGCCCTCGGTGACCTGCTCCTCGTTGTCGTTGGCGAGCGGCTTGGAGCCGGTGTCGACCTTGATGCCCGGCAGGATGCCCTTGCGCTCGAGCATCTTCGGGAACGGCGTCCCGTCGGCGGAGGACTGGCGGATCGTCTCGTCGTAGAGGATGACGCCGCTGATGTACTCCTCGAGGCCGGGCGTGCTCAGCAGCGTGTCCCGGTAGGCCCGCCGGTTCTCCTCGGTCGACTGGATGCCGAGAGCGGCGAAGCGCTTCGTGATGGTGGCATTGCTCTCGTCCGCCGCCAGGACCCCTCGGCCGGGAGCCACCATCGCCTGGGCGACGGCGGCGAGATCAGATGCGCTCATACGTGGGATTCCTCCTGGTCAGGCTGCTCTTTGTCCATCGACGTTAGCCCGGCGACGCCTCACGAACCAGGGTTGTAGCCCGGGGGAGCCGGGCCCCGCCCAGGTCATCGAACCTCCAGCGACGCCTTGCTGAGATCCACGCTCTCGTCGGCGGGATGCCACGGCTTCCACCCGCCGCCCGGGCTGCGGATGGACCACTGGTCGTGCCCGTGCGAACGGCCGGCGAGGGTCATCCACTTGCCGCCGATGAGGTCTTGCAGCACCTGGTTGCGCTCGATGATCGCGTCCATGCGCTCGAGGGGCGCCTGGATGACCGCCAGCAGGCGCAGCGACTGGTGCATGCGGCGGTCTCCGACGCCTACCGCCTGTGCCGGCAGGCCGACCTGCAGATCCCCGCCCTCACCGATGACGACGCCGATCCCGCCCACCGGGTTGTGCAGCGTCTTGTCGCCGGCGCCGAACTGGTCGGGGTCGACGGCCGAGAAGTAGTACTGGCAGGAGATCCACACACCGACGACGAGCGGTGCGGTCATGATCGTCTCCAGCGCAGTCCCGTCGCCGTCGCTCTCCGCGTCGTAGGAGTGCAGGAACACGCGACAGGCCAAGTCGAGCCCAGCCGTGATCGAGCGAGGCCCGACGACGAACGCCGCGTTGCTGGCCAGTCCCCACTCAGGACGCACCTGGGCCCAGTCGTGCCCGCGAACCCGGACCTTCCCGGGGTTCCCCGGGAGTCGCCGGGCCCGTTCGCGTGCCAGCCGTTCACCGGCGACGGCGATGTCCCGCTCGAAGGCGGCGACCCGCGCTTCGTGGGTCTCCGGCACTGCCCCCCGGTCGAGAACGGTGACGACGTCGGAGACGGTGTCGTGCTGGGCGGCGACGAAGAGGGTGTCGTCGGGCACCACGACGCCCCGCTCGTGGAGGCCGGCGCGGACTGCGGGGTCGTTGAGGATGGTCACGACCACCCGGGCGCTCGGGCCACCTGGGGCGCCGCCGCACGCGCCGCAGTCGTAGGACGATGCGTGCGGGTTGTTGATGTTGAAGCTGCCGTGCCCGCAGAGCACGACGAGCCGGCCGAAGCGGGTCAAGCCCATGGTCCGGACCACGTTGTTGGCGAACGTGACCCGCTCCTCGAGGGCGAAGCCGGAACCGGCGTCGCGTTCGGCATCGACCGCGGGTCGGGTCTGCGGGGGTCGAGGCGCCAGTTCCCTCAGGCGACGCGCCCACCCAGGTGCCAGCGTCCTGACCGCGGCCGTCGGGCCCAGGACGTACCCCGCGGCCTCGGCGAGGGCGAACGGACCGACCAGGCTGCCCTTGGGGTGGTGAAAGGCCTCGATACCGGCGTTGGCGGCCCGTTGCGCGTCGAGGTAGCGGACGGCGCCATCAGGGACGAGCGGCGTCTCGGTGACCTCGTGTTCAGGCGTCAACAGCGGCGGGCAGCGCGGCGAGCTCTCCGGCGAGCCCAGCGGCCGCCAGCGCACGGGGATGCCGAAGAACCCGGCGAAGCCGTAGGTGTCATAGGTGCCGATGGCCTGTAGGTGGCGGACCAGGCCATCCGAGCGGGCGTCGATGCAGAAGGCCGCTTGCACGTCGGGTCGCTCGGCCGCCGGTCCCGGGTCGGGGCGGCTCAGCAGTCCCAGGAGACGATCGCGGAAGTTCCCCTCCTTCGCCTCGAGCCACATCGACTTCCGCATCGGCGGCGGGACCTGCGCCAGGACGCCACGCACGGCGGAGGTGACCAAGGGATCGTCGGACGTGCTGCCGAGAGTGGCGAGCACGGCGGCGACCCGTTGCTGGAGAAGCTCTTCGTCCTCGTGATCCTGGTCTTGCCGCGGCTGCGGGGGAGCGGTGCCATGAGCCGCTGCTCCCGTGGCGGCGACCTGCGCGGCGAGCAAATCCACGAGGTGCAAGGGGGGGTGATCGTGGTCGGGACCAGCCCACTCGTCGTGCCAGCGCGCGTACCCGGCCCAGCCCGGGAGCCGGCCCAGGTGCTCGCGCAGGGCGCCGACGCGATCGTCGTGGACACCCAGCGCGTCCAGGGAAGCGGTGAGCGCCTCGCCCGGATCGTCCGGTAGCTGTGCCAGCCACTGCATGCCCGCCGGGCCGGCCAGGCGCCGGAGCCGCCGGTCGTGTGGCGCCAGCTCTCGCCACGCATGGAAGAAGCCGCGCTCGCGGCCGGGCATGGGCCACGGGACGCCGGACTGGTCGACGAAGACTGCACACCACGCAGCCACGAGCTGGGTCGCCGCCCGGACGGTGGCCACGTCCGTACGGCCCACCCGATCGGCGGCGGTCTCCCGGGGCTTGTCGTCGGGTCCGGAGAGGAGGTCCAACCGGACGATCTCCGCCGCGTCGACGGTGCGCTCGCCGACGTCCACCCCCGGCTCGGACGCGAGCGTCGGGGCGACTTCGACGATGGCGCGCCGGAGATCGGCATCGGTGGTGACGCCGCGCGCATGGGTGTCCCGGAACGCGGCGAGCGTCAGATGGGTGCGCGCCCGGAGCCAGCGTCGGGCGATGGCGGTGGCTTCGTCGAAGGGCAGGTGCTGCAGGTTGAGGAGCGGATTGACCGCTACGAAGCTCGTCAGCGGCCAGAGCGGGGCGATGATCTCCGCCGCTTTCGAGATATCGGCGAGCAGTTCGCTGTCGCGGGTGGCGGGGCCGCGGTGGCCGTCCATTCCGTTCGTCATTTCGATCGTGTCGCTCGGGCCAGCTCCACTCGCGGCGGGAGGTGGCGGGTTTCCGGGACGGGCGCCACGCCGGTGGAACTGCCTCGGGTCGTCAACTCCGAGGCGACGGGCGCCGACGTGAGGGCGAAGGCGTACAGCCGGGCCCGCAGCTGGTCCATACGCTCGCCCGGAGTGAACCAGACGACGCACACCACGAGGGCGATCACCGCGAGCGTGGCGATGAGGACACCAGCGCTGACCGGGTGGGCGACCTCGCCGGGAAGCGCGTCTCCGACGAAGGTCTCCATCGCGGTGAGCCCGCCGATGTAGGCGAATACGCCGGCGATGGCACCGAGTGCCGCAGTCGCCACCGCCGGGCCCGGCCGGAACGGCGCCGAGCGCAGCCAGCCGCCGACGGCCCGGGCGGCAGTTCCCCACGCGAAGACCGTCACGAGGACGCGCGCCGCCGTCGACAGGTGCGGGTCGAAGACCAGGTACGCCAGCCAGAGGGCCGCGCCCGGCACGAGCAGGGCGACGCCGAGCCGCACGCTCCGGGGCACCGCCCGTGGGGCAGGGCGCTGGTGGTGGCGGTAATTGGAGGTCACCGAGCCGCCGGCCCCGAGGAACAGGGCGGCCTTGTACATGCCGTGCCCGACGATGTGAACGAGCGCGGCGGGGAGCGCGCCGATCGCCACCTGCACGGTCATGAACCCCATCTGCCCCGCCGTGGACCAGGCCAGGTTTCCTTTCACGTCGCTTCGCACCAGCATCACGACGGACGCGTAACAGGTGGTGATCGCACCTGAGGCGAAGGCCAGGTGGGTGGCCGTCGCCGACGCTCCGAACAGCGGAGCGAGTCGTATCAACAGCATGCCGGCCCCGTTGACGACGCCGGCGTGGAGCAGGGCGGACACCGGCGTGGGCGCGGCGATGGTGGACGGCAGCCACTGGTGCACAGGTACGAGGGCGGACCGGGAGATGCCGGCGATGGTAAGGAGAATGGCCACCACGGCCAACACGTGCCCACCGAGGACGGGGATCGAGGCATCGGCGAGTTCCCGACCGGCCGTCCCCGTCGAGCGGAGGTCGACCGCGCCCACAGCGGCAATGGTGAGCAGTGTGGCCGCGAGCAGGGCGACGTCTCCCACCCAAAGTCTCCGGAGGGTTCGCCGGGACGAACGCCGCGCCGGTTGCCACGTGGCCCGGTGCGTCACCAGCGCAGCTAAAGCAAGGCCGGCAACGATCCAGGCCGCGCAGAGCAGGGCGAGGGTGGCGCTGAAGGCCACCGACGTGGTGGCCGCGGTCAGCAGCGAGGCCAGGACGAAGAAGCGGCGCCCGAAGAGATCCCCCTGCAGGTTGCGGCCGGCGAAGGACTGCACGACCACACCGACGCCGGTGGTGAGCAAGCCCAGCAGCGCGGTGACGCGAGTTGCGTACAGGCCGAAGAGCGCATGGCCGTCGCTCGCCTCGACCACGGCGGAGACGGGCCCGTTGGCGGCCACGACTATCGCCACGACGAGCGCGGCGCCGAAGCCGACCGAGGCGGCCATCACCGCCCAGCGGGAGGGCCGCTCGCCGGCGGGGCGGGCAATGGCGATCGCCGCGGCGGCGATCGCCGGCAGCGCGGGGGCGGCGATCAAGAACGTCCCGGGAAGCGTCATGTGAACCGAGGCACCTCTACAGCAAGACGGCGGACTGTCATTCGATCGTCAGGCGCTGTCCTGGGAGCCCTGGTCGAGCAGGTTGTGTACGACTCGACCCATCGGTCAGTTCGTAGCCCCGAGCCGGGAGGTGTCGACCGCCACACCCAGCGCCCCCGCGGCGCGCGCCGCGGCGATGTCACCAGGCCCCAGCCCACCCTGGGCATACGCAGGCAACGGGCTGGCTGCGACCAGCGCCTGAAAGCCGTCCCACCCCAACGCTCGATCTCCGGGGTGGGCATCCGTGGGCAGAACCGGCGACACGATGACGAAGTCGGCGCCCAGTGCACTGGCGCGCGCAAGGTCGCGAGCGTTGTGCGCCGACACCGCCCACAGCCGTGTCGGCGGTCGCTCTGTGAAGCCGGCCAGGGCGGCGGCGCTGCTGTGCACCCCGCAGGCGCCGGCTTGGCGTGCCTCGAGCGCCGTCCCCGACAGGATGAGGCGCATGCCGGTACCCCGCCTCATCTCCCATATCCGGCGCGTGAGCTGGACACGCTGACCAGGTGCGAGCTCGAGTGCCCGCACGATCAGGAGGCGTACGCCGTCGGCCGCCAATAAGGGAATCCGTGCCAGGAGCTCGTTCGGAGCGCCAGGCGTGCGGCCCACCCGGGCAACTGCCACCAACTCGGGGAGGGCCAACGTGGCAAAGATCCGCTCGTTGCTCGGCATGAGTGGCCCGACCGACGGACGGGCGGGGTCGACCCATGCCAGCCGCTGGCCTTCCCTACCCTTCGGCTCGCCCGACCACCGGCGGACGTGGAACCAGTGCAACCGCAACCGCTTGGACGGGAAGTCGTGCTCGTACACCCGCCAGGGCGCGAGCTCGTCGGCGCGGACGCCGACCTCCTCGAGTAACTCGCGCGCCGCGGCCTGGGCCGGGCTCTCACCCGGTTCGACCTGACCCCCGGGGAGCTCCCAGAAGCCGGCCGCGTCTTTCCCGGCCTTGCGTTCGGCCACCAACACGCTCCCGTCGGGCGCGCGGACGACGCCGACCGCCACGTCGACCACGGGACGACCGACGAGGGGTACACGGCGGCCTGGCAGCATCAGTCCGGCCAGACGGGAAGCGGGTACAACCCACCAGGTCGCCGTGAAGACTGCGTCCTCGCGGTGTCCTCGGCGTCCACTGGCGTGGTCTTCGTCGGAGGGGCCGCGTCCCTACGACCGTCGGCGGCCAGCGCTTCTGGGGTGATGGGTTCGCCCTCGGGGCCGAGCAGTTGGGCGCCGTCGTTCGGCTCCGCGCCGGCGCCGTCCGGTGCCACGATCGGCACGTCCGGGGCCGTCCGCGCCGGCCCCTGGCTTGCAGGGGTGGCCGGGCGGCGTCTGGTGGGGGTCATGTCAAGCGGCCCCCACGGTGGCGATCGCCTCGGCACGAGCGGCGAAGGTCCGTGCTTCCGCGCCGACGGCCGCCTCATCCGAGCCGTACACCGTGACATTGACGTATGTCCGGGCGAAGCTCAGGTCCGGATAGAGCCCGGTCTCCTTCGAAAGGCCCGCGAGCCGGTCG
>DATASA010000090.1:0-11828 GCA_036269435.1 Acidimicrobiales bacterium | reverse complement strand
CTTGCCGGTGACGTCGGCGTCGCCGAAGACCCCGAGCAGGTCGTCCTTGAGCTGGAACGCCTCGCCCAGAGGAAGGCCGTACGCCGACAGCGGGCCGGCCAGGTCGTCGAGGCGGCCGGCCAGGGCGGCGCCGAGGTGGAGCGGCCGTTCGACGGTGTACTTGCCGGACTTGAACCGGGAGATGCGCCGGGCCGTGCCTTCGTCGACCCGGCCCCGGGCCGTGCCCAGGAGGTCGAGGTACTGGCCGACGTTGACCTCGATGCGCAGCTCTGTGAACACCCTGGAGGCGGCGGCCGGCGCGCCGGCGAGCAGCTGGTCGGCGTAGACGAACGACAGGTCCCCGACGAGGATGGCGACGCCCTCGCCGAACCGCCGGGCCTCGCCCCGCCAACCGTCCACCGCGTGTCCGGCCTCGAACTTCACATGGATCGTGTCGGTGCCCCGGCGCGTCGCCGAGCCGTCCATGATGTCGTCGTGCACCAGGGCGAAGGTGTGCAGCAGCTCGAGCGCGGCGCCGGCGTCGACGACGGCCTGATCGTCGGGCGAGCCGCCGGCCCCGACGTAGGCCCAGTGGCAGAACGCCGGCCGCAGGCGCTTGCCGCCCGCCAGCACCAGATCGCGTAACGCGCCGACGGGCTCGGCCAGGTCGGGGTCGACGGCCGACCACCGTTCCAGCTCCGCTTCGAGCAGCGCGGACACGCGGTCCTCGACCTGCCGGGCGATCCGGGCCAGGCTGGGAGGGGCAACCGCGATTTCAGGGACGACCCGCACCGACTCTCCTTCCGCGGTTGCTTGCAAGGTTAGGCGCGGTTCGGAACCACCCGGGTGTGTGGATGACTACCGGTGGCCGAGGCCAGGGCGAACCCGGCCACGGCCCCGAGGGCCAACACCACCGCGCCCCCCGCGGCGTCGAGCGCGTAGTGGTTGGCGGTGACCACGATGGCGAACAGGGTGGCGACGGGGTACAGGGCGACGGCCGCCCTCGACCACGCTCGTCGCACCATCGGGTACAGGACCAGGGCGCTCCACATCGACCACGCGAAGTGCAGGCTCGGCATGGCCGCGTACTGGTTCGAGACATGGGCGACCGGGCCCGACTCGAAGGACCACAGCCCCCCGTAGACCCGCAGCGTGTCGACGAAGCCGTAGGTCGGCGGCAGCAACCGGGGGGGCATGAGCGGGAACGTGGCGAAGCCGATCAGGGCCAGCGCGGTGGTGGCGGCCAACGTGTTGCGCCACCGTGGGTAGCGCGCCGGGTACCGCCGGAACAGCAGGACGAGGGCGACGACGGTGACGACGAAGTGGAACGACCCGTAATAGAGGTCCCAGAACTGGATGAACGGGCGCCAGCGCAAGAACGCGTGCTGGACCGCCTGCTCGTGGAACAGGCCGACGGCCCGCTCGATGCTGACTACCCGACGGGCGTTGCCGAGGGCGTGGGCGGCCGACACCGTCGCCGAGCCCTGGGTGTTGCGGACGACGCTGTAGACGCCGTAGAAGGCGGCGATGTACAGGACCTCCTTCCACCATCGCAGTGGCCCCCGGGGCGAGGGGGAAGGGTCCGGAATCGACGCGGCGTCGGGGTAGGAAGGAGGGTCGGCTGAGACCTCGGTCAAGCCGCGACCCGGGCAGGCCGGGGGCCGACGGCGAAGGCGGGCGCGCCCAGGAGGCTGACCACCAGGTTCATCCCGTAGAGGAGCAGGCCCAGGGCGACCGCCTGGCCGCTGGCGACGCCGAGCGGTACCAGCAGCAGGACGAGCGCCCCCTCGCGAAGGCCCAGCCCGCTGACCGAGATGGGCAGCACCTGGGCCACGGCCACCACCGGGACGAAGGCCATCATGGCCGACC
Source organism: Acidimicrobiales bacterium (assembly GCA_036269435.1). Lineage (GTDB taxonomy): Bacteria > Actinomycetota > Acidimicrobiia > Acidimicrobiales > AC-14 > CADCTB01. Next base: position 9,980 of record DATASA010000090.1, on the reverse strand, counting down.
AGCCGACGTGGATGCCCAGGGCGTGGCCGGCCATCCAGGCGCCGGCGACCATGGTGAGCTGGTAGGCGAGGGCGCTGACCAGCACGGCCAGGGCGGCACTGGGGTCACGCCGCATGCGGGCCAGTCCGACCTGCACCGAGGTCAGGAAGGCCAGCCAGCGGTGGCCGGCCAGCCGATCGCCGACAGCGGGGCTCGAGACGATCAGCAGAATGGCGGCGAGGGCGGCGAGCGTGCCGATCGACACCGTCAACGCCAACCGGCTGGCCTGGCCGAGGTGCAGCAGGGTCGGGTTGCCGACCAGGGCGACCAGGCTGATGAAGGGCAGGACGAAGAACCCGGTCAGCCGCTCGACGACGACCGACGCCACCGACGCGTGGCGCTGGCCGTTGCTGGCCGAGAGCCGGGTCACCCGCAGGACGTCGCCGCCGACGGTGCTGGGCAGGAAGTTCGACACGAACATGCCGGCCAGGGTGTGCGAGACCAGCCGGGGCAGCTCCGCCGGCAGCTCCAGTGCCTGCAGGACCTGCGCCCACCGGACGGTGGAGAGCACGACGGCGACCGCGTACACGGCCAGGCCGCCGGCCAGCCAGCCGAGCGTAGACAGCTGATGGCTCGGGAAGAGCGACGCCAGGTGGATCCGGGGCAGGAGCAGGGCCAGCATGGCCGCGCTGGCCAGAATCCGAAAGCCCAGCAGCAACTTGGCCCTTCGCCCACCTCCCACGGAGCCCACACTACGCGCCGTTGGGAAGTTCGGCACCCCTGTTGTTTACCCGTGGCTAACCTGCGCGCCCGATGCACTCCCGCAGGGTTTCTGCCGGCGACGTCGGCCTCCACGTCGCCGAGGCGGGCGACGACGACGGGCGGCCGGTGATGCTGGTGCACGGGTTCACCGCCGACGCCGGGGAGGTGGCGGACGTGCTCGACCCCCTGGCGGAACGTGGCTGGCACGCCGTCGCCCCCGACCTGCGGGGCCACGGACGCAGCGATCACCCGACCGACGCCGACGCCTACAGCTTCGAGATCCTGGCCGCCGACGTGGTCGGCCTGGCCGACGCCCTCGGATGGGACCGGTTCGCCCTCGTCGGCCACTCCATGGGCGGCGCCGTGGCCCAGATCATCGCCCTCGACCAGCCGCAGCGGCTGACCGGGCTGGTCCTGGCCAGCACGTTCCACGGGCCCGTCCCCGGTGTGACGATGGAGCTGGTCGAGCTCGGGTCCTGGGTGGTGCGCGAATCCGGCATGGCCGGCCTGGCCCAGGCGCTGGCCGCCCGCCGGGCCGACAACCCGGAGTCGGCGGCCGCGTTCGAGCGCATGCAGGAGAGCCGCCCGGGCCAGGCAGAACAGAGGGCCAACCGGCTGGAATCCACGTCGCCGGACATGTGGCTCGCCCTGGCCCCCCGGTTCGTGACCCAGGTCGACCGGCTCGACCGGCTGCGGGCGGTCGACGTCCCGACCGCGGTGATCGTGGGCGCCCTCGACCAGACCATGCTCGACGACTGCCGCCGGATCGCCGAAGCCATCCCCGGGGCCTCGCTGACCGTCGTGCCCGACGCCGGCCACGTGCCCCAGCTCGAACAGCCCGGCGTCTGGTGGGAAGCCCTGTCCGGCTTCCTCGACCGCATCTGAGGCCAGTCGCCGGCCGCCTCCCCGGGGGCGGACGCGTACGCCGGGGGCGCCGGTACCATCGCCTGATGACCGATGCAGGCCTGATGATCGACGACGCAGTCGTCCAGCGAGTCCTGGCCGCCGCCCTCCGCACCGGGGGTGACTTCGCCGAGGTGTTCGCCGAGGACCGCCGGTCGTCGTCGGCCCGCCTCGACGACGGCAAGATCGAGGAGCTGACTTCCGGTCGCGACCGCGGCGCCGGCATCCGGGTCGTACGCGGCGAGACCACCGGCTTCGCCCACACCTCCGATCTCACCGAGGAAGGCCTGCGGGCCGCGGCCGACGCCGCCGCCGTCGCCGCTCGGGGAGGAGGCGGCGGGGTGCGCGAGGTCGCCCTCACCCGCCAGGAGAACCGCCAGCCCCACGAGGTCCGTGTCCTGCCGGAGGACGTGGCGAAGGCGCGTAAGGCCGAGCTGCTCCTCAGGGCCGACGACGCGGCGCGCTCGGCGGGCGGCGCGGTCCGCCAGGTCGGCGCCACCTACGCCGACAGCCACCGCCGCATCCTCGTCGCCAACAGCGACGGCCTGCTGACCTCCGACGACCAGGTCCGCACCCGGCTCATGGTGAGCTGCGTGGCCTCCGGCGACACCGGCATGCAGACCGGGTTCGAGGCGCCCGGGCGCACCGTGGGCTTCGAGCTGTTCGACGAGGTCGACCCCGCCGACATCGCCCGGGAGGCCGCCCGCCGCGCCCTGGAGATGCTCAAGGCCCGCCCGGCCCCCAGCGGCACCCTGCCGGTCGTGCTCAAGCGCGGCGCCGGCGGCGTGCTGTTCCACGAAGCCTGCGGCCACGGCCTCGAAGCCGACCTGGTCGGCAGGGACGCCTCGGTGTTCCGGGACCGGGTGGGCCAACAGGTGGCCAGCCCGCTGGTCAACCTGGTCGACGACGGCACCTACGCCCGGGAGTGGGGCACGTACGCCATCGACGACGAGGGCCACGCGGCCCAGCGCAACAGCCTGATCGAGAACGGCGAGCTGACCGACTACATGTGGGACCACCTGCGGGCCCGCAAGGCCGGTCGCCAGTCCTCCGGCAACGGCCGGCGGCAGAGCTACCACCACCTGCCCATGGTCCGGATGACGAACACCTACGTCCTGGCCGGCGAGGAGGACCCGGACGAGATCATCCGCCAGACCCCGCACGGCATCTACTGCGTCCAGCTGGGCGGCGGCCAGGTCAACACCGCCACGGGCGACTTCGTGTTCGGCATCACCGAGGCGTACATGATCGAGAACGGCGAGATCACCCACCCGATCCGTGCGGCCAACCTCATCGGCAACGGGCCCGAGGTGCTGCAGGCGATCGACGCGGTCGGCAACGACTTCGACACCTGGACCGGCACCTGCGGCAAGGACGGCCAGGGCGTTCCCGTGTCCTCCGGCCAGCCGACGCTGCGGGTCGCGGCGATGACCGTGGGGGGGACCGCAGGTGCCTGAGCCGTCGGCCGGGCCGTCGATGCTGGAGCTGGCCGAGCGGATCGCCGAGCGGGCCCAGCCCGGCGAGCAGGTCGAGGTCTACGTGGGTCGGAGCCACCAGACCGACGTGAAGGTGTTCGACGGCGACGTGGAGTCCTTCTCCTCGGCCGACACCCAGGGCGTCGGCGTCCGGGTCATCCGCGACGGGCGACAGGGCTTCGCCTACGCCGCGTCCCTGGAAGACGACGTCGTGGCCGAGACGCTGGCCGAGGCCCGCGACAACGCCGGCTTCGGCACCGTCGACGAGTTCCTGGGCCTGGCGACGCCCGACGGCGTGGAACCGGTCGACCTCGACCTGTTCCGGCCGGAGCTCGCCCGGTTCCCCACCGAACGCAAGATCGAGATGGCGCTGGAGCTGGAGCGGGCCGTTCGCGCCGCCGACTCGCGGATCCGCGGTGTCGAGTCGGCCGAGTACGGCGACTCGGTGTCGGAGTCGGCCATCGCATCCACCGGGGGCATCCGGACCACGACCCGGCGTTCGAGCTGCTCGATCGTGGCCTCGGCCATGGCCGGCGAGGGCACCGAGACCCAGACCGGCACGGGCTACTCGGTGGCCCGGACACCCGAGGACCTCGACATGGCCAAGGCGGTCAAGGACGCGGCCGAGAAGGCGACGCGCATGCTGGGCGCCCGGAAGCCGTCGTCCCGGCGGCTCACCGTGTTCCTCGACCCGCCGGTGGCGTCGTCGTTCCTCGGCCTCCTGGCGTCCGGCCTGTCGGCGTCGTCGGTCATCAAGGGCCGGTCGTTGTTCGCCGGGCGGGAGGACGAGGCCGTCGCCGTGCCCTTCCTCACCATGGTCGACGACCCCACCGAGCCGGAGGCGTGGGGGTCGAGCCGCTACGACGCCGAGGGCCTGGCCAGCCGGCGCAACGTGCTGATCGAGAACGGCGTGCTGCGCGGCTTCCTCCACAACACCTACACCGGCCGGCGGTGCGGCCAGCCGTCGAACGCGTCCGCGGTGCGTGGCGGGTACCGGTCGACTCCGGGAGCCGGCAGCCGGGCCCTCAGCGTGACTCCGGGTGACCGGAGCCAGGAGCAGCTCCTGGCCGACGCCGGCGACGGCCTGCTCGTCCAGTCCGTCACCGGGCTGCACTCGGGCGCCAACCCGGTGAGCGGCGACTTCTCGGTCGGCGTCTCGGGCCTCATGGTGCGCGACGGCGCGACGGCCGAGCCGATCCGGGAGGCCACCATCGCCTCGACGCTGCAGCGCATGCTCCTGGACCTCCTCGCCATCGGCGGCGACCGGGAGTGGCTGCCTGGAGGTGCCGCGGGCATGACCCTCGTCATCGGCGACGTCCAGCTCAGCGGCTCGTAGCCCGGCGCGGCCCGGCGGTGCTGGCGCGCCCTCCGCCCCGAACCAGGGCGGCCACTCGGTGGCCCAGGACGGGTCACCGGTTCGGCGGCAGCGTCGTCGGTGAACCCGGTGCCGACCCGCTCGTCGCTCCTGTTCGTGTGGTCGTACTGGGCCCTGGCTGGGGCGGCGGTGCCGGCGGTGCCGGCTTCACCCCGGCGGTCACCGTCAGGGTGACGGTGCCACTGGCGAGGGCGAAGGCCACCCGCTTGGCCTCCTCCGGGCCCACCGCCAGCGACGCCGCCTCGGGGCCGACGTCGACCACCAGCGCCGCCTCGGCCACGGGGAAGGTCGGCTCCTGGCCGGCGGGCGGCGGATCGAACGTCACCAGGACGTCGACCCGGTCGCCCCGCCGGAGGGGGACGGAGGCGTTCCCGGTCGGGACGGCGACGGCCCGTGTGTCGGCAGGAAGCAGGGCAGCCAGGCCCTGGAGGCCGTCGGGGGCCAGGTTGGCGGCGACGACCGCAGCCCCACGGAACAGCGGCACCACGACCGTCCGACCGACGACCGCCGCAGTCGAGCTCACCGAACCGTCGGGAAGGAAGGCCGCCGGCACCGACCGCACCGAGACGTCGGAGGGACGCAGGACGACGCCGACGTCGACCTCGTGGCTGGCCATGACCACGGGGCGCAGCCGCCCGTAGCGAGCGGCCTCGACCCCGGCACGACCGACCAGGCGGGCGACGGTTGACGCGGTGAGGCAGGCGAGCAGGACGACGGCCACCCAGTAGGCGAGCGGCGAGCGGGAAAGGCGGCGCAGGGGCAGGCGCACGGCGGAGTTCCTCCCGGGACGGTGACGACCAGGTACACGGGGGGGAAGCGCCGGTGCTGCGACGCCCAGACTACGCGGGAAGCGACCCGGGGTCCACGGCTCCCTGCGCGCAGGCGCACCCGGCGCCGGCCGGGATGGTCGGGATGACCCGCAGGAGCACGGCCTTGACCCGCTCGATGTTCTCCCCCAGCACCCGGAACACCTCGTCCATCGTGACCGCCCCCTGCGCCTCGACGCCGGCGTCGTAGTCGGTCACCAGGGCGACGCCGCAATAGCAGAGGCCGAGCTCACGGGCCAACGCCGCCTCGGGGTACTGGGTCATGTTCACGACGTCCCAACCGGCCGACGAGAACCAGCGCGACTCGGCCCGGGTCGAGAAGCGGGGACCCTGGATGACCACCACCGTCCCCGACGGGTGGACGGTCACGCCCTCCGCTCGGGCCGCCGCGACGGCCAGGGGGCCCAGATCCGGGCAGTAGGGGTCGGCGAAGGAGATGTGGGCCGGCAGGGGCCCGTCGAAGTACGTGTCGGCCCGGCCCGACGTGCGGTCGACGAGCTGGTCGCAGATCACGAAGTCGCCCGGGGCCACCTGGGGCTGCAGCGAGCCCACCGAGCACGGTGCGAGCACCCGCCGCACGCCCAGCCGACGCAGCGCCCACAGGTTGGCCCGGTAGTTGACCCGGTGGGCGGGCACCGAGTGGCCCGGTCCGTGGCGGGCCAGGAAGGCGACCCGTCGACCGTCCACGCTGCCGACCGCCACCGGCGACGACGGCGAGCCGTACGGCGTCTGCACCGCGACCTCCTCGACGTCGTCGAGGAAGGAGTAGAACGCCGTCCCGCCGAAGACACCGATCTCGGCGGACGGCAGGCCCACGAACTAGGCCGTCTTCGCCTCGGTGGCCTTCGGCTTGGACTCCACCGCCGGTGCCGATTCCTTCTTGGTCGTGCCGCCCGAGGCGTCGCCCGACTTGGTGGTGGCCGACTCGGCCTTCGACTCCGACGCCGACGTGCCGGCCTCGGCCTTCGCACCGTCGGTCTTCACGCCGTCGGTCTTGGGCTCGGTGCGACGCTTGCGATTGTCGGTGCGGTAGAAGCCGCTGCCCTTGAAGGCGATGCCCGGGGGGCTGAACACCTTGCGCAGCGGGCCGCCGCACGCCGGGCACTCGGTCAGCGGCGCGTCCGCGAAGGTCTGCAGCACCTCCAGGTGCTCACCGCAGGATTTGCAGGCGTACTCGTACTTCGGCATTGATGCATCGCTCCCGAGACCCGGTGGGCGGGGTTCGCACACGAACCGGTCGCCTGCCAGCGTACCGCAGGCCGTACCATTAGGACGTGGACGACCCTCGCGCCCAGCTGCGTGATTTCCGCCACGCGCTGGTCCGTCTGGGCGACGTCCTGGCCTCCACCCACGACCGCCAGGTGGTGCTTTCGGCCCTTCTGGAGACGACGACCGCGTACCTCGGCGCGTCGGCCGGCGTGTTCTACGTGGCCGTGGCCGGCAGCGAGCGGCTGCGGCCGCTCGAGACCACCGGCACGGGCGGGTCGGCGAGCGAGTTGCCCGGGGGCGACGGGGGCGGCCTGGCCGTCGCCGCGGCGCGGGCCGGCGCACCGGTGCTGTGGCCGCGCGACGGCGAGCCGGTCGCACCGGTCCCGGAGGAGCCGTGCCCCGGCGCCGGGGCCATGGCCATCCCGCTGCGCTCCGGTGGCCACCCCTTCGGCGTCCTCGCCCACTACGGCCGGGCGACGCCCTTCGACGACGAGGACCTCGACTCGATCGCCGTCCTCGTCCGCCAGGCCGAGACCGCCATCGAGAACAGCTTTCTCTACGAGGAGGCGGTCCGGCTCTCGCTGACCGACGGCATGACCGGCCTGTGGAACCGGCGCAACTTCGACCTGCGGCTGGAGTCGGAACTGTCTCGCGCCGTGCGGTTCTCCGAGCCGTTCGCCGTGGTCTTCGTCGAGCTGGACCAGATGAAGGCGGTCAACGACGGCCACGGGCACCAGGCGGGCGACACGGTGCTGATCGAGCTGGCCCGGCGCCTCACCGACGCGGTCCGCGAGGTCGACCTGGTGGCCCGCTGGGGCGGGGACGAGTTCACGCTCCTCCTTCCCAAGACGGGCCTGGCCGGGGCGCTGCTGCTGGGCGAGAAGATCCGGGCCGCGGTCGACAACACCCCGTTCAAGGTCGACTCCGGGGAGCTGCACATCACGATCTCGGTCGGGGTGGCCGCCTACCCGGAGCACGGTGCGGCGGGCAAGGATCTGGTCGCCGCGGCCGACGCGGCGATGTATCGGGCCAAGGCCGGGGGCCGCAACCGGGTTGAACACGCCGTGGCCGGGGACAGTGGAGGTGCGAGATGAACCGCATACGCAAGGCAGTCATTCCCGCCGCAGGCCTCGGGACCCGCTTCCTCCCGGCCACCAAGGCGCAGCCGAAGGAAATGCTGCCTCTCGTGGACAAGCCGGCCATCCAGCACGTGGTCGAGGAGGCGGTGGCCGCCGGTCTCCGCGACATCCTGATCATCACCGGCCGGGGCAAGCGGGCGATCGAGGACCACTTCGACCGGTCCTTCGAGCTCGAGCACTACCTCGAGAAGTCGGGCAAGTTCGAGCTGCTGAAGCAGATCCAGGCCATCGCCGAGATGGCCGACATCCACTACGTGCGCCAAGGCGAGCCGCGAGGCCTCGGCCACGCCATCTCGGTCGCCCGCCAGCACGTGGGCGACGAGCCGTTCGCCGTCATGTTGGGCGACGACATCATGGCCGAGGGCTCCCCTGTGCTCGCGGAGATGGTCGATGTCCACCAGCGCTACGGCCGGTCGGTCGTCGCCCTCAAGGAGTTTCCCCGCAGCGAGATGAGCTCCTACGGCTGCGCCCTGCCCGAGCCGGTCGACGACACCCTCGTCCGCATCGTCGACGTCGTCGAGAAGCCCAAGCCGGAGGACGCCCCGTCCAACCTCGCGGTGATGGGGCGCTACGTCTTCACCCCCGAGATCTTCGAGTGCCTCGACCGCATCCACCCGGGCGCGGGCGGAGAGATGCAGCTCACCGACGCCATTGCCCTGCTGCTTCAACAGCAGACGATCTACGGGTACGTGTTCGAGGAGGGCCGCTACGACATCGGCGACAAGCTCGACTACCTGCGGGCCACCGTCGAGCTGGCCATCGACCGCGAGGACCTGGGGCCCAGGTTCCGGACCTTCCTGGCCGACCTGGTCCAGCGCAAGAAACTGATTTGATCGACGTCGAGTCGGCGCGGCGGGTCATCCTCGCCGCCTGCCCGGTCCTGGCACCGGTCGACGTGCCGCTCGGCGAAGCGCTCGGGTGCGTGACCGCATCGCCGGTGGTCGCCGCCCACGACGTTCCGTCCTTCACCAACTCGGCCATGGACGGCTACGCCGTGCTCGCCGCCGACACGGTCGCAGCGCCGGTCGTGCTGGACGTGGTGGGGACCGCTGCGGCCGGTGCCCCGCCCGGCGTCGAGGTCGGCCCGGGTCGAGCGGTGCGGATCATGACCGGCGCGGTGCTGCCCGCGGGTGCCGACGCAGTGGTGATGGTCGAGCGGACCGTGCCGGTGGACGGCGGCCGGGTTCGGATCGAGGCAGCCGCGTCGCCCGGCGACCACCTCCGCCACCCGGGCGAGGACCTGCAGGCCGGCCAGGTGATGTTCGTCGAGGGGACGGAGCTCGGCCCCGGCCACATCGGCGTCCTGGCCAGCGTGGGCGCGTCGACCGTCGACGTGGTGCCCCGGCCGCGGGTGGGCGTCCTGTCCACCGGCGACGAGCTGGTGGCCGACGGACGGCCGCTCCGGCCCGGGCAGATCCGTGACAGCAACCGGCCGATGCTGCTGGCCCTGGTCGCCCGAGCCGGCTGCGTGCCCGTTGACCTGGGGACCGCTCCCGACGACGAGGCCGCCATCACCGACGCTCTCGAGCGGGGGGTGGCCGGCTGCGACGCGGTCCTCACCTCGGGCGGCGTGAGCGTGGGCGACTTCGACTACGTGAAGATCGTCCTCGACCGTCTGGGCGAGATGCACTGGTGGCAGGTGGCGGTCCGGCCGGCCAAGCCGCTGGCCTTCGGGACGGTACGCGGAACGCCGGTCTTCGGCCTGCCCGGAAACCCGGTCTCGGCCCTGGTCTCCTTCGAGTTGTTCGCGCGACCGGCCCTGCGCCAGATGGCCGGGCACCGTGATCTGTTCCGTCCCGAGGTGCCGGCCGTCGCCGACGAGGCGCTGGTGCGCCGTCCCGACGGCAAGCTCCACCTGGTCCGGGTCGTCGCCTCCTCGGACGAGGACGGCCGGCTCCACGTGAGGTCCTCGGGCGGGCAGGGATCCCACCTCCTGCGGGCCATGGCCCTGGCCAACGCACTGGCCGTCCTGCCCGACGGCGACGGCGTCGACATCGGTGGCACCGTGCAGGTTCTGCTCCTCGCGTAACCTCAGAACATGGATGGCGCGCCCCTGGTCGACCCGCACGGGCGCACGGTGCGCGACCTGCGGATCTCGGTGACCGACCGCTGCAACCTGCGCTGCCGCTACTGCATGCCGGCCGACGGCATGGCCTGGACTCCCCGCTCCGAGCTGCTCACCTACGAGGAGATCGAGCGGGTGGCGCGTGTGTGCGTCGAGCGCTTCGGCTTCGACGGCATCCGCCTGACCGGCGGGGAGCCGACGGTGCGGGCCCACCTACCGGTGCTGGTCGAGATGCTGGCCCGGCTG
>DATASA010000089.1:0-3883 GCA_036269435.1 Acidimicrobiales bacterium | reverse complement strand
GTGGGCGAGGGGGGACTTGAACCCCCACGTCCTTTCGGACACAGGAACCTGAATCCTGCGCGTCTGCCTATTCCGCCACTCGCCCGAGCGACGTTGACACGGTAGCGGAAGCGCAGGCTGGGCTTCACGGGGCCTGGGTAAGCTCGCTTCGAGATGGGACTGCAGGGTTTCGAGCAACGCCTGGAGCGGCTGGTCGAGGGTGTGTTCGCCAAGACCTTCCGCAGTGGGCTGAAGCCGGTGGAGGTCGGTCGCCGGCTCACCCGTGACATGGACCTGCACCGCACCCTGGGCGTCAACGGCCCTCTGGCCCCGAATCACTTCTCCGTCGCCCTCAGCCCGGCCGACTCCGAGCAGTTCGATTCCTTTGCCGACGTCCTCACCCGGGAGCTGGCCGAGTCGGCGCGCGACCACGCCCGAACCGAGGGATACGGGTTCGTCGGGCCGGTGCACGTCGAGCTGCAGGTGGACGACTCGTTGACCCAGGGCCAGTTCCTCGTCGCCAGCGGCTTCCAGGAGGCGCCCGGTGGCGCCCCCGTCGGCTCGATCTCGCTCGAGGACGGCCGGCGGATCGAGATCGGCGAGCAGCCGCTCACGGTCGGCCGTATGCCCGAATGCGACATCCCTTTGTCCGATCCCAACGTCAGCCGCAAGCACGCCGAGATCCGCCGCCAGGGGACCGGCTTCGTCGTCGTCGACCTCGGGTCGACGAACGGCACCCGCGTCAACGGGGCCACGGTGAAGGAACGGCCGTTGACCAACGGCGACGAGATCACCGTGGGGGCGACGAAGCTCCGGTTCGAAGCGTCCTGAGCCGTGCCGGACTCCCTTCTGACCATCCTCAAGTTCTGCTTCCTGGCCCTGCTGTATCTCTTTTTCCTGCGGGTGCTGCGGGCGGTCTGGGCCGAGGTGAGCGGGCGCACGGTGGCCGCGGCGGCTCCTGCGCCGGCCCGGCCCCAGCGGGGCTGGAGCGGCGGCGGGCGCTCCGGGAGCAGCGCCAAGGCGGGTGGCCGGCTCAAGGTGATCGAGCCGGCGGAGACGAAGGGTCAGACCTACGAGCTCGCCGACGAGCTCACGGTCGGCCGGGCCGCCGGTTGCCAGATCACGATGGACGACACCTACGTCTCCCAGCTCCACGCCCGCGTCTTCCGTCGGGACGGCCAGCTGTACGTCGAGGACCTTGGGTCGACCAATGGCACCTACCTGAACCGCAAGAAGGTCACTGCGCCCATCGCCATCCGCAAGGGCGACCGGCTCCAGATCGGCCGGACCGTCATGGAGCTCCAGTGAGGCGGCCACGATGACCGTCCTCCAGGCCGGCGCGGCCACCGACGTCGGGCGGGTCCGCCAGATCAACGAGGACCGGTTCCTGGCCGACGAGCGACTGTTCGCGGTCGCCGACGGCGTCGGCGGCCACCAGGCCGGTGAGGTCGCGTCCCAGACCTCGGTGGAGACGCTCCTGCGGACCTTCTCGGAGGGCGAGCACACCACGGCCGGGCTGGTCGAGGCGGCCGAGGCGGCCAACCAGGCCGTGTGGCAGCTGGCCCAGGGCAGCCGGGAGAAGCGGGGCATGGGCACGACCCTGACCGCCCTCGCGCTCGTCCAGGAGGACGGCGAGGAGCAGCTCGCCCTCATCAACGTGGGCGACTCACGCGCCTACCTGTTGCAGCAGGGCGAGCTGGTCCAGCTCACCGAGGACCACAGCCTCGTCGAGGAGCTGGTCCGGGACGGCAAGCTGACCCCGGCCGAGGCCCAGATCCACCCCCAGCGGTCGATCATCACCCGGGCCCTCGGGATGGAGCCCGCCATCCGAGTCGACTCCTGGGAGATCACCCCCTTCCGCGGCGACCGCATCCTGCTGTGCAGCGACGGCCTGACCAACGAGCTGTCGGACGAGCGCATCGCCTCGACGCTGCGCCAGCTGGCCGACCCCCAGGAGGCGGCCCGCGAGCTGGTCCGGCTGGCTCGGGCGGCCGGCGGAAGCGACAACATCACCGTCGTGGTCGTCGACGTGGTCGACGACGACGGCCGGTCGCAGCAGGCGTCCGCCGCGCTGGCCGCATCGGGGTCGTCCCGGCAGTCGACCAAGACGGTGTCCGAACCGGCGCCCGACACCCGGACGATCGGCCAGGCCGGGCGACCGACGGCGACCGCGGCGGTGCCGCCGCCCGTCGTGGGCGACCGCCGGCCCACCCTTGCCCCGCCGGTCCCGCAGGCCAGGGCCCGCCGGATGACCTGGCGGGTCGGCGTCTTCCTGTTGGCCGTCGTGGCCGTCTTCGGGGTGGCCGTGTGGGCCGTGGCCTGGTACGCCCGCGATGCCTACTTCGTCGGCCTCGACGGCAACCAGGTCGCCATCTTCAGGGGCCGTCCCGGCGGCCTGCTGTGGTTCGACCCCACCCTCGTCGAGCGCAAGGCCCAGCCGACCGGCGACGATCTGCTGCCCGCGCAGCGGACCGAGCTCGCGGCCGGGCACGAGGTCGCCTCCAAGAAAGAGGCCGACCGCTACGTGAACAACCTGCGCCAGGAGGTCGACGCCCGGCGTGCGCCGCCAGCGGACACGACCACCGTCCCGACGTCAGCACCGACTTCGGCGACCACCCTGGCGACCACCACCACGACCCGACCGTGACGGCATGAGCACCCCGGAAGCCGTTTCGGGATGAGCACCGTCCTCACCGCCGTCCGCCGCAACACCGAGCTGGGCCTCATGCTGATGGCCGGCGTGCTGACCGCGGGCGCCTACACGCTGGCCGGCCTCGGCCGCAGCGCGTCGCTGCCCGCCAACCTGGTCCCGTTCCTCCTCGTCATCCTGGGCCTGCTGGCCGTCGCCCACGTCGCCACCCGCCGGTTGGCCCCCGGCGCCGACGGCATCCTGCTCCCCCTGGCCGGGCTGCTGAACGGGGTGGGATACGTCTTCATCGCACGGCTCGACTCGCACCTGGCCGCCCTGCAGGCGGTCTGGACCGCGCTCGGGGTCGGCGCGTTCGTGGCCACCCTGCTGATCGTCCGTCGGGCCCGCGACATCGAGCGCCTTCGGTACACGTTCGCCCTCATCGGCGTCGGCCTGCTGCTGCTGCCCTTGCTGCCGGCGGTGGGACAGAACATCAACGGGTCCCGGCTGTGGGTCAGGTTCGGCAGCGTGACCTTCCAGCCCGGCGAGCTGGCCAAGATCGCCCTCTGCATCTTCTTCGCCTCCTACCTGGTCGAGAAGCAGCCGCTGCTGGCCATGGGCACCCGCAAGGTGGCGGGCGTGTGGGTGCCGAACGTCCGCCACTTCGGCCCGATCGTGCTGGCCTGGGGGTTCTCGCTCGTCGTCATGTTCTGGGAGAAGGACCTCGGGTCGTCGCTGCTGTTCTTCGCCCTGTTCATCGTGCTGCTGTGGGTGGCGACGGCCCGCGGGGCCTACCTCGGCATCGGCGGCGTGCTGTTCGCGGCCGGGGCGCTGATCGCGTTCAAGGTGTTCGCCCACGTCCAGACCCGCGTCCACATCCTGCTGAACCCCTGGAAGGTGGCCTCGGGTGCCGGCTACCAGACGGTGCAAGCCCTCTTCGCCTTCGCCGCCGGCGGCGTGGCGGGGACGAACATCGGCCAGGGCAGCCCCCAGCGCATCCCCGCCGTCGCGACCGACTTCATCTTCGCCGCCATCGGCGAGGAGCTCGGCCTTATCGGGACCGTCGCCGTGCTCATCGCGTTCCTGCTGATGATCGGCGCCGGCCTGCGGATCGCCATGCGGGTGGAGACGCCGTTCGAGAAGCTCCTCGCCGCCGGCCTGACGGCCATCATCGGCCTGCAGACGTTCATCATCATCGGCGGGGTGACCCGCCTGGTCCCGCTCACCGGCATCACCCTCCCGTTCGTCTCGTATGGAGGTTAGTCGCTCATCTCC
>DATASA010000088.1:0-6737 GCA_036269435.1 Acidimicrobiales bacterium | reverse complement strand
TCTCGGGCGGGATGCAGCAGCGGGTGCAGCTGGCCCGGGCCCTGGCCATGCGCCCCTCCGTCCTGCTGATGGACGAGCCGTTCGGCGCGCTCGACGCCATGACGAAGGGCGCACTGCAGGACGAGCTGCAGCAGGTCCAGGCCATGACCGGGACGACCGTGGTCTTCGTGACCCACGACATCGACGAGGCCGTCTACCTGAGCGACCGGATCGTGGTCCTCGAAGGGGCCCCGGCGACTGTCGCCCACACGTTCGAGGTCGACCTGCCCCGCCCGCGGCACCAGATCGCCACCAAGGAGAGCCCCGAGTTCCTGAGGACCCGGCGGGCGGTGTACGACGCCATCCTCGACGCCGATGACTAGCCGGGCTGGCGCGCTCCGTCGTGTGAACTGGCCGGGGCTGGCCACCATGGTCGCTCTGGCCGGGCTCTGGGAGGCCCTGGTCCGCAGCCATGTGCTGGAGTACCAGTACCTCCCTGCGCCGTCGGCCATCGCCGGCGGGATCGGGCGGATCGCGTCTTCTGGCGACCTGGCGCGTGACGGGCTCCACACCCTGCAGGTGACCCTCCTCGGGTGGGTGCTGGCGTCGCTCCTCGGCGTGGCCCTCGGGGTCGTGCTCGGCCTGTCCGACGCGGTGTGGCGGTACTCCATGGCCACCGTCGAGGTGATGCGGGCCGTCCCGCCCGTCTCGCTCGTGCCGGTCGCCCTCCTGGTGTTCGGGTTCTCGGTCCGAATGGAGCTGACGATCATCGTCTTCGTCAGCGCCTGGCCCGTCCTGGTGAATGCCATCGACGGGGTGCGGGGCGTTCGGGCCGAGCTCGTCGACGTGGCCCGCACGCTGCGCCTGTCCCGGCTCACCGTGATCCGCAAGATCTCCCTTCCCGCCGCGGTGCCCGCGATCGTCGTCGGCCTGCGGCTGGCCCTGTCGCTCTCGCTGGTGCTGGCCGTCGTCGCCGAGATGATCGGCAACCCGGCCGGCCTCGGCAACGCCCTCGTCCGGGCGTCCCAGGCGCTGCAGCCGGCGGAGATGTTCGCCTACGTGCTGGTCATCGGGGTGCTGGGGGTCGCCCTCAACGCCGCCTTCACCCTGGCCGCCCGCCGGCTGCTCCCGGGTACGGCAGCGCGATGACTGCGCCCGTCGCCGTGCGGGCGCGCTCCTTCCCGCCGGTGCGGGGGCTCCTGCCTCTCGGTGGGCTGCTGGCCGTCTGGCAGGTCGTCGGCTCGGAGCGGTCGCCCTACTTCCCGGCGCCCTCCGCCTGGGTGCGGGGCCTGTGGCGTCTGCAGGAGAACGGGGCCCTGTGGCCCGCCACCGCCCAGAGCCTGCACACCTTTGCCGTCTCCCTCGTCCTGGCGACGGTGCTGGGGGCGGCCCTCGGCATCGTCGTCGGGGGCTCCCGGGCAGTCGACCGGGCGCTCGGCCCGACGCTGGAGTTCGCCCGCGCCATGCCGCCGTCGGCCATGGTCCCCATCGCCGCCCTGCTCATCGGGTACGACCAGACGATGAAGGTGACGGTCGTCACGCTGGCCGCACTCTGGCCCGTTCTGCTCAGCACGCGGACCGGCATGCGCAGCCTCGATCCCGTGCTGCTCGACACGGCCCGGTCCCTGCACCTCGACTGGTTCGACCGGGCCCGCAAGTGCGTGCTGCCCGCCCTGCTGCCGGCGGTGCTGCTCGGCGTCCGGGTGGCCGCGCCGGTGTCGCTGGTGATCACCCTGCTGGTCGAGATCCTGACCCGCGTCGGCGGGCTCGGCGGGCTCATCGCCCTCGGCCAGCGCAACTACCTTTCCGGCCAGGTCTACGGGCTCATTCTGGTCGCCGGTGTGTTCAGCTTCGCGGTGAACGGGCTGGTCGCCGTACTGGAGGGCTACCTGTCCAGGCACCGGCCCCGGTAGACGTCACCGACACGCAACGCCAATGCGACCGCCGGCCGTACAACGGGAACACCAACAGCGAAGGAGCAGCCGATGACCGAAGTTCTGGGCTACCACCACCTCAGCCTGAGCGTCACCGACCTGGGCAAGAGCACCGAGTGGTACCAGCAGGTGCTGGGGCTCGAGCTCGTGGCCGAGATCGAGGGCCAGGGGTTCCGCCGCAACCGCCTCCGCGCCGCCGGCAGCGGGGTCACCCTGACGCTGACCGCCCACGACCACGAGTGGGGGGAGCCCTTCGACGAGCGCCGCCCGGGATTGGACCACGTCGCCTTCGCCGTCGGCAGCGGGCAAGACGTCGAGGCCCTGAAGGGCGAGTTCGACCGCTTGGGCGTCATTTCCTCCGAGGTCAAGTCCACGCAGCCCGGCACCGCCCTGATCACCCTGCGAGACCCCGACAACATCCAGGTCGAGGTCTTCGGCGGCCCATCCGATCCGGTTGTCTCCGGGGGCTAGGGCGAGCGCGGGCTCGAGGTCGAGCAGGGCCAAGGTGGGTCGTATGACGACCAGGGTCAGTCGGGGGCGTCTCCGAGCCCTGCGAGCCGCGTTCGCCTGATGATCCGACGTCGCCCACGCGCCGCAGCCCGATCGGTGCCATCATCGCGTCGATCGGCGACTGGCAGCCGACGACAACAGGATCACGGGGGGCGACGATGGCAGAGCTGCTCATCCTCGAGTTCGAGGGCGTGGGCGAGGCCGAGTATTGGGCGGTAAACCGCGAACTCGGAATCGACATGGTGCAGAAGACGGGGGACATTCCCGACGGGCTGCTCGTGCACAGCGGGGGCACCGCCGACAGCGGGAAGTTCGTGGTGACCGAGGTGTGGTCGTCCCGAGAGGCGCAGGGGGCCTTCATGCAGTCGCGGCTGGGAGCGGCGCTGGCCGCCGGCGGCGTGACCTCGGCGCCCACGGTCACCTGGGTCTCGCTGGTGGCATTTCAGACCTTCGGGGGCTGACGCCACCCCACCATCTGTTGCCCCGCCCCGCCCGCGGCGGATCGACGGCACCCTGTCCACCGCGGGCACGGCCGGGCTCGACGACCGCACCATGAACGGAGAACGAGAGGGCTCGCCATGAACCCGGCCGACGAGTTCCGGGGCTCGGTGGGGTGGCGTCGACCGACGGCCAGGCCTACGCGGCCTGGTCCGACTTCCGCGAGCCGCGCCGGCGGCGGCGGCGGTCAGGCGTCGAAGCGGTAGCCGACGCCGCGCACGGTGCGGAGCCAGCGAGGACGTTCCGGATCCACTTCGATCCTGCGGCGCAGGCGGCCGACGTGCTCGGTGACCGTGCCCTCGCCGGTGTCGGCTCCGCCCGGCCACAGCTCGTCCAGGAGCTGCTGGCGCGAGAACGTCTGCCCGGGTGACGAAGCGAGGAACGCAAGCACCTCGTATTCGCGTGCGGGGAGGTCGACCGGGTGGCCGTCGACCTCGACCTCCCGCTTGGCCAGGTCGATGTGCAGCCCGTCGAAGCCCAGCCTGCTCGTGCTCGGGCGCAGCGCGCCCGTTCGCCGCAGGACGGCGGCGATCCGGCCGGCTAACTCGGCGCTGGAAAAGGGCTTGACGACGTAGTCGTCGGCGCCGAAGCGGAAGCCGAGCACGCGATCGGCTTCGTCGCCCTTCGCGGTCAACAGGATGATGGGGACGTCGCTCGTCCGGCGTAGCCGCTCGAGCACCTCCAGGCCGTCCTGGTCCGGCATCATCACGTCGAGCAGGAGCAGGTCGGGCGTCCCCGCCTCCACCATCTCCACCGCGCTTGCGCCGTCCGCAGCCTCGTCGACGGTGTAGCCCTCCGTCGTCAGAAGCCGCCGGAGCAGGGTCCGTGTGGCCCGATCGTCGTCGACGACGAGGATGCGCGGGGCCGGCTCCGTTCCCACGTCCACCGGCCCAGGGTAACGCCGAGCCGGCCCTTTGGAGCGCATATCAACGGCGCACAACGGCCGGACAACTTTCTCCCAACAACTCCCTCAAGTGGGCTGCCTTGCCGCCGATACCAAGGACTGCCGGCACCGATTGCCTGGCAATTCCCACTAAATCGGGAGTGAATCCCAACTCAAAATGGAGGTTGTTCCAATGCGCAAGCTCGTCCCCGTGGTCGGTCCCCTGCTCGCCGCCGTCGTCGCCATGGTCCCGATCGTGGGCCCCATCCTGGCCGCCGTCCTGGCTTAAGGCCCACGCTCCCGCCGTGTCGACGTCGACGACCAGCGCCCGGTGCGAACCGGCGCTCCCCACCGATCCGCCGGTCACCCGTGACCGGCACCAGGCCCAGGCGCACGCCCAGGCCAGCCTGCCCGAGTTGCTCGCCGCCGGCATTGCGCTGGCCGTGTGCCTGGGCGCCCGGCTGCCGCACCGCCTGGCGGAGGAACTCGGGATTCGGGAGTGGGCGCTCGCGCTGGTCGTCGCCGTCGTGGTGGTGAGCGTCGCCCGGTCCCTGGCCCGGGCGCCCTTCACGCTCCACCGCCGTACCGCCCGCGGCCACGGTCTCCTCCGGTGGGCGTCCGGTGAAGTGGGCACGCTCCTGGCAACCTTCTTCGTCGGCGCCCTCGTGGCCCTACCTCTTTACATGCTGCTCCGGGCCACGCCCCGGTGGTGGTTGGTGGCGTGGCTCGCATCAGCCGCCGTCACCGTCGCCTGGCAGCTGGCCATGCCCCTTCTGCTGCAGACCCGGACCGGGCCGCCCGCGCCGGCATCCGGCCCCCTCGCGGGGCGGCTTCGGGACCTCGCCGCCCAGGCCGAGGTCGACCTGCCGGCCGGCGTCATGGTGGCGACGAAGGACTCGAGCCGCGGCGCCAACGCCTACGTCGTCGGGCTCGGCCCGACCCGCCGGGTGGTGCTCGAGCAGGCCGTGGCCGCCTGGCCGCCCGAGCTGGTGGACCAGGCCGTGGCCCACGAGCTGGGGCACGTCCGTCTCGGCCACGCCGCCCGGCGCCTGCCACTGGCCCTCGGCGCCCAGCTGGCCAGCCTGGCCGCCGCCGCCGCGGTCCTGTCCTGGACGCCAGTCCTGCACCTCGCCGGCCTCCGCTCCGCCGGTGACCCCGCCTCCTACCCGCTCCTGCTCGCCGCCGGCGCCGTTGTGGTCCTTCCGGCGCGGTGCCTGCTGGCGTGGCACAGCCGGGCCCAGGAGCGGGCGGCCGACCGCTTCGCCCTGCGCCTGCTCGAACGCCCGCACGACTTCACCGCCATGCTGCGCCGCGCCGCCGACGAGAGCAGCACCCCTTCCCGCCTGCCCTTGTGGCGACGGCTGACCGCGAGCCATCCCCCGGTCGACGCGCGAGCCGCTGCGTCCGAGGCCTTCCTTTCGACCGACTTCCGACCCTCAGGAGCCTGACCATGTCCCGTATCGTTCCTCGACGCCTGGCCGTGCTCGGCGGCACCCTCGGCGTCGTCGCCCTCGTCGGCGTCGGCCTCGCTCTGGCCGACGCCCCCGGCCCGGTCACGACGACGGCCGCCATCGGGCCGACCGTCACCACGACGGTCGCCGCCCAGTCGTCCGACACGCCGGCCGTCGACCCCGCTGCGACCACGACTGCCCCGACCGTCGCCGCCAACGCGGCCCCGGCAACAGCGCCGGCACCGTCGCCGGCCAAGACCACGCCGTCGACCGTCGCCAAGTCCGCAGCCACCACCGCCCCGCCGACCACGAAGGCGCCCGCGACGGCAGCCCCCGCGGCCACCACCCCGCCGGCGGCCAAGGTCGCCCCCGGCCAGCGCATCAACCCGACCACCGCCGACGTCGCCGCCGCCATCGCCCAGCTCCACCAGCGCATCCCGCTGTTCGCACCCACGGACGCCCAGCTGCGGGCCTTCGCCGACGCCGTGTGCGCGTCGTTCGACCAGGGGCAGACCCAGGCGCAGGTCCAGCAGACGATGCAGACCGCCGTCTCCTACGTCCAGGGCGCGTCGCTGTCCGCAGCCGACGCCCAATTCGCGGTCGGCGTCGTCGTGAAGCTGCGCTGCCCCGGCTACCTCCCCTAGCCCGAGGTCAGGCGGTACGAGGGTCGGCCGCTTCGGGATCGAGCCCGTAGCGGCCGATGGCGTCGGCGACCTCCTGGGGCTTGGCGTCCTCGGTTGACGCCAGCGCGGCGAGGACGGCCACCACCACGTGGGCGGTGTCGGTCTCGAAGTGGCGGCGCAGGTTGGCCCGGGTGTCGGAGCGGCCGTAGCCATCGGTGCCGAGCGACACGTAGGTCCGCGGCACCCAGCGGGACACCTGGTCGGGCACCGCCTTCATGAAGTCGGTGACGGCCACGACGGGGCCGTCGGACTGCGACAGCGCCTCGGTGACGTAGGGGGTGCGGGCCGTGTCGGTCGGGTGCAGCCGGTTCCACCGCTCGACCGAGAGAGCGTCCTCCCGCAGCGCCTTGTAGGACGTGGCGCTCCAGAGGTCGACGGCCACGTCGTGATCGGCGGCCAGGACCTGCTGGGCCTCCCGGGCCGCGGCCTGGGCCGTCCCGCTGAACACGACGCTTGCCGGCCGCGACGGCCCCTCGGGCGCCGGCGCGAACCGGTACAGGCCTCGCCGGATCCCCTCTTCGGCGCCCTCCGGCATGGGCGGCATGACGTAGTTCTCGTTGTAGAGGGTGAGGTAGTAGAAGACGTCCTCGGGATCGGGCCCGTACATGCGGCGCAGGCCGTCCTCCACGATCACGCCGAGCTCGTACGCGAAGGCGGTGTCGTAGGCGGCCAGGTTCGGCACGCTCGACGCCAGCAGCAGGCTGTGGCCGTCCTCGTGCTGCAGGCCCTCGCCGTTGAGCGTCGTGCGCCCCGCAGTGGCGCCGCACAGGAAGCCCTTGCCGCCGATGTCGCCGAAGGC